>JAAYGQ010000029.1 GCA_012727635.1 Tissierellia bacterium | reverse complement strand
TTAATCTTCATAGTATCAGCGGATTTACACTTAGGCATAAATTGGTACTTGCTCTATTTGCAATAAATATATTTTTCCTAATTTATGGAGTAATAAAATATGGCTGGTACACCGTTGAATTATCCGCTCTGTTTTTGGGTTTTGGAATACTTATGGGAATTGTTGGGGGACTAAGCCCCAATGAATTGGCAAAAGAGTTCAGTAAAGGCATGGGAGGCGTTACCTTTGGAGCCTTAATCGTAGGATTTGCCAGAGCCATAGTAATCATTCTCCAGGATGGAATGGTGCTGGACACCATCATTCATGGACTTTCAACACCACTTATAGGAATGGGAACATCACTATCTCTTGTAGGCATGTTTTTAATTCAATCTCTAATTAACTTCTTTATCGGTTCTGGGAGCGGTCAGGCTGCAGCAACCATGCCCATTATGGTTCCCCTGTCCGACGTCATTGGCGTTACTAGACAATCAACGGTACTGGCCTTTCAATTCGGCGATGGTATCACCAACATGCTTTGGCCTGCAATGATATATTATCTAGCCTTTGCAGACATACCTTATAATAAGTGGTTCCCTCATATACTAAAGCTTGTGTTATTGCTAACTGCGGCCGGTATAGTACTAGTCTCCGTATCCGGAATGATCAATTACGGACCCTTTTAATTCAATTAAACCTATAGGATATAAATATTAGGAGGCTTTAAATGAAAAAACCAATTATTGGTATTACTTGCCCTTGGAGTGTAGAAACCTGGGGAGATTCGAGAGAAGAGGGAGGCTACTACTATGTAGGCCAGGTTTACGTAGAGGCAGTGGCTAAATATGGTGGCATTCCCATGCTACTGGTTCCCCAATATACCGAAGAATCCCTTGATGAGTATTTAGATAGGATACTAGATACAGTAGATGGAATTTTGTTTTCTGGCGGTGGCGATGTTAAAAGAAAATCCAATGATAACCTTCCAACTCTCAGAGGTCAACAACCGGTAAGATATGACTTTGAAGCGGCACTAATGGACCAGGCTAATGAACGAAAAATACCTGTACTGGGAATCTGTAGAGGATTTCAGATGTTGGTGGAAGTTTTCGGTGGAAGCTTAGCAAAAGAAACCATTACAGGCCACTCGCAAAATATATCTGGATCCCTGCCATGGCATGATGTCATTCTAAATAAAGATAGCAATTTATTTGAGCGAATTGGCAAAGAAGAATGGGGCGTCAACAGTTATCATATCCAAGAAGTAGATAAAGTACCAAAAGATTTTATCGTTTCTGCTACAGCGGTAGATGGAGTAATTGAAGGCATAGAGACAACAAAACCCCAATTTTTAGTAGGAACTCAGTTTCATCCTGAAGAACTACAACGAAAAGACGAAGTAGCAGGGAATGTCTTTGAGTGGTTTATTAATTCAGCTAAAACAAAGAAATAGATTTATATTAAAGGATTTTATGAAAGTGAGGAATTTAAGTGGATACTAAATCAGGTAAAACACCTAAAAAACAAAGAAAACCTTTTAATCCAAATGGCTATACAATAATAATGTTATTGATATTTGTTGCGGTTATAGCAACATGGCTTGTGCCGGCCGGTCAATACGATAGGGTCCTCGATGAAGTAACAGGTAGAGAGATGGTCGACCCTCTGTCTTTTAAGTACATAGAAAGCTCGCCAGTGGGATTTTTTGACGCTATAGTGGCCATTCCACTGGGAATAAGATCTATGTCTGGAGTAATTGGATTTATATTTATTGTTGCAGGTTCTATTGCAGTCGTAAAAAGCACCGGTGCAATCGATGCTGGGCTTATTGCACTGGTAGATAAATTCAAAGGAAAAGATGCGCCTCTGTTAGTTGTAACAATAATTATTTGTTCTTTAGCGGGTTCTTTATTGGGCTTTGCCCAAGAGATAATACCATTTATTCCCCTTGGGATCGCAATGGCGCTAAGCCTGGGTTATGATAAAGTAGTAGGCTTTGATATCGTAAGAACTTCTACCTGGGTTGGCTTTGCGGCTTCGACAATAAACCCATATGTAGTCGTTGTTGCCCAAGAAATGGCAGGTCTTCCAGTTTTATCCGGTTTAGGCTATCGTAGCGGAGTTTATGTGGTATTTATGTTAATTAGTACAGCATACTTCCTATATTATGCTAAGAAAGTAAAAGAGAATCCTGAAAACAGTGTAATGCATGGTTATGAAAGTGAAGTTGACCAATCGCAATTCACGATTGAAGATATCGGACCTTTTACAACTAAGCACAAGCTAGTCTTAGTGATATTTTCTATAGGACTGATAATTGCAGCCTACGGGATAGAGGGATTCGGCTGGGGCACCAATCAAATGGCAGCTTTACTTCTTATTTCTGGTATATTATCTGGATTTGCTGCAGGCTATGGTCCAAATACTATTGCGAAGGAATTTACTGCGGGGATGGCTGGAATTACTAGTGGTGCTATAATAGCTGGATTTACTGGAGCTATAGCCATTATTTTAGCAGACGGTCAAATATTGGATACAATTATCCATTCACTGGCTACGCCATTATCTCAAGTAAGTGGAGTTGTAACCGTTATAGGAATGGTTTTACTTTACAGTATAGTTACTTTCTTTATCGGTTCCTCGGCTGGAAGAGCGGCAGCTACTTTACCTATTTTGATCCCATTAAGTGATATCCTGGGAATTACTAGACAGACTACAGTTTTAGCCTTTATATTGGGAGGCGGAATAACCAATATGATTTGGCCAAATATGATTTATGTCCTTTCCTTTGGAGATATACCGTATGGTAGTTGGGTCAAACACATATGGAAATTAGTAGTTGCGCTTATAGTAGTTGCCTCTATAGCAGTTTCTATAGCATACTTTACAAATTATGGCCCCTTCTAGATAAAAAAAGGATTAAGCTTTCATATCTAGTAAAATGTTTTGTTTAAGATGAATTGTCAAGTCAAGTGCACCACTTCCTGTAGAAATCCTTGAATGGTGATTTCCAACCTAAACATTTTCTTGGTCTGTTGTTGATTAGGTATAAATTCTGGGTTAGTTCCTCCTCAGGAATTAGAGCAAAATCCGTCTTCTTAGGATAGAACTCTCTTAGGAGTCCATTGGAGTTTTCGTTACTTCCTCTTTGCCAGTAGCAGTAAGGATCAGCAAAGCAATTCTCCGGTTTGAGTAGCCTAAGCCCTGAAAGTTTTGAATGCGCCCCTGCGGGGATGTACTAAGAAGGGGATAGCTCATAATGTGCCTGCGTTAAGTGGTGTCGTAATACCTTCATTCCACACGGAAGCTCCATTATGGGCTATTCTTTTACTTTGAGAAGGGTGGCGCACTTCAGTTTATAATCTAGATTTAACCCATCTATACGAAGATACAAATCGATTGGCAATCTACACGAACATAATATCCCTTCCTTTGTGGCCACAAGAGCAATCAAAAGATAAAATACTAAATTAAAGTTTCTATAAAGTGGTCGAAAGCATAGAACCAGTAAAAAGATAAGCGAAAATTATTTATTCCATCCAATCCTTTAATACTAAAGCTTAGTGTAGAAGTTATTTTAGGGTGGGTGGGTATAAACTCCGAAAAGACCATAGATTGCCAGGAGGCGGGACCGGTTGATTTTGGACTCACAATCCATGGGTCTAGTAAAAGGCAATCAATAGGCTTCTTTTTCTAACTAGGAAGAAGGGGGAGTTGATTTGCCTAACAAGAGGACTCAGTCGAAAGGTATGATTAAGATGGAAAAACTTACAAGAAAGCGAATAGGTATTTTTGGAGGCTCTTTTGATCCCATCCATGTGGGACACCTTATGTTAGCTCAAGCTGCCCTTGAATTTTGTCAGCTGGAACGCATTTTTTTCTTGCCGGCAAAGCCAGGTCCCTTTAAGCGCCATTTACCCATGACCGATGCCAAGACTCGCCTTCGTATGGTGGAAATTGCCATCCAAGATAATCCAAAATTTGAAGTTTCGGAGCTAGAAATGTCTCAATCTGAGTCATCCTATAGTATCGATACCATTGAAGCCCTAAAGAAACAGTACCCAGGAGCTGAGATTTACTTTATTATAGGGGCTGATATCATCACGCAAATTGAAGGTTGGATGACTTTTGAGGAGCTTTTAAGAGAAGTGATTTTCCTTGTTGCCTATCGTCCCAGTCACAGTCCAAGGGAGCTGGAGTCCCAGGTCCAACGCCTAAAAGCCCAGTACCCTGGGGATATCCGTTTAATGGATTTTCCAGATATTGATCTTTCCAGCAGCTACATTCGAAGGCTTATCCTTAGCGGTGCATCTGCTCGTTATTTGGTTCCAGACCCTGTATTGGAATACATCAAAAAGATGGGGATCTACGCCAATGTCTAGGATAATCTAAACCCTTGGTCACGGGGATAAAAGTGGAAGAGCATACACGCACAGATGCAAGCTGTTCACATCTGGGGAGCACTAGGAACTGATCCTACAGCCAGAATGATTTAGATGCTTGAGACCTTATCCTTTAGTAAATTATTAGGTTTTGTAATATGTATAAATTTACTAACTTTTCTAGCAAGCTCAGCCAACTCAGCAGCTTACTACAGTACAGTTGCTGCATCGGAAGGAACTGAAGAGCAAAGTCTGCCATGATCATTGTTTGGGCCCTGGCTATTGAATTATTAAGTCTCATCCTAATGTTCAGTGGAGGTCTTGAGGTACTTTAAATAGGAACTATCGGTTCAGAAGGCATATTCTCCGTAGTAGTAGTGGCTATGATAGTTTCTATGCTCAAAGCCTTTAAACGAAAAGTTATTGTACACATCCTTCGCAAGGTAGATGTATTATCGTAAAAGGTAGATAGAAAATGAGGTAGAGAATCATCTATCTCATTTTTTATGCTTAAAAAGTTAAATGT
>JAAYGQ010000028.1 GCA_012727635.1 Tissierellia bacterium | reverse complement strand
CTGCCTGTCACATCATCTTTAAAGTGAAGTTTATAAAGACCGTTTTCGAGCTCATAGAGGTCCTTTGTTTTTCCTTTTATTATTAATTTCATCTTGCACCTCATTTCTCTTTAATTTTACCAATTTAAGCCCATTCAAGCAAGAAAAAAGAGCCGAAGCTCTTTTGTTTTTATGGTCGGGGGATTTGGGTGTCATCATCAATGGGACACTGGTAGCTTCTTCCCTTCATGACTTGGTCAAATTCCTTTTTCGCTGCTGCGATAATACTTGGATCTTCTAGGAGTTTTAGTCCGGAAACCGCCATAACCTTAGCCGCCAGCAGCATGCCCTTGAAACCAAAGGAACTACCGGAACAGGCAGTAATCTGCCAGCTATGACCTGCCGCCCCGATATTATTGGTGGCTGTTGTGAAAAACACACCGGGAACAATATGCTGGACATCGCCAACATCGGTAGAACCATACCCATCTCTGCAAACCATGGGACCAACAAGGGTGTCCAGATGCATGCCCTCAGGAACTTTCCCCTTGGCTACCAGCTCATCGTAGTTGGCACTGACCTCATTAAGGGCCTGGGCAAATTCCAGCTCCTGCTGAGTCCACTGGGGAAGCTCGGTTTCTTCCATAGTTTTATGGATTAACTCTGCTAGAACTTTATTTTGCTGAGTATTGTAGCATCCACCTAGATATTCCACCTCAAGCTCGGTCTCGGTCATCTGAGCGGCACCCTGGGCTATTTTAAGGAGTCGGTTGTAGGTCTCAACCACGGCTTCTCTGGATAGAGCCCGAACATAGTACCAGGAGGAAGCTCGGTCAGGAACAATATTGGGAGCAACGCCCCCTTCGGTGATAATATAGTGAAGGCGCACATCATCGGTGACATGTTCTCTTAGATACTGGGCTCCTACATTCATAAGTTCCACGGCATCCAGGGCACTTCGTCCATTATGAGGATCTCCCCCGGCGTGGGCAGTGCGCCCTTTAAAGTGAAATCGAACACTGTTTAGACCCGTCATGGTTCCCAGGCTCACTTCATTGCGCGTACTGGGATGCCAGGCCATCATTACATCCATTTCTCTAAAGGCCCCACCCCTTGCCATAAAGCCTTTGCCTGTTAGAACTTCTTCGCCAGGGCAGCCATAATAAATGATGGTTCCTTGTAGTTTCTTCTCTTCCATGGCCGCTTTCATACCTAGAACGGCGCCCACGTGGCCTACGCCCAGAAGATTGTGCCCGCATCCTTGGCCCGGAGCCCCTTCCAGGCTAGCTTCTTTTTGAGTCGAAATATTTTGATTCATCCCCGGTAGAGCATCGTACTCTCCTAAAAAACCGATGACGGGTTTTCCACTTCCCCAGGTCGCTTTGATTGCCGTGGGTAATCCGGCATATTCAAGCTCGACATCGAAGCCTTCTTCCTTTAAAAAATCCGCTGTCCAAGCCGAAGCTTTGTACTCATTAAAAGCGATCTCGGGGTTCTCCCAGATCTTTCTCGAAAGCTCGGAGAGCTCTGCTGCTTTATTCTCAATTGCCTTTTTTGCTATTTCCTGCACCATATCTAGTGGCCTCCTTGATTTGCTTTAGGGTTTATTGGATCATCGATACCATTTATATTCTACCTCAATTTCTCCAATAGTCCTAGAATAAAGTAAATTTCTCAAAATTCAAAGCCTATAGACATAAAAGCAGTAATCCCGAAGGATTACTGCTGGAAAACCTATGTCTTCATTTTAAAGGACAAAGCCTGTTGTTCTTATTAAAGGATCGGTTCAATCAAACCGTAGCCACCATTTTTTCTCTTATAGACAACATTGACTTCATCGGTTTCCGCATTTAGAAAAACAAAGAAATCATGGCCTATAAGTTCCATTTGCATAACGGCTTCCTCGGGGCTCATGGGTTTAATGGGGAAATTCTTAGTCCGGACAATTTGAATTTCTTCTCTTTCATCTTCCTCGGCCTCGGGAATTCCTTCAAAACGGATAGAGTCATGGGCTTGGTATCTTTTTCTCAGAGCCGTCTTATGTTTTCGTATCTGCCGGTCAAGTTTTTCTACTGCCCTATCGATACTGGTAAGCATCTCAAAACTCTGTTCTTCTACCCGGATAATGGCTCCGTTTTTCAGGGGAATGGTAATCTCAACGTTTTGGAGATTTTTGACCTGGGAAAAATTTACTGTAGCAGTAACCTCTTCATTGAAATAAGGACTGTATTTACTGAGTTTTTCTTCTACTCGTTGACGCAAATCATCGTCAACACGAAAATTTTTTCCGTTGATTTCAAATTTCATGATTAAACCTCTTCCTGTTTAGATAGTTTCATGCCAAAAGCGACCTTAATTGAGCTTACCCTCATTATACCCTATCACCGAAAAAATATCCTTTATTTACCCAGAATTAAGAAATAAAACTCTTGATAGTGACCACTAAAAAGACTTCTCGCCGCCTCCCCAGTGGTAGCTCCGCTTGTATATATATCATCTACTAGGGCCAGTCGACGAGCTTCTCCTCCGGCGATGGCATTAAAACAACCTCTTAACTCCCTTTTTCTTTCTTCGGGTTTCATGGGATAAAGGGGTCTTGTTTTTCTTACTCTCTCTAGAGTTCTCAAATGTTCTTTGTTCATAGCCATCGCCAGATTCCTTGAGAGATCCTCCATAGGGTCAAAACCTCTTATAAATTTCTTTTTTCTGTGCATAGGTATATAACTGAAGGCTTCGACAAAAAGATCGTTTTCTCTAATAAAGCGGCAAAGAAGCTCCGTCAGAGGATGGACAAGGTAGCTAGCGCCGTGAAATTTCCATCTACGAATAAGATCCTTAATGATGCCCTCATAAAAGAAAAGAGAGTAGACATAGTAACCCTCCTCTTCTAAGCGATCCATCAGTAGATAGGCTTCCAGCTCTTCCATGCATTCTTCACAAAAATATTTTTCTTCAAAGAGCTCTTCTTTACAAAGCTCACACCGATAAAAACCAAAGAGTGCCATATCTCCAGTTTAGCTTCTAAAAATAAAAAAAGAGTAGCACCGAGCTACTCTTCCTTTGTGTATTCTTTTAAGATTCCCCCCAGAGCACTGTATCTTTTAAAGCTATCGACCCTTTGTATCATGCGGCGAAGGCTTTGTCCTCCATAGTAAATAACTAAGAGTTTTTTCGCCCGGGTCATACCAGTATAAAGTAGATTTCGATTGCATAAAAGCGGAGGCACGCTTTCTGCCACCAGCACCACGCAGTCAAATTCACTGCCCTGGCTTTTGTGAATGGTCATTGCATAGGCATGCTCAATTTCCATCAGCTGCTCGCCTGTATACCGGGCAAGTCGAATTCTATCAAATAAAATCACCATCTCCCCTTTAACAATATCGATAATCTCTCCGATATCACCATTGAAGATTCCTTGCCCCCTATCCAAGGAGCTTTGATCCACCCACTCTATTTGATAGTTGTTTCTCGTTTGCATAATCTTATCGCCTTTTTGAAAAACCCTATCGCCGTGCTGAATCTTGGGACCCCCTAGGTAGGGATTTAGAGCCTCTTGCAAAAGGCGGTTCAAAGCTCTTGTTCCCATTGGTCCAGTCTTTGTTGGGGTCAGTACCTGTATTTCCCAGAGGGGGTCAAAGCCATAATAGGGTGCCAGGCGGTTTTTAACTAGATTTACTAGGCCCTGGGGCCCTGTGGAAGAAATCATAAAAAAGTCGCCCTTGCTATCACGCAGTAAATCTTCATCGCCCCTTAGAACCTTGGCTGCATTGATTGGAATCAAAGAATGCTCATCCTGGCGAAATATCTGCTTTAATCTGGAAACGGGCAAAACTCCCGAAGAGATCATATCTCCCAGAACTCTACCGGGGCCCACCGAGGGCAGCTGATCTTCATCGCCTAAAAAGATCAGGCGAGCTTTATCGGGAAAGGCTTCTAAGAGCTGTTTCATAAGAAAAATATCCACCATACTGACTTCATCGACAATGAGAATCTGGGCTTCCAGTGGGTTTTCTCTATTGCGATCAAAGCCCAACAGTGCCTTTTCTTCATCAAAGCGATACTCTAGGAGCCTATGTATGGTTTTGGCCTCCATTCCCGTGGTTTCTTCCATGCGCTTGGCTGCTCTTCCTGTGGGGGCACACAGCACAAGCCCCTGGGGAAAGAGCGTGACCAGGGCGTGAATGAGTGTGGTCTTGCCCGTACCGGGACCTCCGGTAATAATACTTAGAGGGGTCTTTAGGCTGAGCTCCAGAGCCTGGAGCTGCTCCTGGGAAAATTCTACCCCCAGTTCCCCTTCCAGCAGGCTTTCATCAAAGGCCATTTCCGCTAGGGGGCTTTTACTAATACGAAGCAAATCTGCCACTACGCGGCCCTCGGCTTCATAGACATGGGGAAGGTATAGGCGACCCTTTTCATCAATAAGATGGCCCTGTACTAAGAGCCTTTGCAAATCCTCTTCACTAAATAGTCCCAGATACTCGATCTTTTCCAGTACATCTTCCCTAGGAAGGTAGACATGGCCTTGATAGAGAGCCCTTTGCAGATGATCTTGTACAAAGGCAAGAAGCCTTCTAGAGTCCTCCAGGGAAAAACCCTGGGCTCTAGCCAGTTTTTCACAGCTCTCAAAGCCTATTCCTTCAATCTGCATTAATCTATAGGGATTGTCCTCTATGATTGAGCGGGCTTCTTCACCAAAATTCGAAAGAATCCGGGCCGTTAAAAAGGGGCTAAAACCAAGATTTTGGATATAAATGATCAGATCTTTTTTGGCCCCCATGGCCTCATAATCGGCTTTAATCTTTTCAAAGGTTTTTTTGCCAATACCGGGAACCCGGCGCAAAGCGTCAATATCATAGTTCATGACATCCAGGGTTTTAGCCCCAAAGGCTTCTACGATACGCTTTGCAATAACAGGGCCGATGCCCCGGACGTGGCCGGAGCTTAAAAAAAGTTCTATACTATGGATTTGAGTGGGCTGGGCAAAGTCAAAGGAATGAACCTTTAACTGCTCGCCAAAACGGGGATGATTTTCAATCTCCCCTTTAAAAACCGCATAATCTCCCAGGCCTACACCGGGAAGATTTCCCTGAACCACTAGGACCTGGTCATCGCCCTCAACAAGAAGCACTTTATAATAGTCCCTGGGACTTTCAAATATTATTTCTGCCACGGCTCCACTAAATTCCACATTCACCTCGGCTTTTAGTATAACAGAAAAAGACCCCAACCAAGGGGGTCTACCTTCCAATTTCTTTTTTTAACTCATCCACTCGATCGAGACGCTCCCAAGTAAGATCTAGATCGTCCCTTCCGAAATGGCCATAACTTGCCGTTTGTTTATAGATGGGTCGGCGTAGATCAAGATTTTTTATAATGGAAGCTGGCCTAAAATCAAAGTATTTGTTAACGATCTCTTGAAGCCTCTCATCGCTAAGCACACCGGTGCCAAAACTGTCTACAAAAATGCTGACAGGCCTAGCAATACCAATGGCGTAGCTCAGTTCGATTTCAACTTTTTTTGCAAGGCCTGCCGCTACAATGTTTTTGGCCGCATGACGGGCAGCGTAGCTAGCCGAGCGGTCGACCTTTGTGGGATCTTTACCGCTAAAGGCACCGCCGCCGTGGCGTCCATAGCCACCATAGGTGTCCACAATAATTTTTCTTCCCGTAAGGCCAGTATCGGCCTGGGGGCCACCCATAACAAAGCGACCCGTGGGATTTATATAGATCTTTGTATTTTCATCAAGAAGTTCTGCAGGAATCACTCTTTTAATCAGTTCCTGCATATCCTTTTCTAGCAGCTTCATACTGACTCGTTCACTGTGCTGGGTGGATAGGACAACGGTATCTACTCGCTTTACCTTTTCGTCTTCATATTCCACCGTTACCTGACTTTTTCCATCGGGACGCAGATAATCAACCACACCATCCTTACGCAATTTCGCCAGGGCCTTGGTGAGCTCATGGGCAAGATAGATGGGCATGGGCATATAGCTCGGCGTTTCATCGCAGGCAAAGCCAAACATCATTCCCTGGTCCCCTGCCCCTAGAGAATCGTCGCCATTTTCTTTTCTTTTGGCTTCCTGGGATTTGTTTACCCCTAGAGCAATATCGCCACTTTGTT
>JAAYGQ010000237.1 GCA_012727635.1 Tissierellia bacterium | reverse complement strand
CCAAAAGAACCGAAGGAACACGTTTTTATTATACAGGTTTTCCTATGGTAAACTGGACGGTATCATTTCTTACAGTAAAATGGATACTAGATATCCAAGGTGTCCAGTTTACTTTGAGAAATAACCTAGAGTAAATGGTAGTAATGAAAAAGCGACAACTATGTTGACAAATACCGTAACCTAGGGGTATAATGGGCTCAATTGAATAGTAATAAAGGCAATGATTGGAAAAGTATATAGGTTTAAATTTCTCAGAGAGTCTATGTGTGGTGAAAATAGATAAATGAAAACTTATAGAAAATGGCCCAGGAGTCGCATACCGAAATAATTTAGGCTATGCCGGTAGTACCCGTTAACGTACTAGAGTATAACTTTTTTTAAAAGCGTACTTGAAGAGATGGATATCGTGAGATATTCATAAAATTAGGTGGTAACACGAGAGCTTCGTCCTATGGGTATAGGAAGGGGCTTTTTTATTTTGGGAGGCAAAGGATGTTTGAGCTAAAAGAAGTTTATAAAAGTTTTATCTCTGAGGGGGGTCAAGTGGAAGCGGTTTCAAATGTTTGCCTAAGGATAGATAAAGGCGAAATATTCGGAATTATCGGATCCAGCGGAGCAGGCAAATCAACTCTAATACGGTGTTTAAATCTTCTTGAAAAACCTGAAAAGGGAAAAGTAATCTTTAAGGGTCATGACCTATTGTCTTTATCAAAAAAACAGATGCGCCATGAACGCAAAAAAATCGGAATGGTTTTTCAAAATTTCAATCTTCTGGCTTCAAGAACGGTCTTTGAAAACGTAGCCTTCCCCATTGGCACTAAAACCAAGTCCGAAGTCAAAGAAAAAGTATTGGCTTTATTAGAAATAGTGGGCATCAGCGACAAGGTAAACAATTACCCCAATCAATTGTCGGGAGGGCAAAAGCAAAGAGTGGCCATTGCCAGAGCCCTGGCCAATGATCCCCATGTGCTTCTTTGCGATGAAGCAACCAGTGCCCTGGATCCTCAGACCACGGCTTCTATTTTGTCTCTACTTAAAGAATTAAACGAGAAATTAAATCTTACCATTATTCTGATTACCCATGAAATGAGTGTGATTAAAAGCATCTGCCATAGGGTCGCCATTATGGATAAAGGCAAAATAATTGAAGTGGATACAGTAATAAATATCTTTACTAACCCAAAAAAACCACTGACAAAAAGCTTTATACAAGAAAGTTTTAACCACAAGGAAATCCGAAATCTCATTGATAAAAATAAGCTCTTTAAGGAAAACAGCCACTTGTATGAATTTATTTATAAACAAGAGTCTGCCAGTAAGGCCCTCATTGCCACTTTAATCAAAAAATATCAGCTGGAGATAAATATTATCGCCGGCAAAATCGAAATTATTTCTGGAGAGTCCATCGGCCATCTCGTCATTATTATTGAGGGAGAAGATAAATCCGTAAAATCCGCCTTAAGGTTTTTATCCAGCCAAGGAGTTTTAGTAAAGGAGTTTGAGGAAAATGAATAATTTAGAAAAACTTTTTCCCAATGTGATGGACTTAAAAGTCATCATCTTCACCGAAACCCTAGCAACCATTAAGATGGTTGTCATTGCCGGAGCTATCGCATTTCTCATCGGACTGGTTTTGGCCATTGGGCTAGTTCTATTTAGAAAAAAGGGGCTATTTCCAAACAAACTGTTATTTCAACTCATTGACAGTCTTGTAAATGTCTTTAGAGCAGTTCCCTTTGTGATTTTGCTGGTGGCTATTTTTCCACTGACAAGATTACTAGTAGGTACAACCTTGGGATTAGCCGGATCCATTGTGCCCCTGGTCTTTGCAACGGCACCATTTTTCGCAAGACAAATCGAATCGGCCCTGCTGGATGTAGAAGATGGCCTAATCGAAGCTGCCATCTCCATGGGATGTTCAAACTTTGAAATTGTGTATAGAGTATATCTACGCGAAGCGATTCCAGGTCTTATTCGAGCCATCACCATTACACTGATTAGTCTACTCTCTCTAACAACCATGGTGGGTGCCATTGCAGGAGGAGGCATTGGTGATTTGGCCCTTATGTATGGACTCAGAAGAAATATGCTGGATATCACTTATATTACCGTAATCATTATTCTGGCAATGGTTTATCTTATTCAATTTAGCGCAGTGCTTGCGCTAAAGAAATTAAACAAAGGAGAAAAGAAAAATGAAAAAGTTGTTAATTAGTTTATTGGTTGTTCTACTGCTTACGGCAGGATGTGCACAAAAAGTGGAAAACGAAGAAATTGTTGTAGGCGTGGTGGGAGAACACTATAAGTATTGGCAACCAGTTATAGATAAACTCTCAGAAGAAGGAATTACTTTGACACTGAAAGTATTCAATGAATACAGTATTCCCAATCAGGCCCTGGCTCAAAAAGAAATCCATATGAATGCCTTCCAACATTACCTATACCTTAACCAGGAAATAAAAGAATTTAACTATGACTTAGCGGTGCTGGCAGAAACCATTATCGATCCCCTAGGAATCTATTCTGATAAATATAAAAATATGAATGAGGTGACAGAAAATAGTCTTGTTGTCATTCCCGATGATGTTACCAATGGCGGAAGGGCTTTAAAGCTACTGGAAGCAGCAGGCATGATTAAAGTCGACCCCGCTAAAGGCTACTTGCCTTCTATTTTGGATATTAGGGAAAACAATCTAAATCTCCAAGTAAAAAATGTTAAAGCGGACCTCATCCCATCGATGCTATCCGATGTGGATCTAGCGGTTATTAATGGCGACTTAGCTGTTTCCTATGGCAAAAAACCTGCCCAAGATTCTATTTTCCTAGAAGAAGTGGATTCTAAGAAAAACCCCCATGTTAAAGACCTAATTAACATCCTAGTGGTTCGCAAAGAAGACTTACAAAATCCAAATTATTTAAAGGTCAAAGAATATTTTCAATCCGAAGAAGTCATAAATATTATGGATGAATATTATAACAAAGCCTTTATCCCAGCATGGAAGCACTAAAAAAAAGATCCGAAAAATCCTCCGATTTTAAGGTAATTCGGTTTATCTCAGGTCTTATGGTTTTTCCCTGTGTTGTCTTTTCCGGGATTTCCACCTAGGGCCACGGCCTTTAGAGATAAAAGATAAAACCATTCATCTTTTTACCTCATTATCTTTTTATCTTTATAAAGTCGGTTTTACTAAATAATGGGTATAAGTACTAATTATAATAAATAGGTATCTTATTTTGAGGAGGAATTATATGTTTGAATGGTTATCACAGTTTTCTCCGGTTATGCAGGCCTTTATTGGCACCATGTTTACCTGGGCCGTTACGGCCCTTGGGGCATCGCTGGTTTTTTTCTTTAAGAAAATAAATCAGAATACCCTAAATGCCATGCTAGGTTTTGCCGCCGGGGTAATGACCGCAGCCAGTTTTTGGTCTCTTTTGGCTCCGGGAATAGAAATGGCCGAAGAACTTGGCCAAACTCCCTGGCTAACGGCTGCCATTGGTTTTCTTGGAGGCGGACTCTTTCTGCTAGTAGTAGATAAATTGCTGCCCCATCTTCACCCTGGGATGAAAACCTCCGATGCCGAGGGTATTAAGACAAATTGGCAAAGAAGTATCCTTCTTGTACTGGCCATTACCCTACACAATATACCCGAAGGTTTGGCCGTGGGTGTGGCCTTTGGAGCTGTGGCCTACGGGCTTCCCTCGGCTTCCCTAGCGGGAGCTGTAGCCCTGGCCCTAGGAATTGGGCTTCAAAACTTTCCCGAGGGGGCAGCGGTATCCATCCCCCTACGACGGGAGGGACTTTCTAGAAGCAAAGCTTTTTTCTATGGTCAAGCCTCGGGAATTGTTGAGCCAATATCTGGTGTTCTAGGAGCCTTTGCCGTAATCGCCATGAGACCCATTCTCCCCTATGCACTGTCCTTTGCAGCGGGAGCTATGATGTATGTAGTTGTTGAGGAACTCATCCCCGAAGGACAGAAAAAAGGTGCCGGCATTCACTCTGATGTCACAACCATAGGCTATATGGTGGGCTTTGCCGTTATGATGTTGCTGGATGTGGGCCTAGGCTAAAGGATGGGAAAGCACCAAGAGCCTATCTAACCTTTAAAATTTATATCTAAATAAAACAAATCCCAAGGTTTTCCTGGGATTTGTTTTATTTCACTTCCTGGGAAGTGACAATACAAAAAATATGGGCTTGCTAAATTTTAGTGGAATGCCCTCCCAACTCACTTGGGGAGTTGGCGCCACTTCAAGGTCTCAGCAAGTAGAAAGCAGTGAGCTTCCTAGTAAGACACTTGGTAAAAGCTTCTACATACTATCTATGAGTTTAAAAATCTCAGCATTCTCTGGGATATCCGACATAGAATGTCCATAATGTATAAATCTTAGCATACCTTCTTTGTCTATTAGCATTTGGGCCGGCATCCTTCCTAATTTGAAAAGGTTTACTTCTTGGCCATATAATTTTAGCACAGTGTGCTCTTCATCGGGAATCCCATAAAACTTCAAGTGGTTCTCTTCCCAGTACTTTTTAAATTTCTCAGCATTCTCAGGCCCAATGGCTACGATCTTGGTGTCTTTTTCTTCAAACTCATTATAGTCTTGATGCAACTGCATCATATGCTTTCGGCAAAAAGGTCAAGTAAACCCTCGGTTTAATACGATGAGTACATTCTTGCTTCCCTTAAAGCTCGAAAGTGTAAACTCATCCCCTTTAAAATCCTTCATTTGAAAATCCGGTGCTTTTTTATTTACTTCTATGCTGGCCATTTTATTTTCCTTTCAATAATCAGTGGGGTGCCTTCTGTTTTCAAAACCCATTAATCTTTAAAGCCTTAGACTTTAATATCTAGCTTACTCAGTAGTTCGTAAATACCCTTTAATGATTCCAAATTAAGATCAATTTCGTTTTCATAGGCATATTTAATGGCTTGCCCAAAGGTAAAGGTCATGCTGCTGGCCACCCCTCCCCCTAGCAATTGACCATAGCCCGGTAGGAGTTTAACCAGCTGCCTATAGGCAGCTCGGCCCAGATTGCCTGTAATGGTGGTTAGAACCATATCCTTGGCTTTATCCTTTGAAATGGGATTGTTGTACAAATGGGATAATTTTAATAGCAAGCTAATTTGTATTGCTGAAATGGGTACAATGTCCGCTCCAGGGATGGGAGCCGCCCCCACTGCTCCAGCACTTAAAGAGGCGGTTAAAATCCATCTTTGAGCAATGGAAGATTTCTCTTTCACATGCTTAGCGAAGAGAATGTCTTTTTTTTTGGATTTTAAAAGCTCTAGTATGGCTTCCTTTAGTTTATCTATATTTTGGCCGGTCTTTGATGATATAGGAATCAGTTTGTACTTTGTCCCCAGCTCCCTACTTATATGGTCCGTTAAATTTGGTATATCCTCGGCGGCATCAATTTTATTTAGCACGATAATGATATTCTTGTTTTGCTTTTTTATTTTTTCAAAGACCTTTTTTTCTGTTAAAGATAGTCCTGTACCGGCAGCGTTTAAAAAGAATAGGATCACGTCGGCCTTCTTATAGTAATTTAGCGTAATCTCTGAGTTATCCTTGATAATATCATCAAGGCCGGGAGTATCTACAAAGGATATTTTCTCCGTATATTTATGCTCTTTGACATTCAGAGTTTCTCCAGGTTTCCAGCTGACTTTGGCGACTTCCTCCTGCATTAAAGCATTAACAGTAGAAGATTTGCCGGAATTGACATTGCCCACCAAAACAAATAGGATGTTTTTTTCAAGTTGGTCATTGATTTCCTTCATCTGCTTCTGGTAGGCTTCATCGAAAAGTTTATCTAAATTCTTGACGTCTTCTTTCACATTTCCCTTTATCATCCTGCTTACTCCTAGTCTTATGGTGGCAATAATATTCTAATTCGTTTTCACTGCACTTGCTACGATATACAATCCAAACTATAGATAGATTCTTTAGTGGAGGGGCTTTTTTATAGCACAAAAAACATTGTTCTCATTTGAAATCATTATACCCCATTTTTTCGCTTTCTATAATCGACTTCAAATTCTAGCCAATTCATTCTACTGATTCCAGCCACAGGATGAATCTTGAGAAACCAGATGTGATTTTCTAATAAGCTACCCCACAATCCTCCCTTGCATAGAGATCGCTTTGGGATAAAAATTCAAGAGGCCCTTAGTCATGCTAGGGCTTATTTTCTAAAACAGCGCCTTTGCCCAGCGCCAATGTCGGACCCACTGTGCTACTCAGATAAAAAATCCTTATTCTTTGTATTTGTAGCCAGTGATTTTAAGAAGATCAAAAAAAATGAGGTTCTTATCAATAATTGGGTAAAAATAACCAAGTTGCTTTTAAAGTTCTTTCAATAAAATTTTGGAAACTTTTGCCCCTGGGCTTAAAAATCCAAGGGCATGTTGAGGCGAATAGACCTCTTTAATCCATTCTCCTCATAAAAAATCAACCGGAACAATAACAAAAAGCCAGAGACACAGGAAAGGTGTGTAGTATGAAAAAAACAACGAAACTTATAGGGCTTTTGATTTTAGTCTTAGTTTTAACGGCCTGTGGCGATGCCGGTCAATCCACGAGGACCTTTGAATTAAGTCAAGACGGAATTTTAACGACACTAGTATACACATACAAAGACGATGTAGTTTCAAAGCAATCGGCAAAAAACATTATTCCCTATAGTTTAATTGGAGTGACTTCAAAAGAAGAAGCAAAAGCATTATTGGCTCCAATGAGCGAAGAATTTCAGGGCTATGATGGCTTAACCCATAAAATAGACTACGACAATGAAAAGGCAATTGAAACAATAGTAGTAGATTATACCGTATTAGACTTTAAAGCAGTGGAAGATTTACCCGGCATGATGTTTGATGGAGATGCCGCCGAACTGGGCATTAGTATGGAACAGTCTGCACAGATGCTTCAAGAGCAAGGCTTTGTAGAAATCAAGAAATAATCTAACAAAGGGCTTTGGTTCCCATGTAAGAACCAAAGCCCTTCTACTTTTTCTTTTT
>JAAYGQ010000236.1 GCA_012727635.1 Tissierellia bacterium | reverse complement strand
CTTACCGCTGCTTCCTTCCGGACCTGACGGGGTTCAAAAGTCTTCATTGCGTAGGACTCATCCTTCATCGGTGCTTGCCAAGAGCAGCTCCACCTCAAGGTCCCTCAAAAAGGTGTTCGACCCTACTGTAGCGGATTGTAGGTTACAGGGTACCGCTAGCCCCCCGCCTAGCACGGCAAATGGAGGAGAGGACGGGAATCGAACCCGCGAGGCTGTTACACCCTACTCGCTTTCCAGGCGAGCTCCTTAGCCGCTCGGTCACCTCTCCATTATCTTTTGGCTTTAAAAAATTCCTGCATCAAGTTTTTGGCTTCATCACCCAAAACTCCGGACTCATAGGCACATCGGTGATTGTGTCTTGGATCATCAGCCAGCCTATGAAGGCTAACAACACCACCGAATTTCAGGTCCGGTGCACCAAAAACAATCCTCTTCACCCTAGCTTGCAGCAGGGCTCCGACACACATCACACAGGGCTCAATCGTAACATAAATGGTCGCATCGGTCAAGCGCCAAGCTCCGACCCTTTTCATAGCCTGCTGTAAGGCTAACATCTCAGCATGGGCCGTGGCATCCCGCCTACGTTCTTTTTCATTATGACCTTTACCCAATATTTCCCCATCTCTCACTATAATGGCACCGATAGGGACCTCATCTTCCGTAAAGGCTTTTTTCGCTTCCTCTAAAGCCAGGGCCATATAGTCTTTATCGGTCATAGATAACGTATCACTTTAATTTCTAAACGATCTTCTCTTAGATTATAACTGGCTTCGTCCACCATGGCTCCTAGAAGATTCATATCGTCGCCGTCGGTGCCGGTTCCCAGTAGGTGTTCGTAGTACTCCTCCATTTCCGGCACTCTTTTCGAATTCATAAGACGAATTACATCATCCAAATCGGGAATTTTTTCCGTAAGTTGACCCCATAGAGAAATTCGAATTCTATCCTCATCAAAATCAAGATAAATACTTAAGCTTTGAATATTATTTCTTAAAAGATAGCCCGTAAGCTCATCTATCATTTTTCTTGCTTTATACTTTTCTCTTCTTCTCATTGATTACCTCTTCTATTCTTTCGAAAATTGGTGCTAGACTGGCGGCGATAAAACCACCGGAGAAACCATTGTTATATAAGTTAACCCCACCGTGAAGATAGGTAATATTTGTTACCATTCCAGCGTGCATAAAACCGGTGATAATTCCGGGAATAACGCCATAGCGCCCGGCAATGGGTGCCAGAGTCGTACCAAATAGAGCCCCCAGGGTGGAACTGGTACTATTGGGATCGTAAATGTTAAGCAGAAGGGCTAAATAGACCCCAATAAAGATTGGAATTGTATTTTTTGGATGTTTACCAAAGGCAGAAAAACCCACTATGGTAAAGATTCCTCCTAGGATTGGTCCGTTGAGACTCCCTCCCGTTACCAGCACATAGGCTGTAGCCAAAAAACCCATAAAGGCCATATTAATCAGTGTAAGTCCAAATCCATAAAGGCTGGTAAAATCAGTAACCAATCTCCCTGTCTCTTTTAAAAGCTTATCATACTCCCTAAGACTCCAACTCTGCTGATATAATCCAATCAAAAGTAGAGCAGTAAATATCACGATAAGAACAATAAGAATATTAATATTATACTCTGTAGAAATAATATCTACACTGGATATATCATACCCAAACATCCTGACAATGCCTAAGGAGAACATCCCAATAATTCCTGCGGTGAATCCTCCATTATAAAGATTGTAACCTTGATGAAAGGAAAGAAAGCGCGAAGATAATAGTGGGAAAACCATTCCGATTAAAATCCCGGAAATATAGGCAACAATAATCCCCTGAATCGGCTCAAACCCCATGGCAAAGGCCAATTCACTAACAAAGGGTGAAAGTCCCGTCCCATAAAATGCCGAAAGGATTACCGTATTAAAGCGAGCTTTTACCAATCGAGAATAGATGTATGTCCCCAGGGTGATCGGAATGGAATTGAAAAGGTTTTTCCCAAAAAAAGCAAAACCTGTCATGGTAAAAAAAGCTGCTAAAGTAGCTCCTGAAATATGGGCTCCACTGCGTTTAATCAGAAGAAGGGACATCATACTTATAAATCCGGCGTTAAAAAAGGCAGCTCCGGGATTGGCCAAGGCCATATAGTCTGTAATCAGATTGCTTTTCGAAGTCAATATGATTCCTACTCCTTTATATATCTCTGCTGGACTGTTAAAGAGTAGGGAGGTCAGCATAAGTCCCAGGGCAAATAGAAATAGAAGGGTCATTTTTTCTTCTTCGCTAACAATGCGGGTTTTCGATTCCTTTATTTTTGAAATCAGGCCCATGGCTCCTTCTTTCTCCTAAATGTTTCACGTGAAACATTATAGGGATGTTTCACGTGAAACATCTATAAAAGTTTTTTGATTATCATTTCCAGATCTTCTTTATTATAGAAGGAAATCTCTAAAGTTCCAGCCCTTTTGCCCTGGAGGATAGTAACCTTGGTTCCCAAGCTATGGCTTAATTTCTCCTCCATATCTTTAATATGGGGGTCCTTGCTGGCCTTAGGACGAATTGGTTTTTTTAATTTGCTCATCCCTTCAAGGCTTCTGACAGATAAGGATTTTTCAATGGCTAAGGCAGCAATGGCTTCCCTTTTTTCTTCGGGAAACATCAGAAGGGCTCTGCCGTGGCCTGCTGTCAACTTGTCCTCTTTGATAAAACCGAGAATTTCCGGGGATAGGCCAAGGAGTCGAAGGGTGTTGGTTATATGAACCCGACTTTTACCTACAAGTTCCGCTAGTTCTCCTTGATTGAGGCTGTGTTCCTCTTGCAGTTTTGCGTAGCCCATAGCTTCTTCCACACTATTAAGGTTTTCTCTTTGAAGATTTTCTACCATGGCCAGCTTAGCCTGAAGAGGGGCATCTATATCCTTAATCAGAGCAGGTATTTCTCGAAGCCCAGCTTCTCGGCTGGCTCTATAACGGCGTTCTCCAGCTACAATTTCATAACCTCCGGGAACACGGCGTACCACTATAGGTTGGAGTATCCCATGCTCTTTAATGGATTGCGCCAATGCTTGGAGACGCTCCTCATCAAAATCCTTTCTGGGTTGGGAAGGATTAGGGCGAATATGATCCAAAGAAAGCTGCTCAACCCGGGGGCTTTCTTCCCCCAAAGTGTTGGATAGTAAAGCTTCAAGCCCTTTACCTAGGCCTCCTTTTTTTGCCATGTTTCGCTCCTTTTTATAAATTCCTTCACCCACTTTTTAAAACTCATGGACCCTCGAGATAGATTGTCGTAGTCATATATACTCATCCCATAACTGGGTGCTTCCGCTAGGCGTACATTTCTTGGTATCTCAGTTTGATAAACTTTGTCTTTAAAAAATCTGCGCACTTCCATAGCCACGTCTTTGGTGAGATTGTTTCGCTTATCCACCATATTAAGAAGAACCCCCTCTAAATAAAGTCCGGGATTCAGGCCCCTTTGCATCATTTCCATGGTCTCCATAAGTTGAGAGAGCCCCTCTAGAGCATAGTACTCACACTGGATAGGTATCAGCACACTGTGGGCAGCTACCAAAGCATTAAGAGATAAAAGTCCCAGAGAAGGAGGGCAGTCAATTAGGATATAGTCATAATTTGCAAAAATCGGTTCCAACTTCTCTATCAAAAGTCCCGGAGATTTTTCTTCTTGCTCCATAGAAAAGGCCGCAAGATCTCTGGAGGAAGGAATAAGGTCTAGGTTTTTCTCAATTGGGAGAAGAATATCCTCAATCTCTGCTTCACCTCGGAAAACCTCGTATATACTGCCCTTTTCCGATGCCACTTTCCCAAAACCACTGGTGGTATTACCCTGGGGATCCAGATCGACAATAAGAGTCCCTTTCTTTCGACGGGCAAGACCTACGGCCAGATTTACGGTGACGGTGGTTTTACCCACGCCTCCCTTTTGATTAAAAATTGCAACACGTTTTAACATAATTCACCTCAGAGCTATTGTACCAAAGAAAACAAGTACTATGCAAATCAAATAAGGCAAAAAGAGTTCACCTTTATTCCATCTAAGCTCCTTTACATAGTAAAAAACTCCTATAAAGGAGTTTCAGAGTGAAGACAAATAACAGTTTAATAGAAGCAGTGGCTTGATGTATTTCAGGCCACTGCTCTTTTTAAGAAGAAATGTTCATACAAAGATGATAAAAGACAAGAAAACGGCCCTGTACCAT
>JAAYGQ010000235.1 GCA_012727635.1 Tissierellia bacterium | reverse complement strand
CCCTCTTTTTGGTCTTTGTATTCAAAGTAGGCTAGCAGGACTAAACCACTGCCAATGGTGGCAATTGCCAAAAATTGCACTGGACTCATAGAATTTCCCAGTACCAGCCAGGAAAGTAGGCCTGCTGCCACCCCGGAAGTAGAAGCTATGGGAGAGCCAATAGAAATTCGCAAATATCGATATCCATAAAAATCGATTCCCATGGACACAATATATAAAAAGGAAATTGGGATATAAATCCAAATTACCCTAAGAGAAAAGCTGCCTCCTCCTTGATAGAGCCGGGACAATTCATAAAATGCCTGTAGGCCCATAAAAAAACCAATGGCAATTAAAATTTTAAAATGTGAATAGGGGTCTTTGGGATCGGTGGATTTTTTAAAAGACACATCGGAAAAGCCCCAAAAAATTGTTGCCATTATGGCCAAGCCAAAAAACGTTATTTCGCTATTCATAACTCCTCCGCTAAAGATTGAAGCGGCCCTAAATACCTTGGACTACCTAACAACCACAGTGGTAAAATTCACCTTCTTTAATCTTATCCCATAGCTACCCATAATCCCTTACTTCCTTCAGTGAAAAGTATAATAATAGCAAAAAAAGACCCCGTTTTAGAAACTAACGAAGTCTTTTTTTCGTATCAGGCCTTTTGCCTAGAAAACACTAGATGCCACCGCGCCTACTTGAACAAAGAAAAGCTTTTGGTCTATAAAAAAAACGAAGGAAATTCATCCTTCGTTTTCCAGTATAGATTACTCTCGAACATAAACGGGAATCTCAAAACGTAGGTGGTAGCCTTGTACTGCACCATAGAGGTTCTTTATTTGAGAGGTCTGAGATTTTGCCCAAGATATATCCGTAGCATATTGGTGACTTGGATCCAAGTAGTTGTAGCGCATTTTGTAAAGCGTATACTGGGAATCCGAATTATGAACGTAAGCTCCCGCAATCCAGCGTGCTCCGTCAATAATTGCTTTTTCCGGTGTAGTCCAGCCATTATCATAGGCTGTTTTTGCCCCTAATACTACCGGATCTTGGTCATAGGCTCCAATGCCGTACATATTGTAAACCGTAGTACCACTTACTACTTGTCCACTAGCTAGGGCACTATTGCCATTACCCGTTTCTAAAAGGGCATGACTGACTAGATATATCTCATTAATATTATGAAGTCTGCTTGCCTCAACAAAGGCTGCACCTTGGCCAGAAAGTATTCCCTTGCCTTGAAGAACCTTATTAAGCTCTTCGGCTGAGATACCAGTGTCTCCTCGTAGATCAAGGAACTGATACATATCAATATTCACTTCTTCTGTGCCATAGGCCTCACTATTTTGTACCCAGCCTTCTTTTCCGCTGTGTTGAATCTTCATCCAGGAACCACTGCGATCAAGAACCATATAACTGCTATTAGCAGCTAGGTAGCTAATTGTTCCTGCACTGGTAGATGCAGTACTTCGAAGAGCTGTTCCGTTACTGATGATTGTGACAAAGTCACCCAGCTTTATTTCGGAACTGGGTTTTGTTTTGGTTGCATCGATTGCAAAGTCTGAATGTAACCAACCATCCTTACCACTAAATGTGACCTTATACCATGTTTCGCTATCAACAAGAGTACTTCCCAGAAGTTGATACTCCTCCCCTGAATAAGCAAGACCTCTTGATAAATTATTTGTCCCCGCTCCCTCGCGTACATTTACTGTACCGGTAATACGAATGGTTTGCTGTGAGCTAGGATTCGCTTTTGGCAGTGTAAAGGTTAGGGAGCTTTGAGGGTCCATTTCTCTTATAATTTCCGTATAACTAGCGTTCACCCAGTATCCATCCTGCCACTTAACTGCTCTTCCTACTTGTGAGCGGGCAAAGGATTCTAAGGAAGCATAGTCAACATAGGTCACGCTATGACCTTCAAGATTCTTTTTAAGAGTAAAGCTCTGCTCAAAGGTTTTCTCAACAGCTGACGCCTTGAAGTCCTTGGCTTCGACTCTAATGGTATAACTTCCCTCAGATGTGGGGGTAAAACGTGTTGAACGATTTTCAGAAAAATCACTCAAGACTTTATAGGATGTGCCCTGCTTTAAAGATATTCTGTAGAGGGCATTGTTTGTACCAATTGCCTGGGCAGAAACCTCAATAGGATTTCCAGTGTACTCCAAGGTAGAAAGGAATATGTGGATGTCGGTGACCTTTTGAGGTCCAACATCAACATAATCTCCGTGAACCCAACCCTTATCTATCTTGTACCAAAGATCTCCCCGGTCATCTCGGGCTTCATCGTAGTACTCATGAACACTAGAATCAGCTATGGTGGTTATCACCTTAGAAGATGTGCTAGGTTTTTCACGTACATTTAAAATAGAGTAGTTAACTCGTAGTGTACTTATTGCAGAAGGCTTTTCGCCTCCTGGTGTTCCAGGCGTTGAAGGTTTTGTCGCTGTGTAAGAAACATTTTCTTCGTGGACATAGCCGTCTTTGCCATCAAATTTAATCTTGTACCAAGTGGCTCCATCACTGTCTTTCTTGTTATCAGTAACTTCAGCGCTTTGACCACGATTTAGTTGACCCAGTACCGTGCCCCAGGGGGTTTGGCGAACCCGGGCAAAATCCCAGGTTACTTTTACCGTGCCCTTGACTATTTCATCTTTAATAACAGGCTTTTCTGGTTCGGGTTTAGGGGTAGAGGCTGCAGTGAAGCTAATATTATCTTCATGCATATAGCCATCTTGTCCACTATATTTTACTTTATACCAGGTTGCTCCGTCACTATCTTTTGTTTTTGCACTTGCTTCAGCGCTTTGTCCACGGGTAAGTTGACCCAGAACAGTGCCCCAGGGGGTTTGGCGAACCCGGGCAAAATCCCAAGTTACCTTTATCGTCCCCTTTAGAGCGTCTTCTTTAATTGAAGGTTTTTCCGGTTTGGGCGTAGGTGCCGATGCTAGAGTAAAAACCACATTTTCTTCATGCATGTAGCCGTCTTTGCCATCAAATTTTACTTTATACCAGGTGGCCCCATCACTGTCTTTAGTTTTTGCACTCACTTCCGTCTTTTGATCATACTTTAATTGACCAAGAATCGTTCCCCAGGGCGTCTGACGAACCCGAGCAAAATCCCAGGTTACTTTAAGTGTGCCCTTTATGGCCTCTTCTTCAATAGAAGGCTTCTGTGGTTCTGGCTTGGGTGTGGGAGCTGGAGTTGAAGGGGAAGAAGAACTGTAGCTAACATTTTCTTCATGCATATACCCTACTTTTCCATCAAACTTCACTTCATACCAGGTAGCTCCATCACTGTCTTTAATGCTACCCGTAACTTCAGCTGTTTGTCCACGGTTAAGTTGGCCTAGAACCGTTCCCCAGGGCGTCTGGCGAACCCGGGCAAAATCCCAAGTGACTTTAACTGATCCTTTAAGTTCCTTATCTTTAACTGGTGATTCGACCTTTTCAAGATCAATGTACTCACCATACATGTAACCGCCCTTGCTACTAACATTTACTTGATACCAAATATTCCCATCGCTATCTTTTTGAGAACCAACTACTTCTACTGAAGCGCCTTCGTAGATTAAATCTAGAATGTCGCCCCAGGGGGCTTGTCTCAAATGAACAGCAGGATAATTCACTTTTCCTGATTGTGTGCCTGCACCTTCTGCGAAGGCTGGCATCATGATAGGCGTGAATAAAGTCAGGACTAAGGCCAGGGAAAGCAGCCCAGAAATCCATTTCTTCATAAAGACCTCCTTATCTTCCTCGGAGTATACCATGGAAGCGTAAAAATTGTAAAGCCCTTGGAATTATGGCCTTTACCCATGGTTTGCTTGCTATTGCATCTATAGCTATATCTTGTTGTGGTGCTTCTGCCATACCCACGACATGTGCTAATTATAGGGTTTCTACTCAGAATAGACACCAGACAAGTTTTCTATGCTATAACTTATATCGTCAACAATAACACTGGGAACATAGCTACCAGATGCGAAAATATTCTCTTGAAGGGTTATAACATTACTTCTCATAGTCCCAGGAACGGCATACCAAAGACCATCATTAAGAGTGACCCCTTCATAGTTAAAAGGAAAACTATACTGCTCGGTCTTGAGTCCATCCTTCATGCCATCATAGATATCCATTAGCTTTTCGATATCTGAAAAAGAATAGGAAGTCCTAATTGTAGGCATCATCTCTTTTGCAAAGCCCACCATCTCTCTACGTCCCATACTTTTGGCATACTCTAGAAGATAGAGAATAAGATCTCTCTGCCTCTGGTTTCTTCCCTGGTCACCCCCAGAATTATAGCGAATGCGCATATACATGGTTGCGCCCTCCCCATCCAAAATTTGCTCGCCATCATAATACTCTCTACCACTAGATCTTCCCATATCGAAGGCTTCATCGGCGTCAATATAAACTGGGTAACCACCAATTAAGTCAACAGCCTTAGACACCGCCGCAAAGTCAAAAACAACAAAATCTCTCATGTTTAGGTCAAAGTTTCGATTAATGGCCTTCATGGTTTCGAGAGGCCCTCCCTCACTATAGGAGTGATTCAGTTTCTGGTAGGTCTGAGAAGTAGGAATGTAGGATAGGGTATCCCGCATAACCGAGGTAAGCTTCATAGCATTGTGGTTGCTATCTAGGCTTACAACCATCATGACATCACTTCGACCGCTATCATAGCCCTCTTCATCCACACCAATCAGAAGGATGTTTTGGACACCTTTTGATTTTTCTTCATATACTTTTAACTGCTCTTCATCCATATTGACGTCTTCTTTTTTAACAATACCCAGCTTTTCGTCGTCTTTAGGGATGGAAATGGTATTAAGATTTGGTAGGAACTCCAGCCCTAGGGAAATACTTATAAGGGCAAGAAGAAAAAAGGTAAATATCACACGACCAATCTTAACCCCTCTGCTTGTTCTTTTTTCTTTCATTTCAATTCACCGTTTTCACTAAATATTTCATCTAT
>JAAYGQ010000234.1 GCA_012727635.1 Tissierellia bacterium | reverse complement strand
GTATAGGGGAAGGTGGACATGCATATGGGCAAAGTACAAGAAAAACGGTTTGTCTTTATTTTTCTTTATAAATTCAAGGCTTTTTTCAACATATCTTTCAGTTAATGAGCACTGGTCAGGCTGTTCCTGAATTACTTCTTCCCCGCTAATTAGTGGTAGCGGAGGCATAGTTGGTCTAGCCTCCATCGGTGCCATATCATTGCTATAAGGCAACCCATAATAATCGTCAAAGCCATGCCTTGTAGGCAAAAACTCAGGCTGATCTCCACAATGCCATTTGCCCACATGCATGGTAGAATAACCAGCATCCTTTAATATGCTAGCTAAAGATTTTTCATCGGGATTGAGACCCACATCATCTCCGGGGAACAATACCCATTCCCCATTAAATGCTCCAAAGCCAATACGAGGAGGGTAACAACCGGTCATCAGTGCACCCCTTGAGGGAGAACAAACAGGGGATGCCGCATAAAAATCGGTAAACTTCATGCCTTCTTTAGCCAACTTGTCAATTGCAAGAGTATCATTCTTTTTAGAGCCATAGCAACCTAGGTCTCCGTATCCTAAATCATCGCAATTTATTAATACAATATTTGGTTTCATAATATCCAACTCCTTTCAATTTGGGTAAAACTACCAGTTAGTCATTCCATAATCGATAGGGGTTCCAGAAACTTCATACTCTAACTGCACATTGGGGAAGGGAACTTGAGGTGGCCCCCAAAAGAGGCGACCTATAGCCTTTCTCATCCTTTCTGTTACTTCTGGGTATTGATCAATAAGATTATTCTTTTCTTTGGGGTCTTCTTTTAGGCTGTAAAGCTCATCTTTGAGACCTTGGGGTCTTCTAATATAACTCCAATCCTCATTTCTAACCACCCGATGATAAGATTGGTAGAAACCAGAAACAATATAATCCCTAATTTTTTCTTTTTTGCCTTCTACAAGAGGCCAAACACTTCGGCCATCCATACATTCAGTTTCAATGCCCATTCCTAGGAACTCAAGTATAGAAACAGGTATATCCTGAGTTCCCACGATAGGAAAAACTCTTTTGTCTTTGAGAGAAGCACCTGGCAATCGGACTAACAAAGGGATCTTTAGAAGCTCACTATAAAGATTTTCGGGAGTCTTCATGATCGTTCCATGATCTCCATGAGGATGTCCGTGGTCCGCAAGCACTATAATAAGAGTATTATCAAGTAATCCCAGCTCATCAATGGTAGCAAATAGTTTGCCTACCCACTTATCTACAAAAGCCACTTCCCCTGCGTAAAGGCCTCTGACATATTGGAGCTCTTCCTCAGTCATCCAATTCACCGGACCGTACTTGGGATGAATTAGTTTTGGACCCTTGTAATCAGGATTGGTATACATTTTGTCAAACGGATCAGGCGGATCCCATGGTTCATGGGGATCAAAGTTATCTATCCAGAGAAAGAATTTCTCGTGTTTACCTGTGTTATTCTTAAGCCAACTTATTGCTTCGTTCATTACTCGGGGGGTAAAATAGTCTTCCTCTTTTTGCCACCAAGCTCTGTTTCTGAAATACTGGTCTAACATTTTCTCCACCCAGTCACCCTTCATAGCATCCTTCATGTATTTGCTAAGATCAAAGTTATGAGGAGTAGATTCGTAAGCATCCGCCTCTTGGCCTCTAATCCAGCGAAAAATGTGGAAACCTTTGTGCAAATTCATTCCTGGTTTAGCCAGGTGATAAGTATCTGCAATCAAAGCACAAAGATATCCATGACTTGCAAGTATTTCCGCTATAGTAATATCTTCTGGCTCTAGTGGCTGCCAGGGTCTAAAGGGAAGAGTTCTGTTTCCTGTAAAAAGAGAGGTCCTCACAGGAATGGTGGGTAAACCTTCCGGATAAGCGTTATCAAAGATAATGCAATCTTGAGCAAATTTGTCTAGATTAGGAGTTTTAATCCAGGTATTTCCGTTAAAACCTAAATGATCGTATCTTAAGCTATCGATCATCAAAACAATTACATTACTATCC
>JAAYGQ010000233.1 GCA_012727635.1 Tissierellia bacterium | reverse complement strand
TAAATGCCCCAGGTACTTGTAAACATCCGTATGGATGAGGTGCTCAAAAAAGACATGGAAAAGACATGTCAGGAGCTTGGTATGAATATGACCACGGCCTTTACTGTCTTTGCTAAAAAAATGAGCAGGGAGAAAAGAATTCCTTTTGAAGTCTCCATAGATCCCTTCTACTCTGACTGCAACATGGCGCGCATAAAAGAATCCATTGCACAGCTGAACGAAGGGCATACAGTAACCAAAACAATGGAGGAACTAGAGGTCCTGGCCGGTGCGTAAACTTACCTTCACACTTTACGCATGGGAAGACTATCTCTACTGGCAGATCCAGGATAAAAAAACCTTAAAACGAATCAATACGCTGCTTAAAGATATCGACCGGAACGGTAGTGAAGGCATAGGCAAGCCCGAGCCTTTAAAAGACTGTGATGGCTGCTGGAGTCGTCGCATTGATGACGTAAATCGTCTCGTATACAGGTTATCTGATTATGAGATAGAAATAATTCAGTGCAAAGGTCATTACACCGATTGAAATGTAAACAGCCCAGAGGCTGCAAATCCCCCACGGATGCACTCTCCGCCCGCCTTAACCACCGCTTGCCAACTGCTTGCCTACGCTTGCCAATTGCTTGCGGCCGGTGCTCTCCCCGGCCGCTTTTACTACCATTGGGACTTTGCGATAATACGCAAATGATCCCCTTTGTAACGACAGGGACCGATCTCTTCCATCGCCCCTGTTTTTCTTTCCCGGCAAAATCATTTTCACTGTCTTTCGAAAACAATTCCAAGGGGCAAAGCAGCCATGTCGCAATTCTGGGGTTTTTAGCTTACAAGAAACAGTCTGACCCCATTGGTTTTCTTTTGTAACGACAGGGACCGATCTCTTCCATCGGCCCCTGTTTTTTTCTTTCCCGGCAAAAGCCTTTCCCTGTCTTTGAAAGCGATTCTACGGATCGAAAACAAGAAGGCTCTTTTGTAATTTCGGGGATTTTTAGCCTGCAGCCTATGTCAAATGTGTAGGTCTGACCCCAATCGCATTTCTCTATTTAACCTTATCAATTTCCTTTGCAGTCTTCACAGTTACAACTTTTTTACCTGTAGTCTCTTCGAGTTGCTTCTTAGCTGCATTAGCTACCAGTCCACCTTGCTGAGCCACAATTTTATTTTCTTCAAACGTATCAGGCTGCTTTTCCTTAGAAATTTCAGTTGTTGATGCTTCAGCTAGCATATTTAGAACCAGCTCAAGGTTGGTCATATTATCTCGTAGATTTTCTTTTTTCAAACCTTTGAGATTCTTATATTCCTTTGTGCTTAATCCTGCCCACGCTTTTGTAATCTCATCAGTCAAGATTGCATATTCAACGCCCTTTTGCACTCCTCGACTATCCCATTCATCCGTTAGTTCTTTTCTGACTTCTATTGTTTTTATCCTTTGGTCAATCCATTCTTTTGAATAGCCTTTCCTCAGATATGTTTCTAGGGCACGTTCTATGGCAAGCTCTGGATCAGCAGTTTCCTCTATTCTTTCACTGCCGACCTTCGCAAGCCACATTTTAAACGGCTCCGCTTTGGGTGATGGTATCGATTGGATGAGCCTTAAAATTTCCTCGGTATCCGCAATATCAGTCAAACGCATTTTTCCATCTTCAGCTTTCATTTTCAACTGGCTACAATTTGTAGCCAGTTGACTTCCTTCAGCTTTCAATCTTGTTTTAAGCACACTCCAGTATTTCCTTGGGTTATCGCTTTCACTAAGAACACCCACAACGTC
>JAAYGQ010000232.1 GCA_012727635.1 Tissierellia bacterium | reverse complement strand
TCAATATCATTTTCATCTGCTAGCAATTCTCCAGCAATATTGTAATATCCATCCTTATCATATAAGTTCAAAGTTTTTAATATATCTAAACTTAAACTATCTATTCCAACTATCTTTTTAAGTTTTATTTCTAATGCTTCAAAGTTTAAGTTTTGATTTGATGATTTTTTCTTCATAATCTATATTGATTCCTTCTATTACTAATCTATTTAACTCTAACCTATCTACTTCTAAGGTTGAAGTATTAGATCTTCTATAAGCCTTACCGTTATAATAGTATGGTGTATTTTTTCCTTTGAATACACTCAAAATTATAATTTGTTTTCCATCTAAATCTTTTATTTCCAATTTATACTTAGGTACTGGATCTAAGGTATCATTTATCATATTTTCAATCTTTAAACATTCTTCATCTGTAGTCTTTAATCCTATTGGATCTCCATCATCACTAATTCCAAATATTATCTTACCATCATTATAATTAGAAAATGCACTTACTGTTTTTAAAAATGTTTTTACTATCTTCTCTTTAAATTCTAAATCATATTCTTCTCGTTTAAGCATATTTTCACCTCGCTTTATCTTTATCCATATTTTATCATCACTTTCACTTTTTTGCAACGATGTCTCTATCGATTCATCTATCGATCCAAATAAGTGCGTTTTTCACCTTATCGCTTCATAACGATTGGATCGATGCTTTTATTTTGAAATATATTTTATCACATCGGCTTTAGTACTAAAGTAGTACTATTTTATAAGCAAAATTTAGATAACAAAAAAGAAGAGGAATAAGAACCCTCTTCTAGAATACTGTGTAACACTCAGAATAACTGAGAGTAACTTTTAAAATTATTCCCACTCGATAGTGCTGGGTGGTTTGGTTGTAATATCATACACGACCCTGTTTACACCGGGCACTTCACTTACAATTCTTCTTGAAATCACTTCTAGGCTTTCAAAGGGAATTCTAGCCCAGTCTGAGGTCATGCCATCTACGGAGTGGACAGCTCTTAGTGCTATGGTCTCAAAGTAGGTCCTAGCTTGGTTCTTAACTCCCACCGAGCGAATACCAGGAAGTACGGCAAAGTACTGCCATATTTTCTCTTGGAGGCCGGCACTGGCGATTTCTTCTCTAAAAATAGCATCGGCTTCTCTTAAAAGTTCCAATCTTTGCTTTGTCAGTGCTCCAAGACAGCGTACTGCCAGGCCTGGTCCTGGAAAGGGTTGACGCCATACAAAATGGTGTTCAAGGCCTAAAACTTCACCTACGGCTCTCACTTCGTCCTTAAACAGTTCCCTTAGAGGCTCAATCAGTTCAAGATTCATTCGCTCAGGTAGTCCACCTACATTATGGTGGCTTTTTATATTTGCAGAAGCTCCTTCACCACTTTCCACTACATCGGGATATATGGTGCCTTGTACAAGATAAGCAATGTCTCCTACTTTGCTTGCTTCTTCTTCAAAGACGCGGATAAACTCTTCCCCAATAATTTTTCTTTTCTTTTCAGGATCAGCTACGTCCTTTAACTTCTCTAGAAATCTTTTTTCTGCATCGATACATCGTATGTCCATGGAAAAACTCTTACCGTAGTTCTCCATAACCTGCTGTCTCTCGCCTTTACGCAAAAGACCGTGGTCCACAAAGATGCAAGTCAGTTGATCTCCTATGGCTTTATGCACAATTAGGGCAGCTACGGAAGAATCCACACCACCACTAAGGGCGCAGAGCACCTTTTTATCTCCAACTTGCTGTCTGATTTTTGCAATCTGCTCCTGGGCAAAGTCACTTAGATTCCAAGACTTCTCTAGCTTAGCAATTTCAAAGAGAAAGGTTTTTAACATATCCTCTGTGGGGGTTTTGACAAGAAAACCATAGAGGTTTTTCTTTAGATCTCCGATGGCAACCTGGGGCTCTTCTTCGGAAAAAGCGATTGTCTCAAAAGCTTGGGGAAGCTTTTTAAAAGCATAACTCTTATCGATGGCAAGAGTAGAGTCACTGCCCTTAGAAAAAGCGGTGCTTTCTGAAAAATGTACTCTTTGCATCTTTTCTTTTTCCTTTGGCTCCTCGATGCGCCCGCCAAGGTCCATAACCATACGAGGCGTTCCATAACCTAGGGCTAGGATGGGGACATTCAATTCATAGATCTTACTACTTACCCTTCTGGCTTGTGGGCTTAAGACTTTCTGATCTCCACCAATAAGAACAATAGCCTGGGGAGCCTTTTTTACAATATCCTCTCCCCTAAAATACGGAAGAATTTCCGTATAAACACCCAGCTCTCTAATTTTTCTTGCCAGGGGCTGGGCTAGGCCTCCGCCGAAATCACATATTATTATCATAGTTGTCTCTCGAATCGGAATAATTAGGGGGTTCAACGGTGATTTGAATGTCATGGGGATGACTCTCAATAAGTCCAGCATTAGAAATTTTTATGAACTCCGCTTTTTCTCTAAGCTCTATAAGATCGGCAGCTCCTACATAACCCATACCCGAGCGTAGGCCTCCAATCATTTGATAGAGGGTATCCTTAACATAACCGCGGTAGGGAACTCTTCCTTCCACTCCCTCGGGAACAAATTTTTTCGTTTCATTTTGGAAGTAACGGTCGCTGCTTCCTGCTTCCATGGCACCGATACTGCCCATGCCACGATAGGTTTTAAAACTTCTTCCTTTATATATCATTCTCTCGCCGGGACTCTCATCGGTACCAGCAAGAAGGCTTCCAAGCATTACAGTGCTGGCTCCGGCGGCCAAGGCCTTTACAATATCCCCAGAATATTTCACTCCCCCATCGGCAATCACCGGTACTCCGGCTTCGATAGCACACTCCGCCACATCGATAATGGCTGTAAGCTGTGGAACACCAATACCAGCAACAACCCGGGTAGTGCAAATGCTTCCAGGACCTATACCCACCTTAAGGGCGTCGGCTCCTGCGTCAATCAGGGCCATGGCTGCAGCCTTTGTGGCAATGTTTCCCGCAATGACATCTACATCGTAGTTGTCTTTAATCCATCTCACAGCATCGATGACGTTTTTAGAGTGGCCGTGGGCTGAGTCAACAACAAGAACGTCCACCTGGGACTTTAGTAGGGCCTCTACTCTTTCTTTCATATCACTGCCAATACCAATGGCGGCTCCGGCGAGAAGTCTACCCTGTTTGTCCGTAGCACGATTGGGGAAAATAACAACCTTCTCAATATCCTTAATGGTAATGAGGCCTTTGAGTTTATAATTATCATCCACAAGAAGAAGCTTTTCAATTTTGTGCTTTCTTAAGATGGCCGCAGCTTCTTCAAGGCTGGTGCCCTCTTTGGCTGTTACCAGATTCTCCTTGGTCATCACTTCATCGATGGGAAGATTCATATCCTTTATAAAGCGAACATCTCTATTGGTGAGAATTCCCTTAAGGGTCATTTTATTATCAACAATGGGGACTCCGGAAATACGGTAGCGGCCCATAAGTTCCAAAGCATCTTTAACAAGGTGATGGGGAGAAAGATAAAAGGGATCGGTAATAACACCATGCTCACTTCTTTTCACACGATCCACTTCCAGAGCCTGCTTTTCTATAGACATATTCTTATGAATAACCCCAATACCACCACTGCGGGCCATGGCTACGGCCATCTGAGACTCGGTGACGGTGTCCATACCGGCACTGACCAGGGGGATTTGAAGAATTATATTTTTGGTGAGTCGAGTAGACATTGTAACCTTATCGGGAGTGACGTGACTTTCTCCTGGAACCAAGAGTACATCGTCATAGGTAAGTCCTTCGCGTATGAGCATTATTTCCTCCTTAATACATAAATTAGCTTAAATTACCACAGTTTGCGTATTATGTCTATAGTATACTTCTCTTTTGTCTCTAAGTATAGGTTTTTTGGGGCCTCTATGCTAGAATATGAAATTGGGAGGAAGATATGCTAAAACACTATAAAGAATTTTTATCAAAGAAAACAGGCCGTTATTTATTAGGCATATTTCTTCTTTTATTGGTGGACACCATCCAACTGTATGTCCCCCAGGTACTGAGAAGTTATACAGATAAATTGCAAGCGGGCACACTGGCTTCACCAGAAATTTGGCAAATTGCCATGGTTATAGGCATACTGGCAATCATTATGGCAATCCTACGCTATCTATGGCGAATTATGATTGTATTTACTGCCCTAGAATTTGAAATTTGGACAAGAAAAAAACTATACAACCACTGGACTACCCTACCCATGGAATACTTTAACGAGGTAAAAACCGGTGAGCTAATGAGCTATGCCACCAATGATATTAACACCATTCGAAGAACCTTTAGTGGTGGGATTATTATGAGTGTTGATGCACTTTTTATGACGGTTACTACAATTATTGTTATGGGAACCACCATTAACTGGAAACTCACCTTCCTTGCCATTTTGCCCATGCCCTTTATCGCCTACGGCGTTCTACGAATGGGAAAACTCGTCCACGAAAAATTTCGAACAGTACAAGAAATCTTTTCGCAACTTTCCGATAAAGTCCAAGAATCCTTTTCTGGCATATCCGTCATTAAGGCCTTTAGCCAAGAAGAGCTGGATCTGGAAGATTTTGATAAAATCAATGAGCGTAACTTTTTAGAAAACATGGCTCTAGCCAAATTCCAAGCTCGCCTTTTTCCCTCGGTGCGATTTTTAGGTCGCTTCAGTATGATTATCGGTATTATTCTTGGAGCCAAATATGTCCTCTCCGATACCATTACCCTAGGGGACTATGTGGCCTTTATCAAGTACCTTGAAATACTAGTATGGCCTGTTATGGCCATCGGTATGGTTACAAATCTGATTCAAAGAGGCCTTGCCTCCATGCAAAGGGTCAACAAAGTTCTGGATATTGACTCTAGCCTGGAAGAAACCGATAACCCTAAAGACCCCCAGGGCTTTGCCCTGGAAGTAAAAGATCTCAGTTTCAAATACCCCGGAGTCAAAGAAAATACTCTTGATAATGTCTCCTTCAGCCTTCCCGAAGGAGGGTCTCTGGGTATTTTAGGACCCACGGGTTCAGGAAAGTCCACCTTGGTGGGCCTGCTTCTTCGCCTCTATAACATTCCTAGAAAAAGCGTATACCTAGGCCTGCAGGATATCAATGACCTTTCTATAGAAGAAACAAGAAATCTCATTGCCATGGTACCTCAGGATAATTTCCTTTTTTCCACAGAGTTAAAAAACAATATTTCTCTTAGCGATATGGTTCCCGATGAAGAAAAAATCCTTCGCTCGGCTAAGGATGCCCAGGTCCATGAAGAAATCATGGGCTTTCCAAGGGGCTATAAAACTTTCCTCGGGGAAAAGGGCGTCAATCTCAGTGGTGGGCAAAAACAGCGCACCTCTATTGCCAGAGTTCTCTACAAAGACGCACCCATTATAATACTCGATGACAGCCTCTCGGCAGTGGACACAAAAACCGAAGAAGCCATTCTTAGAAAGCTGCGAGTAGAACTGGCCCGTCATAGCTCTATTATTATCTCCCACCGCATTTCCACCCTTCAAAATTTGGATGAAATTATTTATCTAGAGGAAGGCCGGATTGTAGAACGAGGAACTCATGAAGAGCTCCTGGCCCTCAGAGGCAGGTATTACCGGGTCTATGAAAAACAACTTCTCGAGGACAAGATTCAAGGAGCAGGCTATGAAGCAATTTGATGAAACGAAACTAGAGAAGTTTTATGATAGTAAGCTGGTAAAAAAACTATCCCGCTATACCAAGGGTCTTTGGATGATCCTCTTTTTCAGTGCCCTTATGCTCCTGGCCGGTACTCTTTTTGACCTTGTTCAACCTCGGATTATCTCCACCATCATTGACGATTACCTTGTTCCGAAGGTGAGTTACCTTGAAGAGGGTCCCAAGGGCTTTGCTTTAGAAGAAGGGAATTTCTCCATTGTAAAAGAGCCTTCTCCTATAGTCATCCGAAAGGATCGTCTTGAAATAGACGGCATAGAGCGCCCTTTAACAGAAATAGAAAATAAAGCCTATAAAGATCATCGCTTTAAGAAAATAACCACTCTTACTCTCTTCCTCCTTGGCCTTTCCATTCTCACCTTTGTCAGTGCCATGGTGGAGCAAATTGCTCTAAACTATGTAGGACAGCGGGTGATACAGAGAATACGATCGGACCTTTTTGCCAAGCTCGAGCGACTGAGCCTAAGCTTTCACGAAAAAAATCCCGTGGGCCGCCTGGTTACACGGATGACCAATGACCTGGGAAATATCAATGAGCTCTACACCGATGTTGTGGTTACCGTTCTAAGTGATGTGGCCATCATCTTTGGTAGTATCTTTATGATGTTTAGCATGAATGTTAAGCTAAGTCTTCTCACCCTTTCTGTTGTACCCATTTTGGTTATCGTGACAATCATCTTTCAGAAAAAAGTCAGAATAGCCTACCGAATCGTTCGGGTAAAACTTGCTAAAATTAACTCTACCCTAAACGAAAACTTAACCGGTATGAAGACCATCCAAATCTTCAATCAAGAAAAGAAGTTTATTGATAACTTTGCAGAAAATAATGAAGAATACTATGTAGCCAGTAAAGGGGAACTGCAAATCTATGCAATCTTTAGACCCTTTATGAATCTTCTTTACTACACAAGCCTTATTCTGGTTATCTTCTTTGGGGGAAAATTTGCCATGGCGGGCACCGTGGAAGTGGGGGTTGTCATAGCCTTTACCATCTACGTACAAAAACTCTTTCG
>JAAYGQ010000231.1 GCA_012727635.1 Tissierellia bacterium | reverse complement strand
GCTCATATGGGGCGATGAAAGCCAAATTTTTTCTGACATTCTATTTTCCTTTCTTCAAATCGAAGAATCTTTATAAGCCATAAAGCGGGTAATGCTTTACAGTTAATCTATTATATCATATCCATATTTATCCTGTGCAATCACGAGAAAGGCTCTGATGCTTCTTATATTTATATAGTCCCCTTCTTTTCTCCTATCACAGGAGCCCGAGGAAGACTTTTTCAAGCACCTTTATAAAAGCTGGTAAGTCTGCTGGCATTTTACCTAGATCAGCCCAGCGGTAGCCACCCTGTATGCATAATAGAGTAATTATATCATATCTCCACTGGAAAATTAATCAAAAGCAGGGGTACTCCCCGCTTTTGCCCTGGTAAAATGATATTTCTAGGTTACATGGGATACTCCACCGAGAAAAACCCCTGGGTCCTAGATAAAAAGATAAAAAATGAGGTCACTACACTGTGTAGTGGCCTCATTTTAATACTTCTGTAACTCAAAATATCTGAGCATCGAACTTAGATCTTAGCTTTTCCTCCAAATCGAAATAAAGGGAAAGAAAGTTGTTTACCCCGGCCCTAACGATTAAGAAAGACCTACTTATCTTCTTGCTAAGAAGCTGGGCAGTAGTAACCTTGAGCATATATTTCAAGGACTAAACTTCTTGGAAGAATTGATTTTTGGATCAAGATGCTTATTTATTATCACGACACTACGCGCCGGATTTCTCGCCTAGTACAACCATACTACTGGATTTATTTAGACTTCTAATTTCAACCCATAACCAAAGTCCCGTCAGTACAAAGGCGCCCAGATCGGAAAGTGGTGCCGACCACCAAACACCTTCCAATCCATAGTAGCGTGGGAGGAATATTAGTATAGGAATAAAAATGATTACTTGCCTTGAAAGCCCTAGAATCGTTGCTTGGTTAGGTTTTCCCACGGCTTGGAAGTAACTGGCACTGATCATCTGCATCCCTACCAGGGGTATAAATTTAAAGAAGATATCCATGCCATGGACTCCCATTTCGATTAGCTCAGGCTTATCGTTAAATAAACGAATCAGCTGAACAGGCCAAATTTTGGAAACAATAAAGCCTAGCGTTATCACAGCACTGGCCCAAGCAATGGAAAGTTTTAACACTTCCTTTACTCGGTCATTTCGGCCTGCGCCATGATTAAAACCAATGATGGGTTGCGCTCCCTGGCTAATGCCCATAGCCGGCATTACTAGGAAAGTTACAATGCTCATAATAATTCCAATGACGGCCAGGGCAGTATCGCCACCATAGAAGGCAAGACTGCGATTGAGAATAATCTGCTGTATGCTGGCGGTAACTTGAAGTACAAAGGTAGGAAATCCAATAATAAAAATACTCTTTACAAAGACTTTCTTAAGTCTCATGTTTTCTAGCTTTAGTTTAAGAGTACTATTTCCCGATAAAAAGTAGTAAAGTACGCAGATTGTACTGACTCCATAGGAAATCGCCGTTGCGGCGGCGGCTCCCTTTATCCCCCAGTGGAAGACAAAGATAAAAATATAGT
>JAAYGQ010000230.1 GCA_012727635.1 Tissierellia bacterium | reverse complement strand
CGCTTAATAGGAGCCGTTCTTATGAACTCAAACGAAGATTGGATCGGTTCTACAAGAAGGTACATCCGCTTCGAAGATGAGTGAACATTGTACTAGGAACTTTTACACAAGATTATGGACTTGACTTAAGTAAGCCCACCCCAGCCATGAAATAGTATTTATTTATAGCAATTTTATCTTTAAATGCAAAAATAATTCTTTTATATTCTATTAGCATTCCAAATATAATTAAAAGTAAAACTTGCAAGGTTCTATAAATATTATATTTTTTCACTTCAACTCTTTGGGCACTTTCCTTTAGCTCCATATCCAGTCCAGCAAATAGGTATATAATTATTCCACCTAAAATAATTATAAGTAATGTGGTATAAAATTCTTTTTTCCTCATAAGCTCTCCTTCGGGCTTTCAATGGATAAATCTACTGTTGTTCACCAGTTTGTTTTTATCCTATATCACTACTGAAATATTCACATCAAATTCATTCTCCGGAATTTTACCTAACACCTGCTCTGATAAACTAGAGTTGAGATTTTTACCGGGCTTTTAAATTTTCCTCTAACCTTTTATGTTAGCAAAGTTATTTGAAATTTCCAAATAAGAATGCCGGAGTATGAATGGTTATGATCCCACCTCGACATTACCACAAATAGTTAACAGGATAATATTGAAAAAGCTCTTCTTTGTCCCTCTTAAAGGGTATGAGTAAAATAGTATAAAAGACTTGCAGGTAAGAATAGAACATTTCAATAAAAAACCACAAGGAGGATGGATTATGAAAGAAGAGTTGACGGTAGAATCTTTTGATAGAACAAAGTTGTTTATGGCAAAATCTCTACCCGAAGATATGGCAGCCATTGCTGTCGTCGTCCATGGCCTAGCAGAACATTCGGGAAGGTACCTCTATCTAGAAGAAAAATTAAATGCTGCCAATATTGGAGTTTATCGATTTGATCACAGAGGACACGGCCAATCCTCAGGAGAAGAAACCCATTATGACGATTTTAATGAGTTAACTGATGATGTGAATCATATCGTGGAATTAGCAAAAGAGGAAAATCCTAATCTGCCAATATTTTTAATTGGCCATAGTATGGGCGGTTTTGCTGTGGCTACTTTTGGAACGAAGTATCCAGGCAAAGTGGATGGAATTGTTATATCAGGTGGATTAACTAGAGATCATTTCGGTACGATTTCAAGCGTTCCTGAAGATCTAGAAGAACATTTCCGCCTACCCAATGAATTGACCGATGGTGTATGTTCTGTGGAAGAAGTTCGCATAGATTATGTAAATGATCCATTGAACAAAAAGTCCTTTACTGTTGGCTTGGCTCGCTCTCTTGCAAGTGGTGTGGCTTGGTTAAAGGAAAGAGGAAATGTATTTAGTGACCCTGTCCTCCTTTTACATGGCCAGCTTGATTCTCTCGTATCTTACAAAGACTCCTTGGACTTCTTCAGTGAAGCCTCTTCCAATGATAAACAAGTGAAAATATACGGCAATCTATTTCATGAAATATTTAATGAATATGCAAAAGATGAAGTCATTAATGATGTCCTAGTTTGGATTAAAAACAGAATCCAGAGATAGAAAAAATTAAATTGAAAGTTTTTCCTATTACTTGTGGTTCCTCTTTTTAACAGAGCTCTTGGCTCTCCACCAATTAAAACATTATCTTCTATGGGGTTTAGTTTTAGTCACTATACCAGAAAGTCTTCGTCATTCTAGTAGTATGATCTAGCCCTAATAGATCTTCTGTGATGAGAGTTTAAAAAAAGCAAAAGAATAATAAGGGAGTCTTCATGTAAAGTTACCTTGACACGAAGACTCCTTTATTGTATTGTTTATGTAAAGGTAACTTGTCAACTATTTGCAGTAGGGGGTCAGAATGTGAAAAATAATCTAGAGAGACTAAGAAAAGAAAAGGGACTAAGCCAAGAAGCTCTGGCATCAATCCTGAGCGTTTCCAGGCAAACAGTTAGTTCTATTGAAACAGGTAAGTATAACCCGTCACTAGAATTAGCCTTTAAAATCGCCGGATATTTTAAAACAAGTATCGAAAATATATTTGAGTACAAGGAGGAGAATTAAATGGAAAAAAAGAAAGTACATGTTTATAGTGGGCTTGCAGGCGTATTTGGATACTTCCTGGGAACTCTTATCTACGAATTATTATTTAGAGGGCAATTTGGTGATCACCTCATTTTGAGAGCTTTTGTAGTCCTCATAACGGCTCTTCTTGTAGGTGTATTGACTTACTTTTATTTAAAAAATAAATATCCCCATTTGACAAAAGAATTATCGATATTAGAAAAAGACGAAAGAGGACAATTAATTCGTGGCAAAACATCTACCTATACACTTATGTTTATTGCTCTTTTAGCAATAATACTATTCACTTACGCCTATCTAAAAGATCAAAAAATATTATCTTATATGATTGCTTTAGGGTATATAGCAACAGCACTCTTTAATATTGGTGTTAATTCTTTTCTGGATAAGAGGAATTAACCAACAATTCACTTTTTGAAATATTATAAGTTTATCCTAATCCATTAGGTAAAGTAGATCATATAAATATATTTTGTACTTGTTTCGGTGGTGAAAAAAAAGAGAATAAAAAACGGAGAATAAATAATTCCTTATTGACTGGGATGGTTCTAGCGGTGAAGTTTTTATGGTTAAATACTATGTTCCTGATTTTGTTACAATAAATAAGGCAATTATCCTTTT
>JAAYGQ010000027.1 GCA_012727635.1 Tissierellia bacterium | reverse complement strand
CAGGATTTTAACTATTTAGTAAATGATAATCCCATATCATTTATGGATTTTTTCAAAGCAATACATATTGGAATTGTACAATCCGCTGATATTATAGTAATGCTTCTAATTGCAGTGGGTGCAATATACGTATTAGAAAAATCCGGTGCAATAGCTGCGGGAATCCATAAACTGCTAGAAGTATCCGAAGGCAAAGAACTATTAATTTTATCTGTTTTAACTCTTATATTTACCATACTGGGAGCTATCGGTTTTGGTGAAGGAGGCCTTCCCTTTATTCCTCTTACAATTACTGTAGTACTGGGTTTGGGCTATGACAGGATGCTGGGCATAACCGCTTCCCTTGGTGGTCTGGCTATTGGATTTACTTCAGGAGTTCTAAATCTATATACCACCGGTATTGGTCAATCCATAGTAGGATTGCCTCTATTTTCAGGAATTGGATTTAGAATAGCAGCCCTCGTTGTTTTTTATCTAGTCACTATGGCTTATATGTTATTCTACGCAAGAAAGATAAAAAAAGATCCTTCGAAAAGCGTTGTTGCCTATGAATATATGAATCAATCAAATACTCAAGATTCAACAGAGGTAAAAGAAGAATTTACAGGAAGAAGGAAACTAGCTTTATTGGCTCTAGTTATAACCTTTGTTATGCAAGCCATTGGAACAACAAAACTAGGATGGGGCTTAGCTGAATTATCGGCTCTATATGTTGTTCTTACTGTTATATTAACGATAGTATTGAAATTAAATCCAAGCCCCACCTGTGTTGATTTTGCCTATGGAGCTTCTAGACTTTTACCGGCAGCTCTGGCTATAGGAGTCGCAAGATCTGTAATGGTATTAATGACCCAGGCTAAAATCGTAGATACTACAATATTTAAATTATCCGAAGTACTGCAAGGAAAGGGATCCTTTTTTATCCTGCTTCTTGTATACATTGCTGTAATTGTATTTAACTTCTTTGTTATCTCCGGCAGTGGGAAGGCCGTCATACTTATGCCAATACTCGGTCCTCTAGGTCAACTGGTAAATATTAACCAACAAGTAATGATACTTCTTTATAACTATGGAGATGGATTTACAAACTATTTGTGGCCGACCTCGGGAGCCCTCATGGCTGCCCTAGCCCTGGGTGGAGTTAATTATCAGCAGTGGGTTAAATACTCTTGGAAATTGTTTGTAGCCCTTATTGTAGTAGGCTTCGGGCTTATACTGGTTGCCAATGGAATCAATCTAGGACCTTTCTAAAACTATTATTTTACGAAGAGTAGACTAAACTAACCTAACGCAGAACATAGAGGTATAGATTTGAATAATAAATTTAATTTAAGTGAAGAATTTAAAAGTGAAATGATCAGCAATAGAAGATATCTTCATCAAAATCCCGAACTTGGCTTTGATCTTCCCATAACCATAAAATTTGTAATGGAAAAACTTCAAGAAATGGGTTTAGAACCGGTAAAAGTGGGAGAAGCAGGAGTCACCGCTACCATAGGCAGAGGTGGTAAGACAATCCTTCTTAGAGGCGATATGGATGCTTTGCCTGCCGAAGAAATAAATGACCTGGAGTTTAAGTCAACCAATGGTTTTGGCCATTTGTGTGGTCATGATATTCACACAGTCATCCTTTTGGGGGCTGCCAAAGTATTAAAAGATCATGAAAAAGACTTAAAGGGTACCGTAAAGCTTATGTTCCAGCCCGGTGAAGAAACCGGTCAAGGGGCCAGGGATATGGTCCAAGCAGGCATATTAACAAATCCCGATGTAGACGTAGCCATGGCACTGCATGTGAATTCTATTGAAACCGTAGGCAAAGTAGAATACAAAGAAGACATTGCTTCGGCTTCAATGGATACATGGATCCTAGAAGTAAAGGGAAAGGGCGGACATAGCTCCATGCCCCAGCTGTCTATCGATCCCCTTATGATTGTAAACTCTATTTATACTAGTTTAAACAGTCTCGTTGGAAAAGAAGTAGACCCCTTCGAAACGGCTGTTTTGGTTATAGGAAAAATGGGCGGCGGCAGTGCTGCCAATATTATTCCCGACACAGCGGTGTTAGAGGGCGGAGTTCGGTGCTTTAATAATGATGTGCGAGATCATATAGTAAAAAGAGTAGATGAAATCATCGAGGCTACCGTTAAAATGATGGGTGGAAGCTATAAAGTCCGAAAGATTAGTACTCCCTCCATGTATAATGATCGTAATCTTTGCAGTTCAATGAGACCTTTTATTGAAGAAATTGTTGGAGAAGACAATGTAATTTCTGCAGAGAAACCTCTTTCCGGAACCGAGGACTTCTCCTATGTGACCAGTGAAGTGCCTTCTATGTATATGTTCCTTGGGGGAGGAGTAGAGGGCAGTGCTCCGCTACACAATCCCAATGTAGAATTTGATGAAGCCGTTATTCCTATAGGAGTTTCAGTTTTAGCCAATTGCGCTATGAACTGGTTAGAAAAAAATAGTTAGACACTAGGCAAAAAAAGTCCTACAATGGAATCGATTAGAAACAAAGGAGCTGTTTTAAAACAGCTCCTTTTCTTATTCTTTATTTTTTTGTTAAAAGCCAGTGGACTACTGCCGAGTCGAAGATTTTTTTATTGACATAGCAAAAATACATGCTAAAATATATCTAGTCATAATAACTAGATAGGAGGGCCAATGCTTCCACGATGGGAAGATCTACCCGATGGTCCCATGACCAATAGGGAACTGGTGGATCATGTTAGAGAGTACTTAACTCCACTTTTTTTAACTGAAAATTTTATTAGCACCACTAGGATTCAAAACTACGTAAAGTGGGGTGTTTTAACCCCACCCAAGGGCAGGCGTTATGAGAAGCTTCATTTGGCCGAGGCCATGATCCTCTCGATTTTAAAGGGCGTTCTTACTACTGAAGAAATTGCAAGGGGGATACGGCTTCAGCTACTTCTGCTTTCTACAGAGAAGGCCTATGACGCCTTTTGCGGAGCCTTTGAGGAGGCGAAAAGTGAAGTGGAATACCTTATTAAGTTTGGGAAAATCCCTGAGAGTGTGTCTCAATATCCGGCTCTAAGTAGCGTTTGTCGAGGGTTTTGTTATACTGCCCTAAGCAAAGATATTATTCGTTTAGGGGGCCTAGATAAATTTAAAGGAGAAAAAAATGAATAAAATAGCCTTAGTTTTAGATACAGCCAGCAATATGGACTTTGAAATGGCAGAGAAATTTGGTTTTGAGCTTCTACCCTATAGCATTGAAATCGAAGGGGAAGTCTATGATGATTTAATCGACATACCTAGGGAAGGTTTCTATGAGCGTCTGTAATAGGAAAAAATGTCTACAGGAGTGCCTTCCATTGGAAAAATTCAGGACTTTATGGAACACCTTGTAGAAAGAGGCTATGAGAAAGCTTTGATTTTTACAATTTCCCCAGAAACCAGTGGAATGTATTCGGCCATGCGCCTTTATTCCTCTGTAGAAGGCCTTGAGACCTATGTTCTTGATACTCGAACCGTTGGGCCCGGGGTTACTCTGTTAGCCCTTTATGCCAAGAACCTTTTGGAAAAGGGGCATAGCTTTAATCAAGTGATAAAAGCTTGTACCCTTAGGCGCGACCAGCTGGGTGTGGTAGCTACCTTTAGAACCCTTGTCTATCTAATACGGGGAGGGAGGATTTCTTCCTTTAAGGGACATCTTGGCGAAGCCCTGAAGATTTTTCCACTGCTTTCAGTAAAGGATGGTAAGCTAGACCAAATTGGCAAGGCCCGGGGATCGGCTAAGAGCCAAAGACAACTTATTGAAAAAGTAAAGGAAGATTTGGACGGATCCAAGGATTATGACCTGGCTTTTTTCCATGCCGACAATCCCGAAGAGATGAGAGCAGTCAAAGAAAAGCTCAAGGAAGAAATTGCCGGAGCAGCCCTCGTCCTAGATTTTCCTTCCACTACGGTTTTAGGAGTTCATGGTGGTCCCAAATACTTTGGCGTTTCCTATTTCGTAAGGTAGCTCAGTGCAAGGGATCTATCCTAAGCTGCCTTTATAGAAAAGATGAAGAAAAAATATAGTAGGCTAGATTTACAATCAAACCTTTTAAAGGAGCTCCTGGAGTTCCTTTTTTTTGCGGATATCTCTGTGATGTGAATTTATTTTTTGTGTTGGGTATTTTTTGATTTTAAGAAAAGTATATATTTGATCATAGGCTGTCGACCAATAAGGTAAAGGGACATTTTTATAGAGCCTTTTCTATCTAGAATGATAATCTGAGGAGGATGGAGGCAGAAAATGAAAAGATTCGGTATGATGGTAGCTTTACTGGCTCTATTTATATTGGGGTTTTGGATGAAACTCTATGGTCTTACTCCCTTGGAAACGTCTCCAAGGGAAATTCTAGTCCATTTGGAAGGGGAAGTTATAAACCCAGGACTCTATAAGCTTCAAGAGGATATGCGCCTTGGAGACCTAGTGGAAATGGCCGGTGGCCTCACGGATAAGGCCCAGGGAATCAATCTTGCTAAAAAGCTTATTGACGGTGAAAAGATTGTTATTCAGAGGATTTGGGAAGAAAGTGAAGAGGAAAAACTGGAACAAAGGGGACCATCGAGGCTTCATGAGATGACCAAGGAAGAGTGGATGGAAATACCCGGCGTGGGAGAAGTTACAGCTGGGGCCATTATGGATTTTTTAAAGAGCAATCCCCAGGCCCAGTTTGATGATCTGATTGAAGTTAAGGGTATTGGTGAAAAAAAGCTCGAAGCTCTTCGTCAACATTTGGGAAATCCCTAATACTATGGTAAAATACCTCTGAAAGCGAGGTATTTATGGAAGAAATAAGATTAACTCAATATGCATCATCAGCAGGCTGAGCGGCGAAAATTGCGCCTGGTAGTTTATCAGAAATATTAAGTTCCCTGCCGGAGTTTCATGATGAAATGCTCCTAGCAGGCTTTGATTATAGTGAAGATGCCGCCGTTTATAAACTGGACGATGAAAGAGCTTTGATTGCCACCCTGGATTTTTTTACGCCCATTGTCGATGACCCCTATACCTTCGGGGCCATTGCCGCTGCCAATAGTCTAAGTGACGTCTATGCCATGGGAGGACAGCCAAAACTGGCCCTGAACATTGTGGGATTCCCCGGAGAACTTTCCTTGGAGGTTTTAAGAGAAATTCTAAAAGGCGGAGCCGATAAAGTAAAGGAAGCCGGAGCTCTTCTTGTGGGAGGGCACTCCATTAAGGACGATGAGCCAAAGTTTGGTCTTAGCGTTATTGGCTTTGTAAAAAATGAAGATCTACTGCTAAATGGAGGAGCCAAAGTAGGCGATAAACTGATTCTAACCAAGGCTCTGGGTACAGGCATTGTGACTACCGGCATCAAAGCCGGAGTGGTCAGCAAGGAAATGGCCGAAGAAGTTATCTTTAGCATGCAGTATCTAAACAAATATGCTCTGGAGGCCCTGGGAGAGCAACGAGCCCACGGTGCTACGGATATTACTGGCTTTGGCCTTGTAGGCCATCTTATGGAAATGATGGAAGCCAGCGGGACATCGGCCAATCTTGATTATGAGGCTATACCTTTTTTTCAAGGGGTGGATGAACTGGTGGAAATGAGAGCCGTTCCCGGTGGAACCTTTAGCAATAAAAAACACTATGAATGTCGATGTGATCTTAATGGGCTAACTACTGAAGAAGTCCTACCTCTTTTTGATGCCCAGACCAGTGGTGGACTTTTACTAAGTGTGGATGGATCTGTTGCCGATGAACTGATTGAAAGACTCCGCAGGAATGTAAAGACACCGGTGGCCATCATCGGCGAAGTTGTGGAGCAAAGGGAAAAACGGATCTATGTAAAAAGGAGGTAGGATGAACCGATTACGCGAAATACCCAATGTTCATGAACTCCTCGAAGACCCGGCTCTGGCCGGAGCCTTGGGAAAATATAAAAGAAGCTATGTAAATTTTTTGCTTAATGAAAATTTAAGCCAACTAAGAAAAGAAATCCTTAAGGGAAGCGAAGAAGAAATCTCTAAAGAGAAAATTATTGAGTCCCTTCTTAGGGAAATTGAACAGCCCTATGCTTTAAGAGAAGTTCTCAATGCCACGGGTATTGTCCTTCACACAAATTTGGGTAGGGCGCCCCTTTCAAAGGAAAGTTTTCAGCGCTTAGAGCGTTTAAGCCATTCCTACTCTAATCTTGAGTATGATTTGGAGCAGGGTAAACGTGGAAGCCGCTATGACCATTTGCGTCGTCATCTGCAGTATCTTACCGGTGCCGAGGATGCCCATGTGGTAAACAACAATGCCGCTGCAGTTTTTCTTATTCTAAGCACCTTTGCCAAGGGCAAAGAAGTTCTTCTTTCCCGGGGAGAGATGATAGAAATAGGAGAATCCTTTCGGATTCCTGAGATCATAAAGGATTCTGGAGCCCGGCTAGTAGAGGTGGGTACTACCAATAGAACCCATTTGTGGGACTATGAGCAGGCCATAGGTGAGGATACCGGGATGATTATGAAGGTCCACCCCAGTAATTACTATATTGGGGGTTTTAGCCAAGAAGTAGAAGTAAAGGAGCTTCGTCAGCTGGCTACAAAACATAAAATTCCTCTCTATGAAGATGTGGGCAGTGGCTCTCTTTTAGAAGAAGGTCTCTTCCGAGAGAAAAATTCCGTAAGAGAAGCTCTTCGCCATGTGGATCTTCTAAGCTTTAGTGGAGACAAACTCCTAGGGGGGCCCCAAGCCGGTATTATCCTAGGTAGTAAAGCCGATATTAAGAGTCTTAAGAAAAACCAACTTACAAGGGTCCTTCGGGTGGACAAGCTGATCCTAGCAGCCCTGGAAGCCACTCTATTGGCCTATACAAAAACGGAGTTTGATCTACCTACCTATTTTTTCCTTAATAGAAGCTATGAAGAACTCCTTCTTCGCAGCCAAGATTTCCTAGAGAAGCTTAAATGCTCAGGCATTAAAGGTGAAATCCTTGAAGGCAAGAGCCTTGTGGGGGGCGGCGCTCTACCAAGACATAGAATTCCCAGTCCTCAGATTGTGCTTTTTGTAGAAAAAAACCTAGAAAAAATAAATCTTCGCCTTAGAAGGTTGGATCCTGCCATTGTAGCGGTACTTGGTGAAGGACAACTTCATATCGATTTGCGCTGCATTTATCCCGAAGATGAAGCTATTCTCCAGGCGGCTTTGCGGGAGGTTCTTTTATGAGCCGATTTGTCGTAGGTACAGCAGGACATATCGATCATGGAAAGACAACGCTGATCAAAGCCCTTACAGGAATACCAACGGACCGTTTAATTGAAGAGCAAAAAAGGGGCATTAGCATTGTCAGCGGCTACGCCTATTTGGAATATAGGGGAGAAAAAATTTCCATTGTCGATGTGCCCGGTCATGAACGCTTTATTAAAAATATGCTGGCCGGAGTCAGTGGCATCGATCTTGTACTTTTAATGGTGGCTGCCGATGAAGGTGTTATGCCCCAGACCAGAGAGCATCTTGATATTCTAAGACTCCTAGGCATTGATAGGGGTCTTATAGTTATGACCAAATGCGATCTCGCCGACGAAGAAATGCAAGAACTTGTGGAGATGGATATTGAGGAACTCGTTGAAGGAACAATTTTTGAAGACTTTCCCATTTATAGGGTCAGTGCTAAAAGTGGTCAGGGACTGGAAGAAGTAAAAAATTATATCTTTTCTCAATATGAAAAAAGCAAAGAAGAAGAACCCTATTATCCTAGACTTTTTATTGACCGAGTTTTTAAAGGCAAGGGCATAGGAGATATCGTAACGGGAACCTTAGAGGGAGCAGATTTGTCTATTAAAAGTTCGCTTCAGCTCTACCCCGGAGAGGAAGACTTCAAAATTCGCTCCATTGAAAGCCACGACGAGCCCACAGAACTGGCCCTTGCTCATTCTCGGGTCGCCCTGGTTCTACAGGGAGAAAATAAAGAAGCTCTAGAACCGGGAAAGGCTCTAGCTCCTAAAGGAAAATATCATCAAAGTAGAAACCTTATTGTCAGGCTGGAAGCCCTAGGAGACTTGGATGAGAAAATCAGAAGCGGGGAGGAATATAAGGTTTATTTCGGTTCCGATGAGTTTTTTGCTAAACTCCATCCTATAGAGGGTGTTCTTTACGAGCTAGAACTTGAGAGGCCGATGCTGGCTTTTTTTAGGCAAAGAGGCATTTTACGCCAAATGAGCCCAGTAATTACCCTGGGGGGGCTAGAGGTTCTTGACAGCAATCCGCTTATGGGCAAAAGAAACAAGCATCGATCGGTTAAATTTTTATTGGATAACGATTTTCTCCACCGGCTGGATTATATAGGCTGGAAATATTCCCAGGGCTTTACTCTGGAGGATTTAGAGAGGGAGATGTTGGAAAGAAAAGAAGTGCTGGAGAAAAAAATAAGTTCTCAAGGCCTTGAGCTAATCCTTCAGGGAAAACGATTTTTTACCGAGAGCAGCCTCCAGCGCCAGCAAGAGGAGCTTCTTGAAAACCTTGAAGAACTTCGCCAAAGTGATTTCATTAAGCATCATTGGGACAAGGAAGTCCTCCGCAGCCGATATTATAAAAATATGGACCGTGATATTTTTGAAAAAATGCTAGCCAAAGCCCATGAAGAAGAAATGATTGAACTCAGTGGCAGCCGAGTCAAAGCATTTTCTTACGAATTAGTACTAAATGAACAGCAAGTGGGTATAAAAGAAAAAGTTTTAAAGTACTTTGACAGCAAAACCTATGAGATACCCACTCTAAACGAAGTGAAAAACCAACTTACCAAAGAAGAACTGCCTTTTCTTGAGTACCTAATTCACAGTGGAGAACTTATTTCTATAAACTCTGAGTATTTTATGAAAAAAGATATGGTCTATTATTTAAAAAATGATATAATCGACATAGGTAGGGGTAAGAAGAACATAGAGATTTCAGATGTTCGTGATGCTCTGAATCTAAGTAGAAAATATATAGTTCCCTATTTAGAGTATTTTGATCGTACTGGTGTAACCGAACGTATTGAGAATGCAAGAATATTAACAAAGGAGTATGAAAATGGATAAACTTTTAATTGTCGATGATGAGCCGATTCTTCTTAAAGGACTAAAATTTAGCTTAGAACAAGAGGGCTATATAATCGACACCGCAGTCGATGGCGAAGAGGCTCTTGAAAAGGCAATGGACAATAAATATGATTTGGTTGTATTGGATGTTATGTTGCCTAAAATGGATGGAATAGAAGTATGCAAGCGCATTAGAGAATCCAGCATGGTTCCAATAATTATGCTTACTGCCAAGGGTGATGATGAATCGAAGATTTTGGGACTTGAGGCTGGCGCCGATGACTATATGGCCAAACCCTTTAACATCCTTGAACTTAAGGCTAGAATTCGGGCTGTCCTAAGAAGGGTTAAACCGAAGAATATGGCTTCATCTTCCATTATCTCCTTTGACAAATTCAGTGTTAATTTCTTTGGAAGAAAGGTTATCTTTGATGACCGGGAAGTGACACTGACAGCAAAAGAATTTGACCTACTAATTCTGCTTGTACTTAACGAAGGAACTGTCTTTAGTCGGGAAGAACTCCTTGAAAAAATATGGGGTTATGAATACTTCGGTGATGTTAGAACTGTTGACGTTCACGTTAGAAGACTTCGTGAAAAAGTCGAAGCCGACAGTTCCCATCCGGAATTTATCATGACGAAATGGGGTACAGGGTATTATTTCAAACAGTGATAGAATGAGCTCTAAATTAGGGTGGAGAGTTATCTCCACCTATTTTTTGCTATTATTAATAGGTTTATTTACCATTCATAATGTTCTCTATAATTCTTTTATGGCCTCTGAAATGGATCAGAGAATTGCTCCTCTTCTTGAAAGATCTCAACAGGTATCTAAGAAACTGGAATCCTTAGAAAATCTTGGTTTCAAGGACAAGGAGTGGATAAAAGCCCTAGCACCCTTTGATGAAGACAAAGAAAGGGTGCGTTTTTTGCTACTTGATTCCAGTCATAACCTACTTAGTGATAGCTATAACTTTCGCCAACAAGGAGAAAACCTCCCTCTGGAACTGGTAGACAGTGTTATAAATGAAAAGAGCTTTCAGTATCGCCGCTATGTCAACACAAAGGGTGAGAAACTTCTTTATACGGGCTACCCTGTTTACAATAGTCAGGAAGACCCTGTTGCCATTATCGTCGCTATGACGAGCCTAGGAGAGCCTGGGGAGGCTCTGAGTAGCCTTGTGAGGCGGATTACTATTATTGGCCTTATTTTTATAGTATCTTCTTTATTAGTATACTTTTGGTTTTTAAGGGATATTTTTTCCCCCCTGGATAGGCTAGAAGAAGGGGTAGAAGCTATGACCCGTGGAAACTATAGCTATCAGATTGAAGAGAGCGAAGAATCGGAACTAAGCCCCATTGTGCGCTCTTTTAATACATTGGGTTCCCGGCTGGGTGATATTGAAGCACAGCAAAAGGATTTTGTGTCTACACTTAGCCATGAGCTGAAGACTCCCATTGCCTCAATGAAAATAATTACAGACTCCCTTATACAAGCCAAAGCCACCGTTAGCAATGAAATTCTTTATGATTTTTTAGAAGATATAAATTCCGAAAGCGATCGCTTAAAAGATATTATTGATGATCTGTTATTTATGGCTTCCCTGGAACGCCAGGATGTATCTTTAAATCTCGACGTACGGCCTATAACAAGGGCTCTGGAAGAGTCAATTCGGGTGATGCAACCTTTGGCAGATCAAAAACACATCACCATCACTTTGGAGTACCAAGAAAAATTTTTTGCAGAATTTGACTACAATAAAATGAAGCAGGTCTTTATTAATCTAATTGGCAATGCGGTTAAGTATAGCGATGAGGGAGATGAAATTATCATCCATGTCTGGGCAGATAAGGACAGAATTCATTTTAAATTCCAAGATAATGGCATAGGAATCGATGCTCAGGAACTTCCCTATGTATTTGATAGGTTTTACCGAGTGGATAAGGCTAGAAGCAGAGAACGGGGAGGTACAGGCCTAGGTCTTCATATTGTTCAACAAATCGTAAACCTTCACAATGGAAAGATTCGAATGGAATCTTTAAATGATGTGGGAACTACGGTATATATAGATTTTCCGCGAGTTTATGAGGTATAGAATGAAAAGGACGAGTTTGTATTTTATTTTAATGGTTCTAGTGCTTTTGGTGATCAATACCTATTTCTATCTTGATTTTTATAAGGATTTCTCTCCAGAACCTCATAATTTAAGTGTCGTCGCCGAACATCGCTATATGCGTTATCCAGTATATTTTGTTGGAAAGGATAGGCTGGTAGAAAGTAGAGAATACACCAGTGTTATCTGGAGAGACCGCTATAGTAATATTATGGATGTATACTTTGCCCAGGCCGATCAACCCCTAGGAACCCGGGGAAGACAGATTCTTGATATTCCCGTGGATAAAATAAAGGTCACTCCCGAATACATCTATGTCTACACGCGGCTTTCAGCTTTTAGCGATGCACGCTATAATAGGGGGAATTTTTATTTGTATCTTATGAGCTTTATAAATACCCTCACCGAAGAGGGCCGTGGTAAGACAGTGTATTTTATCTTTGATGAGAAGACCAAGGCTCCGGAGCTCTATGGAATTGATTTGGATCAGGGTTTTAAATATGACGGCTCCATCGTTGCAGAAAACACCGATGGAGTAGAGACCTTTGTAAGGCAGTTTTTTCAGGAAATGTATACCGGTGAGTATCAAAGTGTCTACCGAAAGCTTACAAGGGAATTTAGAGAGACCCGACGAGCGGGAGATTTTACAAAGGCCTTTGATAGCTATAGCTTTGATCATAATAATGAGTTTCCCTGGGACTTTGTTGTCGAAAAAGACCAGGATGATTACAGCGTAACTGTGGTCTTCAGCCCAGGAAGTATCAATAAAGAAGAAGTCTGGAGGGTTGGCGAAATCAATGGAAAGCTGATGGTTAACTACTCTCAGGATCTAGTGGATCGTCTTCCCTAGACAAAAAAAGGCAGCTTCCTAGGAAACTGCCTTTTTAGTGGCGGAAATGGATGGGAATCGAACCCACCTAGGATGCTCCGAACACCCTACGCTGGTTTTGAAGACCAGAAGGGGCACCAGCCCCCTACCATCTCCCTAAAATAGTTTTGGTTCTGTCCCCTTTATGATCCGAGAAATATTTTCTCTATGCATAAAAATGACAAAGCCTGATAAGATTATAGCACCAATTATAAATAAATCAAAGCCATAATAGTAATAATATAAAATAGGGAAAATAATGGCTGAGCCAATGGAACCAATGCTCATTCTTCGGGTAATTAGTAGAAGTGCAAAGAGGAACAAAGTAGCAATTAGGAAAATTCGCCAGTCATAGGCCAAAATAAGTCCTCCACTGGTGGCCACACCCTTACCACCTTTAAAGTTCATAAAAGGTGAGTAGCAGTGGCCTAGGACCGTGGCAAAGCCGGAAATGGGCCCATAAACATCGCCAAAGAACCGCTGGGCCAGCTTAAAGGCGAAATAGGCCTTGCCTACATCGAAAATAACGCAAAGAATAAAGGAAAAAACTCCCAAATTGCGAAGTACATTGGTAGCGCCTAGATTTCCACTGCCAACTTTACGTAGATCGATTCCCTTTTGTAATTTCCCGATTATATAAGCAACGGGCAGTCCTCCAAAGAAATAGCCCAAAACAATGCTAAAAAGTATTTTCATAACAACCTCAGGGTGATTGTATCACTTCATCCATAATCTTGACAATGCTTAGAACCAAAATGAAAAATTACCTTTTTATCTTTTAGGCAAGACTGCAAGTGACAAAGCCCCATATTTCTTTTAAAAAGAGATATACAAGTCAACCGATTTTACATTAGAATTTGATTAGGCAGACAAATAAAAAGAAAAAAGAACAATTTAAACTAAAGTAGAGAAAAAATTATATGAAATTAATCCGAGAAAAGGCTAGGAAATCTAAGCTAATAAAAAGAAGACCTAGGCTGTTACTATTATTATTAACAGTAGTTTTTCTGTGGTTATATTTTACAAATACAAATATACAGACTACCAGACTAGAAATAATACATAGTAACCTCCCTAAGGGCTTTGAAGAATACAAAATTGCTCTAGTGGCGGATTTGCATAACAAAGACTGGGGACCCGAACTAATAGACATTCTAGCAAAGGAAGAACCGGATATGATTGCTGTAGTTGGCGATCTTATTGATTCATCTGAAATGGATATAGATGTTGCAATGGAATTTATAAAAAAAGCAAAAAAAATTTCCCCTATCTACTATGTTCCAGGAAATCATGAAGCCTGGAGTGGAGAGTATGAACCTCTTAGAAAATCACTACTCAAAGAAGCCGTAGTTGTGCTAGATGATGAAGGAGTAGTGCTAAGCAAGGGGGGAGATGATATCTTGCTTCTAGGTTT
>JAAYGQ010000026.1 GCA_012727635.1 Tissierellia bacterium | reverse complement strand
ATAGAGAAACCAAGGGGGTATCTTTCATTAAATGAAGTAGATGAAATTTTATTCCTTGGATATCAAGTCTAGCCAGATCCTTAATGGTGCTAAGCATATCTTCTTCAGTTTCACCTGGCAAACCAAAAATCACATGAACCACAACGTCGATATCAAGTTTCCTTAGTTTTTCAACTGCCTCTAAAAATACAGGGTAATCATACCCCCTATTTATTCTACGGCCTGATTCATCCTTACTACTTTGAAGCCCCAGCTCGACAAAGGTATGAATTTTTTGACTGAATTCTCCTAGTATCTCTAAAACTTCTTCCCCTAAGCAATCTGGTCGGGTGGCTATGGACAAAGAAACTACTCCTTCTTGTTCGATGGCCTCTTGATATTTCTCTCGAAGGATATCAGGGGCTGCATATGTATTAGTATATGCCTGAAAATACGCTATTTTCTTAGCTCCTTGCCATTTTTTATCCATCATAGCACTTATATCTTCAAACTGAGAAGATATGCTGAAATTACGATTTCCTGCAAAGTCTCCTGACCCTCGTTCACTGCAAAATAAACATCCAGTCCCATTTAAGGTGCCATCACGATTGGGGCAAGAAAACCCCCCATCTAAACTAACTTTATACACTTTACCTAGAAACTTTTCCCTAAGAAAAAAATTAAGACTATGATAAGGTTTCTCTCCAAACATCTTCACTCTGTGCACCTTCTTCCTATTCCATTTATTCAACAACAACGTAATAAAATATTTAAACTTCTCTATTAACTCTTTATTATAACGAGTTTTTATAGAAGTCTCTCACTCTCATTTTTCATATAGGTTCACTTTTCACATGTTCGTCTAAAGAAAAATAAACTGCTTCTAAAAACAGTTTTCTTTAGACGAACATTTATAAAAGTCTTTTTTTTAGGGTTATTTCCTTGTTATATTTTAGCTGTATCGCTAGACTGCAATCTCTACTTTAATTCGATCGGGATCTTCAAAATTAACGGCATAATAACCTTCGCCTCCTGCATAGGGATGCTGGTCCTCATAGAATATTCTAATTCCTTTTTCTTTTAGTTTTTCCATAATCTCATCCACAAAAACCTCTGAACCCCCATGAAAAGCAATATGATTTAATCCAGCTCCACAACGATGATAGGGAACCTCTTTATATTTTTCTTCAGTTTGGACAAGCACCAAATAAGTGTCCTTTAATTTGAAACTAATTCCCCTATCCCAGGTTTGATAGACTTCATAACCCAGTATCGTAAGCAACCACTGCCAAAATCCCTTGCTCACTTTTAGGTCCTTAACATAGAGCTCCACATGATGAAGTTTTCCTTTCATAACATTTCCCTCCTTAACCCTATAACTCGCATTTTAATTTTGGTAAGCTTCCTCTACTACGTTGATTACCTATTTTCTAAGCTTTCAAAGTACAAGTTTATTCCATTTTTTAATCCTTCTGCTAGTTTCAGCTGATATGCTTTTGTTTTCAAAAGCACATCTTCTTCTCTATTGGTCATGTATCCAGGTAGTATGGTGACTACTGGGGACGTGGAGAAGTTATGTTCAGGCATATTATCTACAGCGTAAATCCCTTGACTATTTGCTCCCGTGGTTTGAATTAGCTCTTCAAGCATATACATAGAAGCTTTCTCACTCAACTGACTTAAATGTCCCACATGGATATTATCTTTTGAAGGATAAAACATTTTAATTCCTTGTAGGCCTAAATCATT
>JAAYGQ010000229.1 GCA_012727635.1 Tissierellia bacterium | reverse complement strand
GTAGAATACTGCCAAGAATACTAAAACTATATTTTTTCATGGGCGCTCAATACCAAAGTCTTCGGGGCTATAGAAGCTGACTCCGGCATCGTAGAGTAGCCAGCTCATTTTTGATTCAAATTCTTTGAAAAAGCCCTTTATTTCCTCGGGCTTTTCATATCTAGTGTAGAGTATTTCCTGTCCACTTTTCTCCATATATTCCATCCATTGAGGATTCTTTGTGGCCTTTTTTGCAGCGTCCCTTAATTTTTCAACAATCTCAGGAGGGGTCTGATTTCCAACCAGCAGGCTCAGGGGCGTAAAGGCAAGATCCATAAGCTCACCGGCACCCTGGATCTCATCGCCTAGAAGGGGAATCGATGGGTCAAGAGAAAGGGGATTGTTTCCACATACCGCCAGGGCTTTTAAATGACCACTTTGAATATACTCCCAGACCACCGAGGCATTGGAATTTGTAAAATCCACCTGATCACCCATTAAAGCCACAATGGCATCCAAGCCGCCGGGAAAGGGGGTTAAAGTTAGTTTAGCTCCCAACTTTTCATAGAGCAAAGCCTGGATATGTCCCGAGCCACCGGGGCCAGTATAGCTCATACTTAGGCCTTTGTCCTGCATTGCAGCAAATAAATCCTCAACGTTATCATAGGGACCCTTGGCATTTACCACAATAACCTTAGGATCATTGCTTACCAGCATAACGGGCTCAAAATCATCAAAACTCAGTTCAGTTAAATTCATAACTCGCTGTATTCCAAGGGAATCGGCACTAAATAAAAGGGTGTAGCCATCCTGTTTTGCTTGAAAGGCACTAAGGGTGCCCACGGAGCCCGAAGCACCGGCTTGATTGACTACACTAACCTCTTGCTTTAATTCTTCACTCAGAGCCTGAGCAAAAGCCCGGGCTACGAGATCTGTAGTTCCTCCCGGCGAATAGGGCACAATGATTTGAATGCTTCTTGATGGATATTCCTGTGCTTGACAAGAGGAAAAAAGAAACAAGAGCACCACCATAAGTATGAGTTTTTTCATATTTTTTTGCCTACCTTTAAAAGGGAGAATCCTGCCCCTTCTTCTTTTATTTTTAAAACTTTTCTAAGACGGGGCGTATATTCCAGTCCTCTTTTGCCCGGGGCTATTAGAACAAACTCAGATCTGCGTGGATTGGTACCCACAAGTTTCGCTCCCACCTGATCTAGCTCACGGTAAAGATGTTTCATATATTTAGGGGATAGACTACCAACAAGGATTCCCTGTTTTCCTACCACCCTTTCCTTTGCATAGTTTTCTTCGTAGGGCTGGAGATAAAAACGTATTTTTTGGAGAAGCTCCATTTTTTCTCCCACACTATGATAATGATATTCCCAAAGACTACGCCACAATTCACCAAAAAGAAATTCATCTCGAAGTTGAAAATTTTCTTCCAGCCACCGTCCCAATTCTTCGGGAGTTTCCCCTTCCAATAAAACTCGAAGATCCTCCAGAGCAAAATGTGGCTCAACCGCTTTTTTCTCTGTATAGTAGCTCATAGCAAGGCGCTGGATAATCCAGTGGACCCCTTCATCATATATTTTGTGTTTTAAAAGAAAATTGATTCTTGGCACAAGCTCGCTAACGGGATGATAGTCCCCTATCTCTTCTACCTCTTTTAACCAGCATAAAAGTTCTAATATGGTTTCTGCTCTTAGGACTTCATCGACTTCATAGCTTCTTAGAATGAGTAGAAGGCGATCAAAGGCCTCTTGAAAACTTCCTCGTTTTAGATTTTTTACCCCACTGCCCTCATAAATGGAAATATTGCTTCGCTCTAAGGGATAATCATCCTGCATCAGATCAAAAATACCATGGGTCGCCGTGGCATCGCTCAAGGCGTCGTGGCGATTTCCTAAATCCACATCCATAACAAGGCTTAAAAAAGCCAAATTGTACTTGGGGAAATCGGGAAATACTCGGTGGGCCATCTTAACCGTGTCAATATAGTAAAGATCCGGATGGGATATTTTTGCTTCTTTTAAAGACAAACTCAGTTGACCTAGATCAAAAAGAGCATTGTGAGCAATCAGAATGCTGTTTTCACAGTAATCCTTTATTTGAGGCCAGATATCGGCAAAACGCGGGGCGGATTTGACCTGATAGGGTTCAATTCCATGAACTTTTACATTCCAAAACTCAAAACGTCCCGGTGGCTTTATATAATAATGATGGCTTGCTACGACCTTACCTCCGCTTACATGGACCAGCCCCAAGGAGCATATGCTAGGAGTACGACGGCTGGCTGTTTCAACATCCAGTATGGTGTAATTATTGATTTTCATAATTTTTCCTTTGGCTATTTCACTAAAATATTTTTTTGAAGAGATCTCAGGCAGATTTTATCTTCCACCCTTGATAGTATAGCAAAAGACCATGCTCTCTTCCAAGGTGCAAATATAAAGAGCTTTAAATAATCTTTATTATTTGATAAGTCTTACCATTATCACTACTTTATAATTTGTGCTTTCTAAGTTCATTCATACAGTCTTATTTATAGCTGTATTTCTCACTAAATATATTTGCTAAGAGGATTTGTTTTCTTCTTTCTTCTATAACGGGTTCAGGATTGCCAGGATATAATAGGTTTATAACTTTGATGGCATAATCTGCAGAAAGAATTCCGTGACCACGCATATGTCCAGTGGCGATAGCCTGGGCAAAGACTCTGGCGGATATTTTTCCTATTTCCGTGGTGGATTCCTTTGCCAGTTGGTTGGCTATAAACCCCTCCTGGCGAAGTTCGTAGGCCCCGGCTTTTTCTTCGGTTCTTTTTAGTAAAACTATCTCAGCATTAAAGATACGCTCATCCTCTTTAAGATGCTCATCAAAATACCGAAGAAAGTTCTGAGCATTCTCCAGGGCCCAGAGACAAAGGGCTTTATGGGGTAAATCCTCCAAAAGCTCTTCAAGCTCCCTTCGAAGTTCAAGGCAGTCTTTAATACGAATCTTGGACTTTGAGGGCAGTATCACTTGATCTTGTCCTATTAAATTTCTCTCATGCAGATTCCATGAATAAAGCTCTAAATCCATGACTACCTTCCTTGATAAGGGTTTCTTAGTTTATGAGTATTCTTCTACCATTATATAGGAAAAAAACAAGGACTCCATTAATTTCTTTGCATTTCAATGTTAAATACTTAAATTATTTTTATCTGACTCCCCCTAGACATATGGTATAATCTCTTTATATTATAGTAATAGAAAGAGGAAAGCGATGAATAAAATGCGCTTTTATTTTGCCATATTAGCCGCTCGTTGCAGTGCCGGAATTCTTCGAATTACTGGCCATAATGCAACCCATATGCCTGGGGCCGTGGCTCTTAAACTTTGTCCTGATTTTTTAAGCCATTTGGCTAAACCTAAAACCGTGATTGCCATTACTGGAACCAACGGTAAAACAACAACATCAAATCTTATTGCCGATTTATATAAAAAGATGGGATTTTCCTTTGCCCATAACAGTTATGGGAGCAATATCAAAGAAGGTGTAGTCACAACCCTTTTAGATGCTTCTTCTTTTTTTGGTGGACCTAAGCTGGACCTTTGCATTTTGGAAGTCGATGAACGGGCAAGTCGAATTATTTTTCCCGAAATGGCACCGGATTATCTTCTTGTGACAAATCTCTTTAGAGAATCCTATTTAAGAAATGCCCATGGAGAATTTATTTTTCGTATTCTCCAGGATCATCTTCCCCACCATACCCATGTAATCCTCAATAGCGATGATTTAATCAGTTCGCGCCTTGGTGTAGAAAATCCTAAAACCTTCTACTCCATAGCCCCTTTGCAGGGTGAGAAGTCCCAGCTCGGTAGTTTGATTGAGGATGTTCCCCTATGCCCCCTTTGCAATCAACCCATGGTCTACAGCTTTAGGAGATACCATCACATTGGCAAAGCCCACTGCTCATCCTGCTCCTTTACCAATGCCAGTGCAGACTTTGTGTTAGAAGAGGTCGAAAAAGACTTTGCCATGAACCATCATGGCCTCGTGGAGCATTATCCATTACTGGGTGAAAATGTACTGGACCACTATGCCGAGCTCTGCGCTCTGAGTCTAATGCGCACCCTAGGCTTTGATCATAAAGTCCTGGCCCGGGCGATTGAAGATATAGAAATTGTTAAAAGTCGTAAAGATATTTCCCATAGAAAGGATAAAACCTTTTACAGGATGCTGGCCAAGGGAATGAATCCCATTGCCATAAGTAGGGCCATTGAAATTATACTGTCCCAGGAAGGCAAAAAAGCCATTGTTCTACTTAATGATACCAGTATCAAAACTAAAAGCCATGAGGAGAATACGGCCTGGCTCTATGATACGGATTTTGAACAACTCAATCAGGATGATGTTGTACAAATTCTTGTGGGTGGGTACCGTGCCAAGGATTATTATCTGCGACTGCTTTTTGCCGGTATACCCAGAGAGAAAATCATCCTCTGTGAAGAGAAAATCGACGTTGCCGATAGGATAGATCTCCAAGGGGTTGACTTTATCGGCCTACTATACGAGCTCTACTCCGAGCCGGTCTCTAGGCAAATTATAGAAAAAATTACACTACGCTTAGATGAGGATACCATATGAAAGTAGAATTTCTCTATCCCGAGCTTACAAATCTTCTCGGTGAAAACGGAACACAAATGCTTCTTAAAAAAATTTTCGGCGAACAAAATTGTATCCTGACAAACTACCCAGCACCTCCTCGCTTTATCAGCGAAAAAGTTACCCTAGTTATTATGGGAGCGATGACCGAAGACAAGCAAAGGTTGATTCTCTCTTTGCTTATGCCCTTTAAAGAAAGAATCAAAGATCGCATTGAATCGGACCAGTTTTTCTTTTTTACAGGCAATGCCATGGACTTGCTGGGTAAAACCATAGAACATGAAGAGGGAGATACACTTGAGGCCCTTGGCTTTTTTGATTTTATAACCCAAGTGAACAAGTATAATAGAAAAAACGAATTCATTCACGGTTATACCGATAAAGGCACAGAGATATTTGGATGGATTTCCCAGTTTACTAATTACAAGGGAGAGCGACCAGGCTTTATTCAAAGTGGCGAGAAAAAATACGGTATTCATTATAAAAATCTCTATGCCACTTCTCTTTTGGGTCCTCTTCTTATTACAAGCCCCAATTTTACAAAAGAACTGCTTAGAGAAATGGCTATGAAAGACAATCTACCTGAAGAAGAAAGCCTTATGATGAGCTTTGAAAAACGAAAAGAAGATATGAAAAGGAACACCAAATAAACCTTAAACTCACCTTTTAAAAGGAGGAGCCTATGCTTTCTCAGATACAAAAAGCATTAAAATTAGATTGGCCTCAGCTTTACTATGTAACCCATCATATGCATAAACGCTCGGGAAGAAGCCACCTTGATATCTTTTCCGATATGCTAAAATGCTACAAAGATGAAGGTTATACTTGGCTAAACTACCTAACTTTTGGTTTTGATGAAATTATCGACCCTGAAATTCGAAGCTCCTATCTTTCAGAATATCGGGACAATACCAAAATCATAAGGTCTTGCAACACAAAAGAAAATATGGAGATTCTTGAGGATAAAGGCCAATTTAATCGGTATTTCAAGGATTTTCTCGGTAGAGACTCTTTGGATCTTAGGCTGGATAGCTACAGCCAGTTTCGTGAGGCCCTACTTAAACATAAAGTTTTATTTATTAAAACCCCTTCGGATTGTGGAGGCGACAATATTCTGCGGATAGAAACACAGGGCATTAGCGATCCAAAAAAACTCTACGATAAACTTTTAAAGAACAATCAGGTGGTTGTAGAAGAGGCCATTAACCAAGATCCAAAGATGAATGAACTCTCTCTAAAGTCGGTAAATACTCTTCGTGTAGCCACCGCCATAAGTCCCCAGGGAAAAGTGTCCGTGGCCTATATGACTTTGAGATTTAACACCACCGACGCCCATATAGATAATGCTAGTGTAGGGGGCGCCTTTACCCTTCTAACCGAGGAAGGGCTAATAAAGTATCCCGCCTATATCAACTATCCCAGAGAAAAATCCTATAGCGTCCACCCCGCCAATGGGATGAATCTAATTGGTTTTCAGGTTCCACAAATTCAGCAAGTAAAAGATCTCGTTTGTACAAGCGCAATGGTACTTCCCCATAGCCGATATATCGGTTGGGACGTGGCCATCACCCCTTCGGGTCCAGTCTTGGTAGAGGCCAATAGCATTCCCTCTGTAGAACTATTCCAAGCCAGAATCCACATGGAGGATGGCCGGGGAAAAGCCCAGCTGATGCAAGAGCTCCTGGGGCTTTCTCTTCGTTAAAAATGAAAGGTTTAAAAATGAAAAAAATAAGTGAACGTCTGGAAGGTTTTAACACCTATTGGAAATCCACTAAAGCCGAGTCAAAAAAAGCCTGCCGTAGCAGAGTCGGCGTTCTTATTGACATGCTTAATTATCGGTTTAAATACGGCTTTAGTGCTCTAGATTACCAAGTCTTCGGCTTTGCCCATACTAGGGATAAAAAAGCTCGCCTTAGTTATTTTGGTGCGCTGGACTGGGCCAATGCCAATTACTTTCTAAATCTCCCCAAGGATGTGAAGTTTGATTTTTTCAACAAGATTGATGTCTATAAACTTCTTGAGGAGTATTATATTCGGGATATCCTTATCCTGGAAGAAATAGACGACAATAGACTTGAAGACTTTATGAAGGAAAATTCCGTTTTTTTTGCAAAGGAAGCGGCTAACTATGGTGGATTTGGAATTGAAAAACTCTATACAAAGAATTTTTCCTCGGCCCAAGAGCTTCGCAGCTACTGCGAGAGTCATAAGCTAAATCTTATAGAAGAATTTATTCAACAACATCCCGATGTCAATAAGCTCTACCCTAAATCCGTAAACTCCCTGAGGGTCACAACTATTTTGGATAAAGACAATGAGGTTCATTTTCTGCCTACCATTTTGCGTATGGGAGGCGAAAACATGGAAATTGATAATGTCTCCTCCGGTGGTGTTTATGTTCAAGTTGATCAAACCGGTCGTATTAGCTCCCATGGTTTTAAAGAGGACGGTAAATTTGATCTTGATGGAGGGCATATTGTTGAAAGCCATCCCTCGACGGGTACACGATTTTTAGGATATCAACTCCCCCACACCGATAAAGCCTTTGCCCTGGCCAAAGAGCTTGCAGTAAAGGTCCCTGAATATCGCTATATTGGTTGGGACATTGCCCTTACTGAAAGCGGCGTGGACTTGATAGAACTCAACACCTACGCAGCCTACGATATGATTCAGTGCTATTACCAGAATCCTTCCCACCGAGGGAGCTATGATGAAATGGTTAAATTGGTTGGCGTTGATTTCCGCTCGTTAAAAGATCGTTATGAAAAAGTTAGAACACAAAGATAGTACTTATCTATTCCAATAAAAACGTCTGCATTTTCTTTTGAAAGTGCGGGCGTTTTTATTAATCTTTGCTTTTAATAAAAATTGTAATAATTGGCTCTTGTAAAAAGAATCAAGTTTATCATCATAAAAACTTCACTGCAGTCATTTTAGAATAATTATATTTTAGTTTTATTAGAACAAAATTATTGGGCTAACTAGGATTTTTTATTGACAAAATTTATTGCAAGATTCCTTGTGTAGCTGTATCGATCTTTTAGTAAATACAAAATTTGGCTTTTTACCTTATCGCCCCATCTAAACTGTATTCCTTTTTTAAAATGTGAATCACTTTCGCCTATCTCCTTAAAATTTTATATAAAAAAACTGATGTGTTTCAGTTAATCTATCAAATTCGGGTATCTTAATATTGTAAAATCAAAACACTAAAAGAATCCATTTTCAAGTAGGTATAAGATTGTAAAGACCGCAATGCACCCATGTACTTAATAAAAGCGCATACTATCCTTTCCTATTGCTCGTCAACGATAATATATCAAATCAAAAACTTTTCTATATAAGCACTTAGTTGAAATTAAAAAGCCTAGTCGCCCGAAAGTACAGACTCTCTTTTTACTTCTAAATTTTAAGAAGCAAAGCTTCTGTGAGGCAACTACATATAAGTGTATTTGGGTTTGGTACATTTGGATTGCATGAAAAGATCCAATGAAATAAAGAAGAAAGAAATGAAAAAGGCAGTTGTATCTTTACTAATTGGGCTTTTGATGCTTGGCCTAGTAGCCTGTGGATCGGAATCAAAGGATGCTACGCAAGCTGAGCCTAGCACTAAACAGGAACCAGTGGCTGAGGATGTTGCCTTAGATGGAGATATTCAAGAGCCTACTGAACTTGCACCCGAGGAGATCATAACCCCTGAAATTACTATGGAGCTTGAAAGGCTTAGGCCCCTTGTAAAAACCATCCTCCCCATCTTTACTCTCGAAAGGATAAATACTGACACGTCTTTCTCTTATTTTCCAGCTACAGCAAAATATAAAAACACTCTAGATTTGCCCATTGTATCTTATTTTGCCAATGTCACTTTAAAAGACGTTGATGAAAGCTTCGATTACGATATGGAATTCACCGTATTACCCGGGGAAACTTCCCCCATTGATTGGGTCCCTTGGCCGGAATCAGAAATGCCCGAGGATTATCTAGTTAACAATACAAAGCTCATAGTACAAAATGAAGATGGTAGTAGATTCACTTTCATCTATGACGCTAACCTAGACACCTTAACCGAAGAAATCAGTGCTATTCCAAAACCAGCCACAGTGGATATCTCTGACTTACTTCCTGCTTTAGAGCTTGTGGATTCGGACGCTAATGGTACCGAGCTTTTGGCCACTTTGAAAAACACTACAGATTTGCCAATCATCAGTTATAGTGCCACATTCTTTGCCAAAGATACCAATGAAGTTGGTGGTATATCCTATAACAATGAAACAATTCTTCCTGGAGAAATTTCCACAAGCACCACGAATTCAATCTTACAAAAAAGTTCGGAATTGGCTAACGATATGGATTTTCGTACTATAGTTGCCAACTTTCTTACGAAAGAAGGAGAAGACTTAAAGATTGTTTATGATAAAATCTTAAATTCTGCAATCATAGTAGAAGATGAGATCTATGAGGAAAAAGCTCCCTCAGAATTAACATCGGAAATCGAGAGACTTAAACCTTTAATAAAAAATATTGTTCCTACCTTTAGTATTAAATCTCCGGGGCAAGGTAGTTCGGAAGGCTCTTCTATTGCTTCCTTTGAAAACAGCTTAGATTTGCCTATCGTGTCCTATAGAATCTATACCACACTAAAGGATACCAATGAAAGTTCCGTGTATATGTATAATTTCACTGTCTTACCGGAAGAAAAATCAGCAAATTTCAGCAATCTCTTCTATTCTGCTCAAGGACCCCAATCAGGGCTTCTTGAAGATATTGC
>JAAYGQ010000228.1 GCA_012727635.1 Tissierellia bacterium | reverse complement strand
GATGCTCTGTGGAAGATAACGGGCTTTCGGATAAAATAAAACTTATAGAGGGGGATTTTATGAAGGTGGAAGGCCTTTTTCCCCGTGAAAGTTTTGACGGTATAATTTGCAATCCCCCCTATTTCGAAAAGGGCCATGGTATCCAGTGCAAAGACAGGGCTAGGATGATTTCCAGAAGTGAAGAGATTATGACTCTGGAAGGCTTATTGGGGGCCATGGCTTATTTGCTTAAATCCAGAGCTCCTGTGTATATGATCTACCGTCCCCGGCGCCTTGCAGAACTGCTTCAGAGCCTGGTTCGTTTTGATTTAGAACCCAAGACACTGCGCTTTATCCATCCTAGAAAAGGAAAGGAAGCCAATCTATTTTTGCTAGAGGCCGTAAAAAACGGAGGAAGGCAGTGTAGAGTACTGGAACCTCTTTTTGTCTATGAAAAAGATGGCTATAGCCCCGAGACTTTAAAGATATATGAAGAATTGAGGATGGGCTAATGCTTTATTTACTTGCGACACCCCTGGGAAATCTGGGGGATATAACCTTTCGAAGTATTGAAACACTAAAAAATGTCGAGATTATATATGCTGAAGACACCCGAAGGAGCCGAATACTCCTAGATCACTATGAGATAAAAAAGCCCCTAAGACGCTACGATGAGCACCGGCCCCTGCCAGGCTCCTCTATGGAAAAGGATTTATTTGAAGGGCGAGATATTGCTTTTATTAGTGATGCCGGCATGCCCCTTATAAGCGACCCGGGTTATGAGCTCATCCAGCTTTGCCTTGAGCACAAACTTCCCTTTGAAGTGCAGCCCGGCCCTTCAGCGGTGCTTCTGGCCCTAGTGAATTCCGGTCTTTCTTCCCATAGTTTTGTCTTCGGCGGGTTTTTGCCCCGGCGCAGAAAGGAGCGGCGAGAAATGCTCCTTCACTATAAAGAGTATCCTGAGACCCTTATTTTTTATGAAACGCCCCATCGCATCCTAGAGGCTCTTGAAGACACTCTAGAGGTTCTAGGGGAGCGTCCCAGCTGTCTTCTCAGAGAGATGACCAAGTTCTATGAAGAACATCTACGGCTGAATCTTAGTGAGCTTTATAATGAGATAAAGGAAAAACCGAGAAAGGGTGAGATGGTCCTTGTTATTGAAGGAGCGGGGGAAAGCCTACCTCTACTGAGCCCTGTAGAACAAATTGACACAGATGTGGAAAGTGGTCTTAAAACAAAAGAAATTGCAACCAAAATCTCTAAAGAATATGGCATGAGTGGTTCCGATGCCTATCGACTTGTTTTAGAAAGGATAAATAAATGACTTTGTACTGTATTAAAAACTGAGGTACCTGTAGAAAAGCCAGGGTCTGGCTCGAGGAAAACAAAATTGATTTCACAGAAGTAGATCTTAAAAAAGATGGCATTGAGGAAGAAGTCCTGCTGGAAGCCATGAATAAAAGTGGCCTAGAGACAAGAAAGTTTCTAAATTCTTCGGGAGGAGTATACCGGGAATTGAATCTTAAGGACAGGGCTGGCCAGATGAGTAGTAAAGAAGCGGCTCAGCTGATTTCCCAGCAAGCTATGCTTTTAAAAAGACCTCTTCTTATTAGTGAAGAAAAGGTCTTGGTGGGGTTCTCCCCCAAGGAATATGAAAACCTTATTGAATAAAACCATGGATAGAAAAAAGGACGTAAATAGTCATATAGGAAAGTAAAAAGGATAGGCTGAAACCTATCCTTTTTGCTTTTAGTCTTTCTTAAATTTATCAACCAGGCTCATGGCCCCACTGTAGGCTGACTCCGTACCCTTGGCGGCGATGTTGGTGATGCGATCAACACTGCCCATAATCGAAGGAGTGATCTCTAGGATCTGGTCAATACTTTCGCGTTTTTCCTCAATGACTCCCCGTAGGAGTTTGACTGAATGAAGCACTTCTCGTAGTACTAAGATGATATAGGCAATGAGCACAATAAGAGCAATCATGACTCCTGCTAGGAGAAGTTCCTTTAGTGAAAAAACAATTTGAGTTTGCATGGATTATCCTTTCTATAGTTGATGTATTGCCAGACCATCTATGGCCATGGCTGCTTCCATTAGAAGTTCCGGAAGTGTGGGGTGGGCATGAATGGTGTCATAGAGTTCTTTTACATGGAGGCCATATTTAATGGCCAGGGTTGCTTCACTGATAAGATCCGATGCGCCGGCACCTAGGATATGTACGCCGAGAATCTTACCTTCTTTATCCGCCAGCATTTTAACAAAGCCTTCAGGCTCACTCATGGCAAGTGCTTTACCACTGGCGCGATATAGGAATTTTGAAGAGTTATAATCAACATTTTCCTCTTTTAAATCCTCTTCACTTTTACCTACCGAAGCAATTTCAGGATAGATAAAGGTACAAGAAGGAACAGCCCTATAATCCAGTTCTTCGGGATTGCCACTTAGGCGCTCAACAATGTTCAGAGCTTCGTAGCTGGCAACATGGGCAAGCATAGCTCCGCCGATAACGTCACCGGCAGCAAATATATGGCTCTGAGAAGTTCTGAGCTGCTCATCTACAATAATTCCCTCGGGGCCGTATTCAACACCGGCGGCTTCGAGATTACAAGAAAAGTTGGGTTTTCTTCCCGCCGATAATAGGACTTTGTCACATATAATTTCTTCCGGTCCTTTTTTTCCTTCTACGGTAACTTTAAGACCTTCCTTAATTTCTTCAATGGATTTCATACGTCCGCCAAGATAAAATTTCATTCCCTGGCGTTTTAGGTAGTTCAGAGCACGCTTTTGAATCTCCACATCTTCCCGTTTTAAGAAGGTTCTGCCGGAAACGGTAACCTTGCATCCGTGCTCTAAAAAAATCGAGGCAAACTCCAGGCCGATGACACTGGCTCCGGAGACAAAAAGATGGTCGGGCAACTTGTCCAGCTCAAGGATTTCATCGCTATCGATAACGCCAGGAAGATCAGAGCCGGGTATGGGGGGATTAAAGGCTACAGAACCCGTGGCAATTATAAAGTTCTTGGCACTGTAGTGCTGGCCTCCCACTTCGATGGTGTTGGCATCGACAAAAAGCCCTCGACCATTTATAATTTCGACTTCTTTTTGTTTTAGTAGAAGTTCTATACCACTAACCAATTGCTCGGTAATTTCGTCTTTTCTTTTTTTAACCTGGCCATAGTCAAGGCTATAGCCATCTATAGTGACCCCGTAGGTCTTGAGGTTTTTTACCGTGCGTAGTACTTCGGCGCTTTTAACCAGGGCCTTTGTAGGAATACAGCCTCGGTTAAGGCAGGTGCCTCCCAGGCGATCTTCTTCGACAAGGAGTACATCCAAGCCACGGTCTTTAGCCCTTAGAGCAGCGGCATAGCCTCCGGGACCTCCACCTATAATGATTAAATCTCTCACATGAACCTCCTTTTACTTAAATAAGTATAGCATAAAATCACAGGACCATGCTATGCTTAGACCATGAACTGGGTTTATATTTTAAGGTGTTTTGATGGTAGCCTATACACAGGCTGGACCAATAATTTAGAAAAAAGAATAGCGGAGCATGGTAGAGGAAGGGGCGCGAAATACACCCGTTCCAGACTTCCTGTGGAAGTTGTCTACTATGAGATTTACCAAGAGCCCACCCAGGCAAGAAAACGCGAAGCGGCAATAAAAAAGCTCTCGAGAAAAGAAAAGCTGGAGCTTATTGGCCTAGACGAAAAAAAGACCCCGGAAGGTCTTAATGGCTGACGCGGTCGAGTTTATAGGTGCTGCCGAAAATTTCCAGGCTGCCGGCCTCGATTAACATAGATTTATCTTTATAGCAAATCGAAAAGTTCGGTACACTAAGTCCACCCTCTTCATCGTCCAGGCGTAGAATGACAGCGTCTACCCCGCCGGCTTCATAGACAATAGGGGACATATGGGGGTCCTCAATGGCGTCATCGTCGGTAAAAATAAAGCTGGCGACATCGCTGAAGGTAACCCGGGTATTGTCTTCGAGCTCCAGGGTAATTTTATCTTCATCTAAATGGAAGTTAATATTCTTTACATCATTTGATTGAATTTGATCCAATAGTTTTTTTATCATGTTTTGCTCCTGTACAATCTATAGCATAAAAAAACTAGGGTGACAAGTCTATTTTGACAAAGTCCATAAAAAATGATATTATAATTTTTACAAGCGTTGAAGGAAATAGAACTTTCAGAAGGCCTCTAGAGAGCCGATATTTGGTGGAAATCGGTGGCATAAGAAAGGGAAAATGGCTCCTGAGCAGCTACGGTTTGGCACCGTTAATACCTCTAAAGCTGATTTTTCAGAAAATTAGGGTGGTACCGTGAACTCTTCGCCCCTAGCGAGGGGTTTTTTTATTATTTATAAGGAGTTAAAATGAAAGAAAAATTCTATATGACAACAGCCATTGCCTATACCTCAAAGGTGCCCCATATCGGCAATACCTACGAGTGGATCCTGGCCGACGCCATGGCCCGTTATAAAAGAAACCGTGGCTATGACGTTTATTTTCTAACGGGCACCGATGAGCATGGGGAAAAAATCGAAGAGGAAGCAAAAAGAGAAGGTCGCTCTCCCCAGGAGCACGTGGATCAAATTGCAAAAGAAATCCAAGATATCGATGATCAGTTAGGGGTCAGCTATGATCAGTTCATCCGAACTACCGATAAAAAACACATAGAAATTGTTCAAAAGATTTTTAAGAAGATCTATGATAAGGGCGATATATATAAAGGGGTCTATGAAGGGCTCTACTGCATTCCCTGCGAATCTTTTTTTACTGAATCCCAGCTCCAGGACGGAAAATGTCCCGACTGTGGAAGGGAGGTTGCGACCACCAAGGAAGATGCCTACTTCTTTAAACTGAGCAAATATCAGAAAAGGCTGGAAGAGCATATTGAGACCCATCCTGAATTTATTATTCCCTCTTCACGAAAAAATGAGATGCTCAATAATTTTATTCGACCAGGCCTAAGGGACCTTTGTGTTTCCAGAAGCTCCTTTACCTGGGGTGTTCCCGTGGACTTTGACCAGGGCCATATTGTTTATGTATGGATTGACGCTCTTAGCAATTACATTACGGCCCTGGGCTACAATCCCCTGGGTGAGAGCGATGAGCTATTTAAGAAAAACTGGCCGGCGGATTTACAAATTATCGGCAAGGATATTGTTCGATTTCATACGATTTATTGGCCCATTATTTTAATGAGCCTGGACCTACCCCTTCCAAAACAAATCTACGGTCATCCCTGGCTACTAAGCGACAGTGGAAAGATGAGTAAAAGTAAGGGAAACACACTCTATGCTAGGGATCTAATCGAGTCCTTTGGTCTTGACCGGCTACGCTACGCTGTGCTGCGGGAGATGCCTTTTTCTGAAGACGGGCATTTTTCTCCCGAAAGTCTGGTGCGCCGCTGCAATAGCGACCTCTCTAATATTCTGGGGAACCTTTTGAATCGAACCCTGGCAATGAGCCAAAAATACTTCGCTGGTAGAGTGGAGATGGGAAGCCCCTATGAAGAGATGGACCTTGTGCTTCAAGAAGAAGTTACAAAAGCCATCGCCCTTTATGAAAAGAAGATGGATAGCCTTCACCTTAGTGAAGCCATAGACAGTGTGATTCAACTGGCCAAGGCAGGAAACAAATACATTGATGATACCACCCCCTGGCTTCTTGCTAAGGATGAGGATAATAAAGATAGATTAAAGACAGTGCTTTACACACTAACGGAGAATCTAAGGATTATTGCTATTTTACTCGATCCCTTTATTCCAGGAAGTGCAGAAGAAATTTTCCGTCAAATCAATACCAAGCTAACAGAGTATGAGAGCATCCGTAGCTATGGTTCTCTCGAGAGAGATTTGATCGTGGGAAAAGGTCGCCCTATTTTCCAAAGACTGGATCTCGACGACATTGTTAAAGAAGAAGCAAGTCCCCTAAAGGAAGCGCCAAAAAAAGAGGAAGCGGTATTGGAAGAAAAAGAGGAGATTGATT
>JAAYGQ010000227.1 GCA_012727635.1 Tissierellia bacterium | reverse complement strand
GGTTCATAAGTGATTATTTATGTGCGAAGTTTAAGTTAGTTAATCTCTGTTCTTGTATAGCATACTCTTTAAGCTTATCGATTATCTTCAAACTCCTCTAATTTCCTTTGTAGCTCTCCAGTGCCTTTCCACTCCTTAATATTAAGATGGCAAAAAATGTTCATCAATAAGGCATGTGTACTATACTTAATTGCAATTCATGTATCCCATTTTTAAAAATGAATGTATTTTACTTAGTCTTGGCCTACAAGGGTGGTCAACATTCAAGCCTAAAGAAAGAGCTATGGACAGCCTCTTTTATAAGTCTACGTATAGTGCATATATCATAACCGTTTTATCATGAGGAAGTTCTGAGGAAATAGAATTTAGCGATATTTCTTAAAATTCATCCTCCATATTGCCATCCTAGATTGTTATCCCTTGTAATCCCCCCGATTCCTCCATATAAGCGCTAATTTCGGCTTTCTTTTCATCGCTCCAATTACTCGCATCCTCCAACAACATATCACTCAAGGGTGTTGTGTATGTATACCAATCTTCTTTACTACTTCGAAACTCTTTAAGCTGTGGATGGTTTTTATAAAAATCATTTACAGACTTAGCTGTATCGTTGGTTATATAGACTATTGTATCCGTATTCTTGTACACCTCTTCTGAATTTGGATAGATTGGCACATTGGTACCAGGTACATTGTCATAAGATTCCATCTCAGGAGTATCTTCACTTGTTTGGGATTCTGTCTCAGGAGTTTCTTCGCTTGTTTTGAAGTCGCTATCAGAAACATCAGAGCCAGTCGTTTCACTATCTCTTCCACAGGCAACTAAAAGTAAAACAAGCAACATGATCAAAATAATTCTAACTAGCTTTTTCATGTTTCCTCCCTTTTTAAATTAGGGGTTTTTTCTTACTATAGTGTAGCAATCCTTTGTTTCTTACTTTTAGCTCTCTATTCCACCCCATAAAATATTATTATTGTCTTCGCCTACAAGATCTTGTTTTATTTCACTCCATCCTGTTAGGTCAACCATAATTGAGTATTCTCTATTTGGTGTGTCAGCTTGGTGTGTCAGCCGTTTTATCTTCTAATTCTGTATGCTCATACCAACCTAGTTTAACCGTCTCATCAACAGTCTTTACATAAAACTCCTCATACATTGCTAGGGTTGAATCAAAATCAATCTCAAGGCCCATGTCCTCAAGTGCTTCTACATATCCAAATACATTCTAGCATCTGAATAGACTGGTAATTTTCAGGAACTGGAATACTTGGTTCATAGTCAAAATCATTTAAATCTCTATCTTCTTTAAGCTCATTTTCTGAAGAAACAACCTCTGTTTGATTTGTATCACTATTTGTTGTGTTTGCTCACCATGATTATTAGCACAAGCCGTTATTGTTATTAGTGCTTATATTAATAGAGTGGCTATCGTTTTCTTCATATCAGATTCTCTTTAGTCTTTAGATTCAACCTTTTTTAAAAAAACTAGCAAAAAGTTAATCAAAAACCTTCCAAAATAATTTGAGTTTTAGAAGAGTCTAAGAACCAGCTTAATAGAGTGTGTTTTCTCTTCATTTTGGGAATGAATGTACAAAAGTGTTTGTCAAAAGATAGCCCTGGCAATATAAAATCAAGTGATATCTCTTGGTTTATGCAAAGGATTATATAAGAGTTTGGCTTGAGAATTTGGGTGAGTTCAAGTTTAAATAAAATAAGAATGAAAAGCGGACCAGCAAATTGCCTTTATCACTATTTAAAGCTTACAATAATTTCTTTTTTTAACCAAACTAATGGTAGCTTGACAAACTCCTGTTGCACGTTCTTTATATTATGCGCTGTTAAATAATTTGTAATTTACAAAATCCAGTTTGTCTAAATGCTAGGTGTGACAATCTTATAAAAACATCTGAACCTATTGAAATTACAGAGATAAGTCTATTTTATTCTTTGCTCTTTATATTTTTTCTCATTCGAGCTTGTCATAACCTATGCTATATTCTCAGTATGTAAAACTAATGAAAAGGGAGTATCCATGGAATATGTGGATCCCATCCGGCATTCAAAAAAAGTAGATGCGATGAAGTTCTACTTAAAAGGTAAAAATGTAAGAGACTATACAATGTTCGTTTTAGGCTAGGCGTCCTTCGGAGGTTTCTATTCTTCATGTTCGGATGTGCCAAGCAGTTCACCGTCAATTTCAATAATAGCATCAACCGGAATTATCGTGGCATCTTGCATTGCCACCGTCCGCTCATATTCATCTATTTTCTTCACGAATCCGGTAACAGTAATGTAGGCGCCACCAGACTTTCTTTTATCCGGATGAAAATAGGTAATTGATACCTCGGGTTGCTGGTCTATCTGGTTTTGAATCATGATCAGTTTCTCATTTAAATCTACTTTGCTGCATTCGTCCAACTCAACCCGTGAATCTGTTAACCTGGCCCTTTCTGTAATAGCGGAGCCGTAGCCTGTGAGTGCGGCAAAAGGAGAGAACTGAGCTGCTCTGTCATGGGCGGACATAGGAGGGCGCGAAGTTGATCTGTGGTGGGGCAAATTAATTATATCATCATATGGCTTTTTCATGCCTTATGTCCTCCAATTTGGCGATTTCGAGAAAGAGTTGTTGCTCCTTCTTCAAGATTCATGCCCTTCAAAATAGCATTTTTACCGTATTTTTTCTTTATCTTAATGACGGCTTTTTGTAGGCTTTTTTCTCGTGCTAAGGCGGCTTCTTCCTCAGCCCTCTGCTTTTCTAATGCTTCATAGTCTGTAAATAGATCAAGCTGCTCCCAGGAGTCAGTCTCAACCACAGAGTTTTCAGCCACTACACGATTAGCTGTAATATTGACTTTTCTAATTAGTAGTTTTTCATCTATAATACAGTCATATAGCTCCCTAACTGTATCCATAATCAGCATCCTGGAGGATGTTTGACAGGGTAGGTTTGCCGTACCGCGTTTGTGTTTTGGGATCTTACGTCCATAATGGTCTCTTGTAACCTCCCCTTTGTAGGAATTGCTTATTTCTGGATTCCTAAGATTTTCATTGTCATAATCTATGGTCAAGACCATCTGATCCGTTACAAGGCCTTTCTCCACTAAATCTAAAACAAGAAGGTCAGTCATCTCCCGCACAATCAGTTTGGCTTTATCAAAGCTGTAGGGCTTAGGAAGAACTTGTCCGGAACCGATACTATTTGTCTTTGGTTTATAAGCTTTAATATCTGCTATTGTGCAGGGCTCCCAGCCCCAGGCATGATCAATCAGTAGTTCTGCATTGACACCAAATAGCTTATAAAGTAAATCCTCATTGTAAGGTTCCTGTAGTTTCCCAATAGAACATCTCGCCACATCCCCCATAGTGTAGATCCCCTTTGCTTCTAGTTTTGTAGCATATCCTTTTCCGACACGCCAAAAATCTGTAAGGGGACGATGGGACCAAAGAAGTTTACGATATGTCATTTCATCTAGCTTGGCAATGCGCACACCATCTTTATCTGCCTCGCTATGCTTGGCCTGAATGTCCATTGCTATTTTTGCAAGATACAGATTGCTTCCTATTCCAGCCGTCGCCGTAACCCCGGTGATTTTTATTATATCCTGAATCAACATCATAGCCATTTCATGTGGGCTAAGTTTATAAAGTTTCAAATAATCCGTGGCGTCAATGAACACTTCGTCAATGGAGTAAACATGGATATCCTCCGGTGCGATATATTTCAAATAGATGCCATAAATCCTTGTGCTGTACTCCATGTAGAGTGCCATGCGCGGCGATGCCACAATATATGAAATTGCCATTGCTGGTGAGGCTTTTAACTCTTTGCTATCGTAGGACTCGCCTATATGGATAGGATTTGCTGCCTTACGCAAGCGTTTAGCATTGACTTCCTTGATTTTTTGCACAACTTCGAAGAGCCTTGGGCGACCGGGGATACCGTAGGATTTAAGCGATGGAGTCACAGCAAGACAAATGGTCTTTTCTGTACGACTCATGTCGGCAACAACAAGATGAGTCGACATAGGGTCAAGACCACGCTCAAGGCATTCAACCGAGGCATAAAAAGACTTGAGGTCGATTGCAATATAAATACGGTTCTCTTTTGTCATGCCACTTTACCTCCCCTTATGCAAAATACCCTATACTGGGTCAAACAGAATTACTCCTTTTCAAGAGCGTTTTTTATTTCGTGGACTATCTTAATTACTTTCCATTTAAATTTTTCTTTACCCCAAGGGGAACCCTAAACATCTAGTTTGTATTTAGTCTCAACTTCCTTTAGGAGAATTGCAAATGGAGCAAGCAGGTCACCAGTAGTCATCAATAATCGGAAAATTCATGGCCCACTAGGGTATATGGCTCCCATAGAATGAAGAAAAACAAATCTTAGGAAATCAAAAAATGAAGACCAATATAAGCTAATTCTATGTTAAGTAAGGATTTATCCAAAAAAGGCATGGCAAACCATAGTTTCTTTGCATAATAGCTTACTTTTTATACAGGAATAGGTTCCTACCACTCCCTACGGAATTCCCATTCCACATAGTCGACATCATGGATTAGAATGCCAGCAAAAAGACCACCATCCCGATATTCAATTTTTTCGAAAGGTCCCATGACTCCTGTTTTATTGAACTTACTTGGGTATAAAAAGAAGCTCTCATTCTCAAAGTCAAAGTTCTTTGTTAGATAAGCGTGAGTCTCCTTTATATCAAGGTCATCATTGGTATAGACCAAATAGTGCTTTCTGATTGCCAACTTATCTATACTGTCCTCTGTTGTCCATGTACCGATTATTTCTTGCTTTAAGATGGCCGTGTCCGATACTTTCATATAACTGGGAGCAGGCTGGATTCCACTAATGTCCCAGTATATAACTTCGACGAGGCTATATCCAGCAATAAATAGTAGCACTACCAGGGGTATAGCCAGTAAGACTATTATAAGCTTTTTCATCTTAATAACTCCTCATCTTTGGATAGTCAAAACTATGAATCAAAGCATATCTTGGGAAGCTGTCCATAGACTTCAAGATGAAGTGTCATTTTGGTGACCCTGCCACTGGATGACATAAGATTAAAAATCCTACCTATAGTGAGCTTGGATTTACTGAAATAAGACTTAAGTACAAACAAACTTCTTGCAAAAATGGCGGGTGATTTAGCATAAGCAGTGTCGGGGATAGCTTGTTAGATACCCATTCACAACTATATCTTTTCCCGCTTTTATCCTTGACTCTTTCAATTTAGGATAATCATGAATCTTTTGATCTAATATGAAAGACTTCTATCTCCCCTAGCAAGGAAAGCACCAAGCCTATCCTAGGAAAACATGGTCTGACTACCCTAAAGCATGCAGCGAATGCACTAGGAATGAAAAGGACATAGGGATTTATATCCTATGTGAATTCCGGGGCTACTGCTTGAAAAACACTTCTAGTCCTGCTTTGGTCATGAAAACTTTTCCTTATAGCAATTTGTAATGATTAAAAAATTCCTAGATATTTCCGAGGCCCTGGGATTTTCATTTTTACTATTTTAGCTCTTGGACCTATCATTACTTCGTCCAAAATTATTCTCCTCCTCTCTATCCTACAAATGGCTTCCAGGAGCTCCACGACAAAAAATACCGGGAAGTTCTTGATCAAGTCTTTTTTATAGATCCATTTGTCAAATTAAGAGTGACGGAGATATTTAAATTTACCTATAAATCTTTCCATATTTCTTTAGCCAGATCATAGCCGAATCTTAATTTTTCCCATTGCTGTACTTCACTTATACTATTTCCTTCTTCTGTGGAGGCAAAACCACATTGGGGGCTTAGACATAACTGTTCAAGTGGGACATATTCTTCTGCCTTTTTAATCTTTGAGATTAATTCTTCCCGATTTTCTAGCTCTCCCGTTTTTGTTGTTATAAGTCCCAATACCATTCTTTGTCCCTCTAAGTATTGTAGAGGTTCAAAATCTCCAGATCTTTCATCATCATATTCGAAGAAGAATCCATCAAAGTCCTTAATCTTAAACAATCTCTTAGCGATAGTATTGTAACTTCCCTCATATAACCAATGGGATTTGAAGTTGCCTTTACACATATGGCTAGTTATATACATATCCTCTGGTTTTACAGATATTACTGCTTCCATTACATCAGCAAAACTATCTATAAGTTTATCTGGATCAAATCCAAAGGACTTTATTCTTTTCCTATGGTCTTTAGAGAAAAATGCACCCCAACTCGTATCATCTAATTGTAAATATCTACAACCAAGATCATAAAATGCTAGGATAGCTTCCTGATATGTCTTTATTAAATCTTCCTTGAACTCTTCTTCACTCTTATAGATAGGATTCTTGTGGTAGGGTACTGCCTGTACATAGGAATCTAGGTATATCATTCCAGGACCTGGAATGGTTTGTTTTACCAAAACACCCTTTGCAAGTTCCTTAGTTCTCATAAAATCCTTTAAAAATGGATGGCTCTTATTAAAGGATAATTTTCCTGAAATGTAAGAAAGTTCCATTTCTTGCCTATCACCAAAGGCTTCTATCATTATCGGATAGGTTGTAATGCCCTTTAAACCAGCAATAAAGTCTAAATGCCACCATTTTCTTCTGAATTCCCCATCAGTTACTGCCTGTAGGCCTACTTCTACTTGCTTATTTATTAGGTCTAGGATGCAGTTGTCCTCAATGTTTTTTAATTCTTCTAGGGAAATCTTCTTATTCTTATAGTCTTCCCTAGCTTTCTTCAACTGCTCTGGCCTTAAAAAACTTCCTACAATATCAAATCTAAATGGAATTTTTTTCATATCTTCACCTCCTGGAATTATTCGAGTTATTTTGTATAGAGCACAGCTTTATTTGGTAATATCATATCATAAAACAGTATTAAATCCCTATTTTGGGCTACTTTGAGTCCACCCTGTCTCGAACAATAAAATATATTAATCAAGTAATGGTGATTAGGGAAATCAATTTACAACCGCTGCTCATATCAATCTAATCGAAAGCCTTGAAAGGACAAAAATTAGTAGGACTGACAAAAGTCCTTCCACACTGGGTCTCATCCCTCAATCATGGCTCTGCAATATAACTGAAAAGTTTTTCGCACCTATAAGTGAGAAGGAATTTACCTAATGCACTCAGAGTTCGTGGCTGAGGCAAAAGGATTAACGAATAACTATATTACTAGAACAAAAAAGTCGCGGTTTAAAAAACAGAAGAAGGTCATAAGATAGAGTCCGTATATTTGTTTACTATTACAAAAAAAGACAATCGGGTCCATGTTATAATTCCGGACATAATGATAAGATAGTACTATATGGAAGGAGTATTTATTATGTCTAGAATTCGGCAG
>JAAYGQ010000226.1 GCA_012727635.1 Tissierellia bacterium | reverse complement strand
CACGATGGAGCTAACAAATATTGCCTCATAGGTAACCCTTCACTGCTGTCATGCATATACTTAACCCCTCTTACGCCAAAAACATTAGCAATCTCGTGAGGATCTGTAATCACTGTGGTAGTCCCAAAAGGAATAACCTCTTTCGCAAAATTTCTTGGGGTCATTAATGTGCTTTCGATGTGAATATGACTATCAATCAGCCCAGGAATAACAAAATGTCCTTTTGCATCATAAGTACGTTGGGCCTTAATGTCTTCTAATGAATAACCATCGATGTTCGCACTAACATGAGCAATAAATCCATCATAAATTCCGATGTTTCCAAAATAGATTTCACCGGTAAACATATTAACGATGTTGGCATTTACAATGACCAAATGGCAATCTCTATTTCCCATAGCCGCTTCAATTAAGCCTTTTTTATCTTTTGCTAAAATCTTCATTTTTTACTTCCCCTCTTATATTACAAAGTATGCGATGAGTGGAATAGATAATAAATATATTCCCCAATTTAGATCCTTATATCTTCCTGCCATGACTTTTGTCACCATATAAGCGATAATTCCTATGCTAATTCCATTGGAAATACTCGATGTATATGCCGTAAATACGATGGTGGCAAAAGCTGGGAATGCTTCAGTGAAATCCTCAAACTCAATATTTTTTATCCCTGAAATCATCAAAAGTCCTATTAAAATTAGTGCTGGTGCAGTCGCTTGACTAGGAATCATTCTTGCCACTGGAGTAATAAATACGGTTAAAGCAAAGCATATACCAGCCACTACAGCAGTAAAACCAGTCCTTCCTCCTTCTTCTACTCCTGCGGCTGATTCAATATAAGTCGTGACCACTGTAGATCCAAACAATGAACCAACTACAGTAGCAATTGCATCTACTAGAAAAGGCTTATTGATGTTAGGTAAGTTTCCTTCTTCATCTAAAAGATCAGCCTTGGCTGAAACTCCAAGTAGCGTACCTAGAGTTGAAAAGAAGTCTCCTACGAAGAATGTAAACATAAGAGGAAAGAAACTCCATTTTAGTGCCCCTAATATATCCAACTTAAAGGCTATGGGTTCTATGGATGGCGGCAGAGAAATTAAACTCTCAGGCACTACCGTAATCCCCATGGGTATACCTATTATAGTAGTTAGGATAATCGCGATTAACACTCCACCCTTAATTTTTCTTGCTTGTAAAAATACGATCAATCCAAGACCAATAATGGTTAATAAGACACCTGGTGATTTAACATTTCCCATTGTAATACTGCCGTTAGCTAAATTCATCAATCCACTATTTTTAAATCCTAATAAAACAATATAAAAACCTACTGCCACACCTATCGCATATTTAATATTCTTAGGAATTAATTTTACAATGACTTCTCTTAACCCTAGAATTGTCAACAAGACGAAGGCCATACCTGAAATAAATACCATGCCTAAACCTGTTTGCCAGTTTACGATGCCCCCTGCCACTAGGGTATACGCAAAAAAAGCATTACTCCCCATAGCAGGTGCTAATGCAAAAGGTAAATTAGTATAAAAGCCCATAAAAATACTAAACACTGCAGCTAATAAAGCGGTTACCACTGTAACTGCTCCTATATCCATCCCCGTAGAACTCATAAACATAGGTTGTAAAACCAAAATATAAGCCATGGTCATAAAAGTTGTTATGCCTGCGGTGATTTCTGTTTTTATAGTTGTATTTCGGCTTTCAAAGTTAAATAATCTCTCCATCATCAATTGTCTCCTTGCTATCTCCCTTTATTTATCCTTCAAAGATGAACGATAAATAATTTATACCATATAACGTTCGTTACAGTCAATCACTTTATTCGCATTACGCAATTAATCATACGCTATATTGTTGCATTATTTTCAGAAAATCAAATTAATTCCTATAATTTTTCAATCAAATCTGGCTCTGCATGATTATTTTTCTTTCATTTACTCTTTACTGTTGGTGAACATCTTAAATTAATGCCCATGGGCAATAAAAGGACACGGTCCTCAGAAATAAATAGCTAATTTCCTTTAGCTTCGCCTCACGGTGGAGAGCCTTTACTTAAGCTATATGCTTTGCGCTAAAGCCCCCCCACTTGGAACTTTGATCTGTTATAGATTGCACCCATACCGGACGAACCAAAAAGAGACCCCTTGTTTATCAAAAACAAAGCGTCTCTTCCACTTATTTTTTCTACCTGGTCGCTCCAAAGATTAGTAAGAAAATCCCAACTGCTCCAAACAACCCTCCAGCAACCAAATCTAGAATGGCAGCTTTATCATCAGTCATATTCTTGTTTATTTTCATCTTCGTCAATCTTAGTATGGTTTTATTTCTCTTAATACCTCCAAAAAATCCTACTCCAATCTTATATAGAATTCCAAAGAGACCTCCTAGTAAATAACCAATATGCATTATTTCTTCCTCCTTTGATTTAATTTCTTTTTTTAAGCTTTACTTAGTCCTTTTCTAATCCTTGGCATAACGAGAATATAGATTACGATGGAAATTCCAAACACAATGGCACCATAAAGTAGAACTTCACTCCAAAGTGCTGTTTTGGATAGAATCATATCATTAGCCTTGTAAGCCCAGTAAAACGGACTCCAGTACATGGTCCACTGCCAATT
>JAAYGQ010000225.1 GCA_012727635.1 Tissierellia bacterium | reverse complement strand
TATTGTGAGACGGATTTTGATTCCATGGAACTATTTTCTCGCAGTTTGAGCAAGACCCTCGATAGTATGAAAGCCAAGGACTACGCCAATACAGAAAAATACGCTCGGGAACATATCGACGAGTTTATCTTCAAAATAAAAGAAGAGCTCCTTAAGCTGTAGCTCAAAAAGCTCCTCTTGCCTTCCATCTTGGGAGGCTTTTTTAATCTCTTAATTTTACCAGAACTCTACCTAGATGTTGGCCCTTTAGCATTTTGTCCATGGCTTCAGGAAGTTCTTCCAGGGTCAGTTCTTTTATGCCTTCTTCAAGAAGGGGGCTTTTCCAAACCGTGGCCAGCTTCTCCCAGAGGTCTTTTCTAGGCTCACTGTCCACCATAACCGAATCGATTCCAATGAGTCGTAGACCCCTTAGAATAAAAGGATAAACCGTTACATCGATTTCTGCCGAAGCAGCATTTCCACAAAGGGTAACGGCGCCACCGTAGGCAGTGCTTTTAAGGGCAAAGGCAAGATTATCTCCTCCGGTGGTGTCAATGGAGGCGTCGAATTTCGCTGAAAGCAGGGCTCTTTTCTTTGAGCCTTCAATATCCTCCCAGGGGATAAATCCCTTTACGCCGATGCTTTCCAAAAAAGGCTTAGAAGCTTCTCTTCGAAGAGGGGCGCTCACTTTATAACCCATATGAGTTAGGATCTTTACGGCCAGGCTTCCTACACCCCCGGAAGCCCCGGTGACGAGAACATCTCCACCGCCTTGCTTAAGATAGGGAAGAATCTCGGCAATGGACATGGCGGCGGTAAATCCGGCGGTGCCCAGCATCATGGCTTCTTTGAGGCTTAGCCCCGAGGGAAGTTTTTGAACCCAGCCGGCGGGCACGCTGATCATTTCAGAAAAACCGCCATGGGTATTCATTCCAAAGTCGTAGCCCGTAATAACAACGGCGTCTCCCTCTTGGAACAGTGGGCTCTTACTTTCCAGTACAATTCCCGAAGCGTCAATACCCGGAGTATGGGGATAGTTTTTGGTAACCCCACGATTTCCTATGGATGAAAGGGCATCTTTATAGTTGAGGGAAGAATAATGAACCTGAATCAGCAGATCTCCCTGGGGGAGATCATCAATACTCATGTTTTCTATGGTCCGTGTAAATCCTTCCGGAGTTTCGTGAATACGTAGTGCTCTAAACATAATACTCTCCTTTCTTTAGCCTTATCATACCACGAAAAACCTCCAGGGGGGAACTAGGAGATGGCTCAAAAATCTGTTATGATACAAAGGGAGGAAAGCCATGAAAAGAAAAGTATTACGTAGTTTAATGTGTTTAGTTCAGGGCGATAGCCTGGGCCTTTCTTATCAGAATAAGCCACTGGATGGAGCCATGGTTCAGGAAGGGTTATGGAGTGATGATACCTCCATGGTGCTGGCCAGCCTCGATGCCTTTTCTTATTTAAATGGTTTTTCTATGATGAAAAACTTTATCTCTTGGATGGATGAAGGCACTTATACACCCCGGGGCTACAGCCTAGGTATGGGAAAGACGACAAAGGAAGCTTTAGAACGTTTTAAAAGAGGAGTTCATCCCTTTGCCTGCGGAGGAAAAGAAGAGTGGTCCAATGGAAATAGTGCCCTAGTAAGAACCTGGCCCCTGGCAATTTATGCCATGAAGAAATTTGATCTTCGTAAAGAAAGGGAAAAGGCCCTAGCCTTTATAGAAAAAATGGTGGCTTGCACCCACGGCCATCCCAGGAGTCTTCTTGTTAGTCGCATTTACAGTGAACTGTTGTGGGATCTTTTTAAAGAAGGAACCCCGCAGCAGCTAAGAAAAAGCCTGGATCGACTCCACAGAGTCTATTCGGAACACCCTCAGTGGATTTATATGGAGAATGCTTTGGCGGGGAACTATCAAAATGGCGATT
>JAAYGQ010000224.1 GCA_012727635.1 Tissierellia bacterium | reverse complement strand
GCTTAAGCTTTTCTTCTTCTAGATCTATAATGGGATTGTCGAGAAAAACTTCACCATAATCTTTACCCACAAGGCTTGAAAAAGCCCAGTTCTGTTGGGTTTTTCCTAGAAAAGCAAGGCCGTGGTACAGATCTTTAGCTTTCATAGACCGATAACTCCAAGGCCTTTAAGGCTACTTCCAGTTGCTGATCATCGGGCTCTGACGTAGTCAGCCGCTGAAGCCACAGGCCTGGTTTTCTTAAAAAGACCACTATACCACTCTCTCTTGCTGTAAACTTCAGGGCCTCATAACTGATGCCGGCTAAAAGAGGTAGGAAAAGTAATTTGAGAGCAATGCGCATCCCCACCGAGGTCCAGCTTACAAAAGAAAAGAACAGTGCGCTAATAAGAAAAACAAAGACAATAAAGCTGGTACCACAGCGTGGGTGAAAGCGCGAAAATTTTCTTGCGTTTTCAACGGTAAGGGGTAGGCCGGCTTCATAGGTAAAAACCGCTTTGTGCTCGGCTCCGTGGTACTGGAAAACTCTGTGAATATCTTTTTGTTTGCTAATGGTCCATATATATACAATCAGAAGAAGCATTTTGACGCTTCCTTCCATAAGACTGAGTAATATTGGGCTCTTCACGATTCCCCGTAAAAAACTGATAAGAAAAGTAGGAAGGGCCATAAAAAGACCAAAGGCCAAAAGAAGACTGGTAAGAAGAGTCAGTAAAAAAATAATCGACTCGGCTTTGTCTCCAAATTTGTCTTTCATCCAACTATCAAAGGAGCTATCCTCCTCTCCAAAGGCCTGGGCAGAAATATCCAGAGCTTTAACCCCTGTTTTCATAGAGCTATAGAGGGCATAGATTCCTCGAATAATAGGATAACGCCAGATTCCCTTAGCAGGGGCCGCTTCTTCGAGGATGATCTCCTCAAGAAATCCGTCCTCTTTTCTTAGGACCATACTGGTTGCTCTATCGCCCTTCATCATAACTCCCTCAATGAGGGCTTGTCCTCCAACACTTGCGCATCTACTCATGCTTTCCTCCGATGTTTCATATAACACTCGCCGCAAAGGGCTTCATAGGCAATATCCGCCTGGTTATCAATGACCACTTGGTCTCCTTCAAAGACAAATTCACCATGAATCTTTCGCCCATTGAGAATGGCTTTGCGGCCACAGCGACAAATGGTTTTGAGTTCCTCTACAGAATGGGCAAGAAGTAGAAGCCTTTCACTGGCTGGAAATCCCTTCATGGAAAAGTCCGTACGCAGACCATAACAAATAACGGGAATATTAAGATCAATCACCACTCTAAAAAGCTCATCAATCTGTCCTGGACTGAGGAACTGGACTTCATCGACAAGGACGCAGGCGGGAGCCCTAAGGCTTTCAATCAAGGAAAAAACATCCTGAGCTTCTTCTACTAAATAATCAACTCTTCTTTGCATTCCAATACGGCTATAAACCACATCGTCCTTTTTTGTATCGATACGGGGTTTTAACACTAGAACCGTCATCCCCTGTTCTTCATAATTATGGGCCACCTGCATTAAAGCCGTGGACTTTCCGGAATTCATCGCTCCGTAGCGAAAATATAATTTAGCCATTGCACCTCCTAGTGAGTTTATACCCCTTCTCTATATAAATAAAAAAAGATTAGAGATGTCTCTAATCTTCCATACCATATTTCTTCTTGAACTTTTCCGCTCTTCCGCCACGATCGTGGACCTTTTGTGTTCCAGTGAAGAAAGGATGGCATTCCGAGCAGATTTCAATCCGAATTTCATCTCGTGTGGACTTTGTGGTAAAGGTGTTTCCACAAGCACATGTGACTTGAACTTCTTTATATTCAGGATGAAGATCTTTTTTCATCGTATTCACCTCCTATATAATATATACCTTAACAAGTATAGCACTTGATGCTAAAAAGTGCAAATAGCCAGATGTAGCACCTTTGTAACATGGCACAACGTTTTTTATCACAACTTTTTAAACAAGTCGATAAAGCGATCCCAGAAGGTCTTTTCTTCGATCACATTATTGTCTTCTTCTTCCTGAGGCATAGTCCTACCTTCGTAAAGAAGCACAAATTGTACCGATGAGATTTCTTTGTTTTTCGGGCTTAAAAAGGACTCAAAGCTCTCGTCTTTGGAAGATAAGCCGCCAAGTTTATCCTTAATCTGCTGCTCCATCTTTTTATCGATATCCTTGGTCTCTTCAGCCATCAGAGAAGTTCCCCGGCCCAGTTCGAGTCCTCCACTATAGAGGGTGGCAAGGCCCTGGTTAAGTGGCCAAAATCCATGAACGTACTGGCTTAGACCTCTGTCAAACTGTCCCATACCTTGAGCTAAAGAGTTTAGGCCCCGATCGAATTCCAGATAATTGGTATAAAAGAGTCTGGTGCCTTGGCTAAGCTGTTTTACACCCTCTTCCAGTACTGTCTTGGCGCCAATAAATTGCTGTACTCCCTCATAAAGACTATGGATTCCACCGCTAATTTCTCCAGCTCCCTCACCCAGCTCCTTGCCTCCTAGCACCAGTGCTTCTGCGCCCTTGTCAAGCTGATCTAGACCGCTGGAAAGTGCATTGGCCCCATAGAGAAGAGTTTCTTCTCCTGGGCCGGCTACTGCCCCATAGACATCCTCTACTCCATCCACATACTCCACAAGGCCTTGATGGAAAAGCGCATAGCCCTGGGTTAACCTCTTGAGATCTTCTCCTAGACCTAGGATGCTGTCGACACTTATATCAAGATTATCTAATAAAAGCTTTATGTCCTCTAAGAAAGATTGAAAGGTCAAAAAGCTTCCCTTGAGTGAAGCAAAGTTATTTCTGAAAAGATCTAGGATTTCGCGTTGGAGACCCAGACCCTCTTCTATATATTGAAGTCTATTTATTTCTGTTAAAATCCCATGGGCCTCGGTAGCCATAAGACCCTTATAGTGCTCAATGACTCTCAGGGCTAGCTCGGGGTCTTCTTCACCGGATAGAGCATAGTCCACCGGAACCATAAGATTCTGGCGGATTGTTTCAAGGGCGGTGATACTTGTTCTTAAATCCAGTAGGCTTTCATCGATTTTATCAAGGATCTGATCGAGTTTCTGCTCATCTATTTCTAAAAGAAGAGGTATCAAACTATCGGATAAGAAGTTGATCGTATCCACAAGGGTTTGAGCCTGCTGGGGGGTAATTTCAATGCCTTCAAGAACACTTAATAATTGAAAAGCTTGTAAAAATCTACCCGAGGCGTCAATTAGGGTCTCGGGATCCTTAGTAGGGTCATCCACATGGCCCGGTGCGCCCTTACCCGCAACAACCAGCTGGTATAATCCATCGCCTAGCATCTGCACGCCTAAGGCCAGGTCTTTGCTCCCCTGGGAAGTTTGGTGGATGCCACCGGAT
>JAAYGQ010000223.1 GCA_012727635.1 Tissierellia bacterium | reverse complement strand
CTACACGAAGTGGCGCACTTGACTTGACAATTCATCATGCAATTACATAGTAAACGTTTTCTGTAATCTTAATTTCAATATTAGCATAGAAATCGGTGAAATTCAACTCATTAACTTGAAATTCTCTAATAATTTTTAAACAATTCCCCCCAGAAATATGTCATATCTTGTTTTTATAATTCACCATATTCGAAATCAAGTTCAGTAACTTCTGGGCTTTGTCTATCTGATACTCTTAAAAAACTGCATCTTTTGTTGTTTGCTTAGTCATTGGTACTGTTATAATTTTATTGTCTTTACGTATTTATCATGCCTCATAAAAATCCATTCCTAAATCCATTTTTCAAAGAACATAGCTAAAACAAATCAATCACTACACAACTGATTTTGAAAATATCATTTCTAATGTTACACATCTTTTTAAGGCAAACTCATTGTTAGAAATGTTTTCCCATCTTATTCAATTGCTTTGTCGAAGGGGACAAAAAAGGGCCAAAGGGATCAAAAAGATTTTGATGCTTAAGGACATTGTCAACCTTCCTACAGTTCATAATCTGTTTAATACTAACAAAAAGGTGACATAACTACTAAAACCCACTTATTTCGTTCTGTTTTATTAAACACTACTAAAGCTAAAGATCGAAAAAAAGCGGTACAGTCCAAAAGGCTATACCACTTAGCGCTTTAATCTGGATCGTCAATACCAAAGAATAAAGAGTGCTTTTTATTAATAAGAGTATCAATCAAGCGATTCAACTGCTTTAGAGGATCTTATAAAATATTGGATTAAGTCTACACAGTTATGGCAGTCTGTCAAAACTTCATAAAAAAGCCTCCCGCCAAAATGCAAGGAGCTATAGCTATTTTTACACGTATTTTTTTCTTTGCGCCTTCGTATTGTTGATTTCCTAAAAAGCTTTCGAAATGTGCTTTAGGAATAAATTAGTTGGTGGCACTGTCATCTGTAATCTATTCGTCTTCATGATAGATTGTAAAATGTAGTGCAACAGTCTTTAGAAAAGTAAAGCCCATAAGGGCGACTTCGTGTAAAATATTAGCAACTACACTAAAGTACTCCAAGGGAGTCGCTTATGAGCTACAATTTTATAAACAAGGTGAACCTCGACCTCTAAAGGTTTATCTCAAATAAGGCATTCTCTCTGAAAGATTTCAGATGAAGTCATCGTAGCAAATCCGCTATTCCTGTGAAATTTGCCGCAGTAGGCCGAGGGTATATGAAGCTGTCGTTGTTCAAAAAACTACGAAAGGAAACGCAAGAATGTAGGCACTATAGCAAGCAAACTAGCAATCCAGTCCCTTTCATCACTAAAAAACTAGATTATAGCTGGTCCGCAGAACAAATATAAGGGCACTTTTGCAAAATTAAGTTCTCTTTCAAAACGATTTATGTGTGGGTCTACTCCAGTTTTACCCACCTTCAGCTTCCTCTTCTTCGGCAAAAGGAAATACTGCGTAAATCCCTAGAAGCAACAGGGAAATTTAAACAGGTAGGTCCATTCTTCAGCGCCTGAAGAAGTCGACGATAGAACGATTCCGGTCACTGGGAAGCAAATACAGTAGATTCTTCTTGGGGCAAAATCAAAGAAAGTTTGGCTACCTTCGCTGAAAAAACCAGATTATACCTTGCTTTCAAATGGCGGATCCAGCTAGATTCGAGTGGAAGGGGCTATAAAAAAGTTACTAAACATCATAGGATCAGTCCACGTACAAAGGATGACAGCAGATTGTGGTAAAGACTTGCCTGCTATTAGTTCGTCGATAAGGACCCATCTCTACAGAATTTTTTTCCACATCCCTACAGTGCATGGCAGAGGGGAACCAAGGAAAATACCAAAGGTCTACTTAGAGAACTCTATCGAAAAAAGACGGATCTTGCCAAGACTACAGAAAATAGTTATTTGTAAATCTAATACAGTTAAACTCTAGGCCAAGAAAGTGCGACACCAGAAGACACCATTTGAAGATTTTCTGCACGAAGTCTTGTACTTAGCTTGACAATCTATCATGGGATAAATAATATTTTAAAGGAGCAAATCAATAATATTACGTCTAAAAATTCCCACCCCACTCTTTCTAGCAATTCCTTAAGGAAGGGTAACCCTAAATTAATTCTTTAGGTTAAGGTAAAATGTAAATATGAGCGCAATACTTACCCACTATCTTTATAGCTAATAAGTTAGAGTTTTTCTCAAATACTCTCTCAGACTCTCTCTGAGTTCTTCGTCTCTTAGAGCATATTCTATGTTGGCTTCCAGGAATCCTTGTTTACTTCCCAGGTCATATCTTCTTCCCTGGAACTCAAAGGCGTAGATCTCTTCTATTTGAGCCAGAGCACTCAGTGCGTCGGTTAATTGTATTTCCCCATCCCTTCCAGGACTGGTTTCTTCTAGTGTCTTAAATATCCCCGGCGTCAAAATATGTCTACCCAGTACAGCAAGCTCTGAATAGATCTCCTGGGGCTGGGGTTTTTCTACTAGAGCTTCCACCCTGTAGACTCCATCTTCGACTGCATCGCCTTTTAAATTCCCGTATTTCACCAAATCTTCTTTTGCTACTCTTTGCACTCCTATAATACTGGAGTTGTATTTCTCATAGGCTCTAATAAGCTGACTAGTGCAGGGATCAGGAGAATAAATAACATCATCCCCTAGAAGTACTGCAAAGGCCTCTTGGCCTATAAAGGTCTTAGCACAGAGTATGGCATGGCCAAGACCCAGGGGTTCAGGCTGTCTAATATAGTGAATGTTAACCATAGTAGAAATCCTACGGATTTCCTCTAATTCTTCTAGATGGCCCTTTTTCTCTAGTGCCCACTCCACTTCGGGGGACCTGTCGAAATGATTTTCTATAGTCTCTTTGTTTCTACCTATAATAATTAAGATGTCTTCTATGCCCGATGCAGCGGCTTCTTCCACAATATATTGTAGCGTAGGTTTATCTACGATTGTCAGCATTTCCTTAGGGACAGCCTTACTGGCCGGTAGAAACCGAGTGCCCAGTCCCGCTGCTGGTATAACTGCCTTTGTTATCTTCATCCCGATCTCCTCCTACTTCCTCTAATGGATCCATCCAAAATCTTGTTTTTATTATCTTACAGTGTATCCTTTGACTCTCAAATTCTAATTTTCCTTCTTAGCTTTTAGATACTGTTACAATCATAATACAAGGTCTGTATTATGATTGTAAACCTACTACTTTGCAAACTTTCTTTATGTCCCCCTTCTAATTGCCAGTGGCAATTAAAGTCCTAATTCACCCATTAACTGAAATTATCCCTTTTTCGGTGTTTGAAATACAGCAGATTAAAGTAAATCAGTGGGCTTATGGCAAAGGTTTCATTCATGACAAGTTCCTTGAACCTTTGTCTTTGCTGCTAAGTAGCTATCTTCTCATCTGGGTGTTAAGCCTGCTTTTTCAGCAGCTGTTTTACCTAAACTTTTATAAATGCTATCTTGCTCTTTGAACTCAATGCCCTCTCGGATAAATACCTTCTTTAAAGTCCGGTATATAATTTTCATATCCAGCACAAAACTCACATTGTCTACATACTCTACATCCAGCTCGAATCTTTCCTTCCAGCTTATGGAGTTTCTGCCACTGGTTTGAGCCAGGCCCGAAAGTCCCGGTCTTACATGATGGCGCCTTTTTTGCCTATCGTTATAGAGCTCTAAATACTTCACCAAAAGGGGTCTGGGACCAACTATAGACATATCTCCTTTTAGTATATTAAAAAGTTCCGGCAATTCATCTAGGGATGTACTACGCAGCTTTTTACCGAAGGCAGTGAGTCTAAGCTCGTTGGCTAGGGGCTCTCCTCTCTCATCGGTTGCATTGGTCATGGTTCTAAACTTATACATGGTAAAGATTTTCTCATTTAAACCCGGTCTTTCTTGTTTAAATAGTACCGGTTTACCCAGTTTCACTCTAACAAGAAGGGCCACTATAATAAATATAGGGCTCAAAAAAATAATGGCAAGTAGAGACAGGATAAAATCCAGGGGTCGTTTTAAAAATCTTTTGTATATCATCGATCTTTCCACAGGCTCCTTATTACTTTTACTACCCTAGCAAGATCTTCATCGCTCATCTTGGTATCGCTGGGTAGGCATACTCCATTTTCAAAGAGTGTCTTTCCTACATCGCTTCCTATAAAATCATATTCTTGGAAAAAAGGCTGCATATGCATGGGTTTCCAGATGGGTCTTGATTCTATATTATCCGCTGCCAGAGCGTCCATAACATCCTCTGGTCTGACCTCTCCACAGAGGGTTATGCAGGAAATCCAGAAATTCGGTTTATTCAAGTGCCTTACCGGCATAAAACCGATGTCCTTAAGATCCTGCAGCTCTTTTTTATAATACTCAAATATGTAATTCTTTTTCGCCAATCGCTGGTCCAGCACCTTTAGCTGTCCTCTACCAATACCGGCTACGACATTGCTCATTCTATAATTAAAGCCCAGTTCACTGTGCTGGTAGTGTCTTGCTTTGTCTCTAGCCTGGGTTGACCAGAATCTGGCCTTATTGATTCTTTCCTCATTGTCACTAAGGAGCATGCCTCCACCGGAAGTGGTAATGATTTTATTTCCATTAAAGGATAGAATTCCATAGTCACCAAAGGTTCCTGTATATTGTCCCTTATAGGTAGTACCTAGGGACTCCGCTGCATCTTCAATGAGAACGACTCCCTTATCTTTACAGAGCTTTACTATCTTTTCCAAATCGGCAGAAAGACCATACAAATGGGTAATGATAACGGCCTTTACTTGGGGATACTTTTCCAAGGCCTCTTCTAATAACGAAGCCGACATATTCCAAGTTTCATAATCACTATCTATAAAAACTGGAATGGCTCTTTGGTAAATAATGGGATTTGCCGTGGCTGAAAAGGTTAAATCCTGACAAAATACAACATCGCCTTCTTTTATTCCCGCTGCTATCAGGGCAAGATGAATGGCAGCTGTCCCAGAAACCAGGGCAGCGGCATGTTTGGCTCCCACTTTTTTAACCACTTCCTTTTCAAACCCGTCGACATTGGTTCCCAAAGGAGCAATCCAATTGGTATCAAAGGCCTCTTTTATATACTCCATCTCATATCCTTCATCGCTCATATGGGGCGATGAAAGCCAAATTTTTTCTGACATTCTATTTTCCTTCTTTCAAATCGAAGAATCTTTTTAAACCATATAGCGGGTAATGCTTTCCTGTTAATCAATTATATCATATCCATATTTATCCCGTAATCACGATATACTCCACCGAGAAAAACCCCTGGGTCCT
>JAAYGQ010000222.1 GCA_012727635.1 Tissierellia bacterium | reverse complement strand
GTTTTACACTAACAAAAAAAGTGGAATAGCCTAAAAGGCTACACCACTTACTTGCTCTATTCTAGGTCACCAACACTAAATGTTAAAGAGCCTTTTTAGATTAAGCCTCTAGCTACAAAAAAAGAAACATTGTTTCTTTTTCGTGGCGCGCATAGAGGGATTCGAACCCCCGGCCCCCTCCTTAGGAGGGAGGTGCTCTATCCTGCTGAGCTATATGCGCAAATATTATAATGGGGCGGCTAAAGGGATTCGAACCCTCGAATACAGGAGCCACAATCCTGTGTCTTAACCTCTTGACGATAGCCGCCATATTAAAATGGTCGGGGTGGCAGGATTTGAACCCGCGGCCCCCTGGTCCCAAACCAGGTGCGCTACCAAACTGCGCTACACCCCGACAGCAACCCTAATACTACAGAAAAATGCCATAAAAGTCAACTGTAAAACCCTAAGTTATTGTTACGTTTTATACTTAATCCATAATTTGTTCAAACTGCGCCTCTATCTTTCCCTGCTCCAGTTCCAAAATAAGATAGGATCCTTTTCTTCCTGGAGGAGGCAAAGATACACTTCCGGGGTTTAAAAAGAGTATATCCCCTATTCTTTCTTGTAAGGGAAGATGGGTATGGCCAAAAAGAACGATATTAACCCCTTGCTCCTTGGCATGGTAGTACAAATTATTAAGACCTCTCTTAACCCCTTCTTTATGACCATGGCTCATCATAATTCGGTGGCCCTTTAATTCGAGAATTCTCTTTAAGGGAAAGTGACTTAGTCCATCACAATTACCACGAACGCTGATCCCTTCTTTTAGGTCTCTACCAAAATCACCCAGATGAAGACTTAAATCAGGTTTTTCTTTTCTTATGATTTCCTCAACTGTTTTTTGGTCCCCATGGCTATCGGAGATAACTAATACCTTCATTTTTAAGTTTTTCCTCCAAACGATGCAAAGCGTCCCAGCGGTGGGAAAGATTGTGTTTTTCCTCCATGGGCAACTCACCAAAGGTTTTATCTAGAGGAGGATAATAAAAGATACTATCAAAGCCAAAACCAAAGTCTCCCCTTTCTTCCTGGGCGACTTCGCCAAAACAAAGCCCCAGCTGGGTAAACTCCCTATCCCCATACAAAAAAGCAATCTCACAGGCAAAAAAAGCATTTCTGTTCTCTATACCCTTCATTTCCTCTAACATTTTCTTTCTTTTTTCACCAAAGGATATATCCCCGCCATAGCGGGCCGTATAGATTCCGGGTCTTGCACCCATGGCTTCTACAAGCATCCCCGAATCATCACTAAGCACAGGGAAATCCGTAAGCTTTTTTATTTCTCTAGCCTTAATGAGGGCATTCTCGCGAAAGCTCTTACCATCTTCTGGGATTTCATCGTGAAAGCCCAGTTCGTGTAAACCAATAAGTTTCACCTTCCAGTGTCGGAGGATATAACGAATTTCTTCGATTTTACCAGAGTTGTGGCTGGCTACGACGATAGTCTTCATAGGCCTCATCCTGCTTTCTGATAATTTCTTCGATGCCTTCCTTGGCCATATCCAGCATATCCTCTAATTGCTTCCTCGAATAACTGGAGCGTTCTCCAGTGCCTTGGACTTCAATGAACTCTCCCTCATCATCCATAACTACATTAAGATCTACCTCGGCCCGGCTATCCTGCTGAAAGCTAAGATCTAACACTTTTTTACCATCGACAATGCCCACACTTACGGCAGCTAGTTTTTTTTGCAGGGGATTGCTACGCAGGTATCCCTTTTGCATAAGATCATCAATGGCAAGACGAAGGGCCACATAGGCTCCGGAAATCGCTGCAGTTCTGGTACCACCATCGGCCTGTAAAACGTCACAGTCCACCTGCAGCGTCATGGGACCTAGCTCCGAAAAATCCAGAGCCGAGCGCAGGCTTCTTGCAATTAACCTTTGTATTTCGACGGTTCTTCCATCAATTTCACCTGAAATTGTTCTTCTTTTTTTCCTTGTAAAGGTGGAGCCGGGAAGCATTGAATACTCCGCCGTTAGCCAACCTTCTTCGGTGGGACAAAAATTAGGAGAACCCTCTTCTGCAAACACAGTACAAAGAACTTTGGTCTCTCCAAAGATTGCCAGTACACTGCCATGGGCATGGCGGGTAAATCCACAAACGAACTCTATTTTTCGCATAGTTTACCCCATTACCTTGTAGAGCTCATCGCCTGCTTTGGGCTCTACCTCAATATCCTCATCGAATCGAAGGATTTTTCTTTGATCCAGTCGAAATTCCCCTATATGGGAGGCCTCTATACCCTGGGCATGTAACTCTTTAAGAAGTGCTTCTACCTTTTCTTTTGAAAGAGTCATAAGAAGAGACCCGGAACTGATCAGCTGATAGGGATCCAGATCATAAAAGCTAGCGACTTTTTTTGTAACATCGTGTATGGGCACCCTTGATGCATCGACAAGAAAACCAAGATCGCTCTCATAACACATTTCCGTTAAAGCTCCCACTAGGCCTCCCTCGGTGATATCATGCATAAAATGAACCCCATACTTTAGGCCAATCCGAGCTTCTTTTGCAATAGAGAGTTGCTGACCCATTTTGCGAGCATCATCAATTTCCGCCAGGCTAAGGTGAGCTCTTATTTCCTCTTTTTCCGCTACAATTATAGATACCCCTTCAAGACCCAAGGATTTTGTCATCACAATGGCATCTCCCGCTTTAATCCCTTCCAGGGGTTTTTGCACACGGCCTATGGCCGTGAGGGATAGTACTACGCGGTTTACAGCCGAGGTAATCTCTGTATGCCCTCCCAATATGTCGACATTTAGTTTTGTGGCCATATCTTGGGCTTGCTCCATAATACCAGAAATTTCTTCTTCTTTTATTTGTGGAGGTAAAAGCATGGTAATCATAACAGCCAGCGGTTCGCCTCCCCCAGCTGAAATATCATTGCAGGCGATAAGAACCGCTAGGGAACCGATGTTTATGCCCGCACCAGTAATGGGATCACTGGCAACAGCCATTAGTTCATCTCCAAACTGCAAATAGGCCACATCAAGACCTACACCAGGCCCCATCTTTGTGGTTGGACGATGATTTTTTATTTTTGAGAGGACAAGACGATGCAAATCCTCGGTAGTAAGTTTTCCTACATACATTGAATACCCCTAATCTATTTCCAAGCCCAGGGCTTTTATCTCGTCAAGACTTAGAATTTTAATTTCAAGTTCTATAGCTTTTTCCTGCTTACTGCCGGGATTTTCGCCCAGAAGCAGATAATCTGTGTTCTTAGACACCGATGAAGATACCTTTGCTCCGGCCCGGGTAAGAGCGGACTCAATCTCTCTACGAGGCAGGGGAAAACTTCCCGTTACCACAAAACGTAGATTCTCAAAGTTTCTATCAGCACCCTCTTCTTTTAAAGGTACTCCTAGACCTAGTCTTTCAAGATGATCCAGAAACTCATGGTTTTGTTCATTTTCAAAATATGTTTCTAAGGATCTTGCAAGGATGGGTCCAATTCCCTCAATCTCAATGAGTTCCGCCTCCTTGGCTCCTCTTAGCTCCTGTAGATTTTTATAGTGAAGAGCCAGAGCTCTTGCTGCTATTCTACCAATATGCTGAATGCCCAAACCAAAAAGTAGTCGATCTAGAGTTTTTTCGCGGCTCTTTTCAATTTGCTCAAGAATGCCATCAATGGACTTTTCACCAAATCCTGGCAAATGGATGAGTTCTTCTCGATATTTTTTCAAATGATAAAGATCTTCGGGACTTTTCAGATAGCCGCCCTCCATAAAACTCAGAAGGATTCGCTGGCCTAAACCCTGAATTTCCATGGCATCCCTGGAAACAAAATGTTCCAGCAACCGCAGAAGCTTAGCAGGACAGGTTGCGTTTACGCAGCGCAGTGCCACCTCATCATCAAGATGAACCAGGGTGCTAGCGCAGGAAGGACACAGCTTAGGGATTTCTACCGGAAAATAGCCTTCTCGCTTTAGTGGATCAACACCAATAACCTGAGGAATGATCTCACCGGCCTTCTCTACAAAAACCTCATCGCCGATATGAATATCCTTTTCCTTTATATAATCCACATTATGAAGGCTGGCCCTTTGTACCTTGGTTCCCGCCAAGTGCACGGGCTCTAGGATAGCCGTTGGGGTTACCACTCCCGTACGACCTACGCTCCAAACCACATCAATAAGTTTTGTTCGTGCTCTCTGCGGAGGAAATTTATAGGCTATGGCCCACCGGGGCGCTTTGCTAGTTTCGCCAAGTTTCCTTTGGAGGTCTTCTTCATTTACCTTTATTACCAACCCATCTATCTCGTAATCTTTTGTTGTACGCTCCCTTTCAAATATAGGAATTCTATCTATTATCCCTTCAATATTCTCATAGATTTGGGTGGTAATCACCTTAAATCCTAAATTTTTAAGATAGGCCAGTTTCTGATCGTGATGGCTAAAACTTGGTCCTTCTATAAGATCAAACACCAAAATCGAGAGTCCACGCCGGGCTACAAGTTTACTATCAAGCTGACGAATGCTTCCGGCAGCGGCGTTTCTTGGGTTGGCAAAGGGTGCTTTACCCGCTTCTTCCTGCTCCTTATTCAACCGTAGGAATTGCTTTTTAGGAAGATATACTTCACCTCTGACTACAAGATCCACCTCTTCACCTAGCTCCAGAGGAATGGTGCGAATGGTACGCAGATTTTGTGTTACATCTTCACCCTGGAGTCCATCCCCTCGGGTAGCCCCTAGAATAAAACGACCCCGGCGATAATGAAGAACGACACTAAGACCATCGATTTTCTCTTCAAGGACGTAATCGGTGCTCTCCCCCAGCATCTCAACTCGCCGGGCGAAATTTATGAGATCCGCTTCGTTAAATGAATTATCAAGACTCCCCAGGGGTCTTGGGTGGGCAACTTTGACAAAACCGGAAAGCAGTTCCCCTCCTACCCTTTGGGTAGGCGAATCGCCATCGACCCACTGGGGATGCTGCCGCTCTATTTTCTCCACCTCCTTGTAAAGAAGGTCGTAATTATAATCCGTTATCTCGGGCTGGTCAAGGACGTAGTATAGATGACTGTGTCTTTTTAGCTCCTCAACAAGGCCTTTGTATTCTTCTTTTGTCATGCTTCTTTCCTCAGCGGAGCGTAGTCAAGATGGAGCTCTTTGAAACCGGCTGTTTCAAAGGCCACCTGTATTTTCTTGTTATCTTTTTGAATGCCCACAACAATGCCCTTTCCAAATACTTTATGGAATACTTTATCCCCTGCCCTAAAATCACTGGCCTCCCCTTTTTTGTCGGCTCCAAAGGGGATGGTTCTTTGAAAGGAGTTGCCCTTGGTTTTTCCCTCAGTATAAAGAAGTTCCTGAGGTATTTCTCCGATAAAGCGCGACGCCATCATCCATTGGGGCTGACCGAAGCGAAATCTCGTATCTGCCCGGGTTAGAACTAGTTTCTTCATCGCTCTGGTGATGGCCACATAACAAAGACGTCTTTCTTCTTCCATTTCTTCATCGCTATCTTTACTTAAAAAAGAAGGAAAAAGGTCTTCATCCATACCCACTAAATATACATGGCTAAACTCGAGACCCTTGGCACTGTGTAGACTCATCAGCATAACGGGGTTCTCTGAGTGCTCATCATCCATATCTGTTAGCAGAGCAATATTGAGAAGGTAATCTTCTAGCCCACCTTCACCCCTTTCGTAGAAAGAAGCGATGTCGCTTAGAAGCTCCTCGACGTTTTCCAGCCTGCCCTTATCTTCAATAAATTTGCTGTTTCGCAGCATGGGTAGATAACCGGCTTTTTCGAGAAGTTCCACACTGAGCAAATAGGGCTCGCTTTCTTTTAAATCTATCTTTGCTTCTTCAAAAAGATTTAAAAAGTTTTCCAAGGAAGTGGAAATCCTTTTTGTAAATACTTCTTCTCTCAGTCCCTTAAGAGCGCCATCATAAAAACCCAAACCTTCCTGGGCTGCATAATCAGAAATCTTAGCTATACTTCCATCTCCCAAGCCTCTTTTTGGTATACCCATGGCTCGCAGGATTGAAATTTCATCCCTGGGATTAACTAGAACTCTAAGATAGGCCAGTACATCTTTAATTTCTTTGCGCTCAAAGAATTGTTGGCCCCCATAAATCTGATAGGGTATATCAGCCCTTCTGAGCCTTTCTTCAAAAAGCCTGCTCTGGGCATGGGTGCGGTATAAAATCGCTATTTCCTTAGCGGGTACCCCAGCTTTAAGATCCGACAAAATACCCGCCAGTACATAATCGGCTTCTTCCTGATCGCTTCTTCCATTAAATAAAAATATCTTATCGCCAACCTCCAAATCCGTCCAAAGGTTTTTCTTTGGCCTCGAAGGATTGTTTTCTATCACAGCATTGGCTGCAGCCAATATTCGTTTAGTGCTTCTATAGTTTTGTTCCAGAGTAATAACTTTAGCTCCGGGGAAATCCTTTTTAAACTCTACGATGTTTCGAATATCGGCCCCTCGCCAACCATAAATTGATTGGTCAATATCACCGACAACGACAATGTTTTTCTTAGCCTTTGTTAGAAGGTGCACCAGATGATACTGAATCTTATTGGTGTCTTGATACTCATCCACCAAGACTTCATGAAAGCGTTCTTCATAGCTTCTACGAATGTCTTCGTTTTTCTCGAAAAGTTCAACCAAGCGAAATAGTATATTATCAAAATCTACGGCTTGATATTCTCGGAGTTTTTTTTCATAAAGTAAAAAAAGATCCCACATATCCTCATCAAGGTGATCTTTATACTGGCTCAGACGTAGCATACGACTTTTGGCTTGGCCGATAAGACCTCGCACCATCTTAGGAGGGTATATTTTGGTGTCCATATCCAGTTCTTTTAAACATTGGCTAACAAGAGCCCTCTGGTCTGTTGAATCGTAGATTACAAAATCACTTTCATAACCAATAAGACCGGCATGTTTTCTAAGTATGCGCAGTGAAATACCATGAAAAGTACCTACCCACAGAGAAGACGCTTCAATTCCAGCAAGATCATCCAGACGTTCTTTCATTTCCCGAGCCGCTTTGTTGGTAAAGGTGATGGCTAGGATCCTCCACGCAGGGACGCCGCGTTCAATAAGGGAGGCAATCCTTGTAATTAAGGTCCTAGTCTTTCCCGAACCTGCGCCTGCCATAATAAGCAAGGGTCCCTTTTCTGCCAAAACAGCTTCTTTTTGCTGTGGATTCAATCCATCTATCTTCATTTTTCCTCGTTTCTATGCATCACTCAAAGAAAGGACAAGGTGTAGTGTGTGGGCCTCCATCTGATGGCGTTGAAAAACGCCGTCAAGAAGCTCGGCCCGCTTCTTTAGTTCCTGCATTTTTTTATCTTCAATATGGTTTAGGCCATGAAGGGAAAAAAACAGTAACATTTGTCCACTATCTCTGAGAATTTCAACAGTGTAGGAGCGATCGTCTTCCCGGGTAAGCTGGAAGACTTCCTCAACAAGGGCCTTAAATAAGCCCATGTCATTAATTAATAACCCATCGCTGCCTCTAATAAGCATGCTGGCTTCAGGGTCTATTCTACGGTGAACTTCACTTATAAGCTCTTTGGGCGAAAAACTTTCCATGGTGTAATGGGGAAGATTCGTTTTTGTATAGGGTAGCTCAGAAAGACGCATAATTTTTCTTTCTAATAGCAACCGTTCCAGCTTACCCTTTTTCAGTTCCTCTTTAAGGCTTTTTATTTTTTCTTTGTCCCCTTTCTCATGGGTTTCAGATTCTCTGAGAATGGAATCAAAGGAGTCTCCCAGCGCAAAATATTGAAATCTTGGGTTGTCACTCAAAAGATGCTTGTTCCTATAGGCCTCTAATATCTCTTCATTAAGGGCTGTATAGTAATCTGCCATACGATGGATAATCATTTTGTATATGACAGTGCTTGTAATTACAAAAATAAAAAGAAAGGCAACAACTTCCCATATGTGGCTTCTCAAAAATAGAGAAAAAAGATCTCGCTGCTCCTCTATGCGCTCTTCTAGCTGGCTTTCAGAAATAAAATAGCCAAAATGAAATCCTGTCTCAGGACTGTATTCTTCAAAGGAGAAGCCCTCTTCGCCGGAAGCACTTTGTTGTAAGGGAAGAATCGGCTCCCCTTCTTCACTGCGAATATACATTCCCGTATCCCATAATATGAAGTCTTGAAAGTTTTCTACCATTCGTTTTTTTATAAAATCATCATGCTTAGTGTAGACGTAAAATTCCAGGTTTAAACTGGGAGATATAGCGTAGTAGACCAGATGGGTACCTAGTTCATTTACACCTTCTTTAAGGGACTCTGTTTGTTTTAGAGGATTGCCCAGGGTTAGATCCTTTAGTGAAAGATAAACTTCATAAGTGTCCTGGAAAGTTATATTCTTTACAATACTCGAAATTTCTTTTTCTCTTTGCTGGGCATCTCCTGAGGAATCAAATAGTACATCATGAATCCCCACTCTTAATATTGCTCCGCGGTTTACGAGATCCATTTCTATATCGCTTCTTGCCTGGTGATAAATTGATTCACCCCTCAAGCGCAAAAGGTGGGCTTTTTGCTCTACTTCATCCTGAAGGGATTCACCAATGCTTTGTGCAAGATCTTCTAGGCTTCTCTGGTGGCGAGTATAGAGAAAATTCAACCACAAAAAACCCAGTAACAGAACCGTTACTGAGACTGTGAGGATGAAATACTTGAAGTACTTTTTTAAAAGCTCATCACTATACAAACCATGCCCCCTTTATAAAAGTAGCATTGTACCCAATGCTACTTTGTTAACTTTTGAATGCTCGATAATATAGCACTTCGTGTCACGATGCCAATAAATACTCCTTGATCATCAATGACGGGGACGAAGTTTTGATGGGCGATAACATCTAAAAGATCATTAAAGTCAGCATCGATAGAAACAGGGGAATAGAGTTTGCTTCTTTTTATGTCCTTTACAAATATATTTTCCATATCTTTAAATGAAATGGTTTCCTTCTTACTAATTTTTCGAAGAATATCTCCTTCGGTAATCGTACCAATATAATGACCCTTTTCATTAAGTATAGGAATAGAAGTGTAATAGTGGTGCTCCATCTTTTCAAAAAGTTGGCGCATACTGGCGTCGGTATATTCAAAGATAACATTTATTTTTGGGGTTAAGTAAAAGGCAATATTTTTCATTCATGCTCCTTGCTCTTAATAATGTGAGTGAACTTTGATGGATTAGGAAAGCTCTATACCTTTAATTATAAAGGAAAGTAGCCCGTGGTTACAAGGCAAAACTAAATAAGATTTTCACCAATATCTCGACGGTACCACATGCCTTGAAACTTGACTCTATCAATAGATCCATAGACTTTTTCTCGGGCCTGCTCAAAATTATCTCCTAGAGCAACCAAGGAAAAAACTCGTCCACTGCTATTTACTAGTACCCCATCAAGGAGGCTTGTACCACCGGAAAAGAGAAGAATATCCTCTTCGAGATTGCCTATTTCAATGGGCTGATCTTTAAGAATTTCATTGGGATAACCCTTGGAAGCAAGAACAACACAAAGCGCTACCTGATCCTTTAAAAGGACTTCCGGTATAAGCTCGTTTTTAGCCACTGCCATAGCCAGCTCTAAAAAGTCGCTTTCCAGCCGTGCCATTAGAACTTGCGTCTCTGGATCACCAAAACGCACATTGTATTCTAAGACTTTAAGTCCCTCTTTTGTACGCATACAGCCTATAAATACGACTCCTCGATAATCCATGTTCTCTGCCAGGATTCCCCTATAGGTTCTTTCCATTATCTCGTCGATTTGCTTCATATCTTTTTCGTCCACATCGGGCACTGGCGAATAGGTTCCCATCCCTCCGGTATTTGGTCCTTTTCCTCCATCGTAGGCACGTTTATGGTCCCTGGCACTGCCAAGATATTTATAACCTTGTTTGTTTACCAAATAGAAGAAGCTAATCTCAGGACCTTCAAGCTTTTCTTCGAATAATACTTTTGAACCACTGCTACCCAATAGATTTTCCACCATTAAAGCCTCGAGAATGGAATGGGCCTCATTGATGCTCTCGGGAAGAAAAACGCCCTTGCCTCCGGCAAGACCATCGGCTTTAATTACCGGTGGATCTGAAAATTTCATAAGAACATTTAGCGCATCCTTATAAGTGCGAGCTTCTTTGTAAGCGGCTGTGGGAATATCGTATTTCTGCATAAAGTTCTTACTGAAAATTTTGCTGCTCTCAAGGGCAGCCGCATCGGCTCCAGGACCAAAAACAAGGATTCCTTTTTTTCTGAAATCATCGGCTACTCCTCGAGCCAGAGGATCCTCGGGTCCGATAATCACAAGATCCCACTTCAGCTCCATTGCTGCAGCCTCTTCCAAGCTGGGTATTTTCATACCAGGATTTCCCGGCATAGCAAAGTAATCATAATCAGGGTGGTTCTTTTTCATAGCATAGAGCAGGGCGTGTTCCCTAGCTCCTGAACCAATTAGAAGTATCTTCATTTTGTCTCCTTAATGTTTAAAGTGTCGCATCCCGGTAAAGAGCATGGTAATTCCCATCTCATCACAAAGATCAATGGACTCTTGATCTCTAAGGGATCCACCGGGCTGAATAATAGCTTTGATTCCCTTTTGCGCAGCCAGAGCCACGACATCAGAAAATGGAAAGAAAGCATCGGAAGCTAGAACTTTGGCTCCGGGAGCATGCTCCAGTGCATATTTTGCCGCATCAATCCGGTTGACACTGCCTCCACCAATACCCCGGGCAGCTTTATTTTCACTGACCACAATGGCATTGCTTTTAACATACTTTACAACCCTCATGGCAAAAAGTAACTCCTCTTTTTCTTCCTGGCTTGGTTGGCGCTTTGTTACACAAACTGGCTCCTCAATAAAGGATCTGTCCTTATCCTGTACAAGCAGGCCACCTCCAAGACTCATGAAGTTTTGCTCTACCCCAGCTGCAGGGTGGACAAGAACGATACGAAGATTCTTTTTCTTCATAAGTTCTTTTAAAGCTTCCGGTGTAAAACTTGGTGCCATAACTATTTCTAAAAAAGTTTTATTCATAGCCAGGGCAGTTTTCTCATCTACCTGGCTGTTGATGGCAACAACACCACCAAAGACAGAAACCGGATCGCAGTCAAAGGCTTTTTGATAGGCTTCTTGGCAGCTCTCACCCAGTGCTACTCCACAGGGTGTATTATGCTTTACTGCTACTGCACAAATGCCTGTAAATTCCTGGGAAAGTTCCCAGGCGACTTCCATATCTCTGTAATTATTATAGGAAAGTTCCTTGCCCCAAAGAACGTCAAGGTCCGTAAGAAATCCGCCTTGAGAAGGATTCACATAAAAAGCCGCCCTCTGATGGGGGTTTTCACCGTAGCGAAGCTCCCCACGCTTTTCATAGCTCAAGGTCAAGTTCTGGGGATAATCTTCCCCAGAGAGAAACTTTGCAATGGCGCTATCATAGGCCGCAGTAAGAGCAAAAACCTCTGCTGCCAGTTTTCTTCTATAGCTTTCATTGAGATTTCCCCCTTCAAGGCGCTCAATGAATTCATCATACTGGCCAGGACTTGAAAGAACACTTACAAAACGATGATTTTTCGCAGCTCCCCTAAGCATACTAGGTCCACCGATATCGATGAATTCAATTTTTTCTTCAAAACTCAGGGCTTCTTTTACCTTATCTGTAAAAGGATATAGATTGCAAACCACAAGCTCAATGGGTTTTATCCCATGATCATTCAATTCTTTTATATGGCTTTCATTATCCATACAAGCCAGTAGTCCACCATGAATCTTAGGGTGCAGTGTCTTCACCCTACCACCTAAAATTTCTGGCGCTCCGGTAATTTCTTCAACGGCTATTACATCATAGCCAAGTTCTTTAATATAGTGGTGACTTCCCCCGGTACTGATCAGTTCATACCCTTTTTGGACGAGGATCGGAAGAAGCTTCTCCAGTCCGCTTTTGTCGTAAACACTAATTAATGCTCGCATTTAATCCCTCCATAACGTAAAAATTCTTTTAAATATAGGGGTTTTTCAGCCGCTTGAACCCTGGTGGATAAAGTCTCAACGGTGTCGTCCTTATAAACAGGAACCCTGACCTGGCCAAGGATTCTACCGGTATCTATACCCTTATCCACAAGATGCACCGTGGAACCCGTTTCATTTTCTCCGGCTTCCAGTACGGCCCGGTGAACTCTCTCGCCATAGAAGAACTTTCCTCCATACTTTGGAAGCAAAGAGGGATGAATGTTGAGGATGCGCCCACTATAAGCCTCCACCACATCTTCGGGAACAATATTTAAATACCCCGCCAGTAAAATATAATCCGGTGCAAGTCGATCTAGCTCTTTTTTCCACTGCCGATCTTTATCCACATAAACAACTGGTATGTCTAGGGCCTTTGCCTTTAAAACCACGCCAGCTGTCTTTACATTGCAAAATAGGGCTACAATAGAATAGCCCTTTTGATGCTGGGCAAAGTAGGAAAAGGTGGATCCACTTCCCGATGCAAAGATAACAATTCTCATCGAAGGATGCCTTTGTCCCCGGAAATCACTTTTCCTATTTCCCAGGCCTTTAATCCTTCTTTTTCTAAAAAGTCCAGTACCTGGTCTTTATTTTCTTGTTTGACCACCAGCACCATGCCAATGCCCATGTTAAATGTGCTGTAAAGCTCTTCTTTACCAAGGCCTGTCAGTTTTGCTGTAAGTTCAATAATTGCGCTTCTGTGCCATAAGTTGGTGTCCACATCAAAGCTTAGTCCCTTGGGTAGGGCTCTTGGAATATTCTCATAAAAGCCACCACCGGTTATATGACTGATTCCCAGAACTTCTAATTTTTCTATTAGAGCAAGAACAGGCTTTACATAGAGTATGGTAGGTTCACAAAGCTCTTTTCCATATTTTTCAAGATATTGGGGATAATAGTCAATGTAAATTTTTCTAAGAAGAGAATAACCATTGGAATGAAAACCGCTGGAAGCAAGACCTATAATACAGTCCCCTTCCTTTATATTTTCTCCTGTAATCAGTTTTTTTCTTTCCTGAATGCCCACACAAAAGCCTGCCATGTCCATGTCCCCAGGCTGATACATACCGGGCATTTCGGCTGTTTCGCCGCCGATAAGGGCGCATCCCACTGCTTTACAAGCCCTGGCAATGGAGGCCACCACCTTGGTCACTTCCGCCGGATCTAAATGGGCCGAAGCCAAGTAGTCAAGAAAAAATAGAGGTCTGGCCCCATGGCATAGAATATCGTTGACGCACATAGCAACGAGGTCCTGACCAATATTTTCAGTAAAGCCCGTAGCTTTAGCCATAAGTATCTTTGTTCCTACCCCATCGGTACCACTAACAAGGACCGGTTCTTCTAGCCCCGAAGGCAGTAGAAAGAGCCCGGCGAAGGATCCCAGCTCTGTTAGAACCTCTGGGCCCTGGGTTGCTTCGACAAAGGATTTCATTTCTTTTACCGCATCTTGGCCCCTATCGACATCGACACCGGCATCTTTATAACTTATTTTCATCTTTGTTTAGCAGGCAAATTTCCCGCTTCCTCCTCTCGGGCCCTTAGTATTTCTCGAAAACATATTTATTATGGGTTTTAGGAACTTTCATGGGGTATTCCCCACTAAAGCAGGCCTTGCATAGGCTATCTTCAGGAAGTCCAACGCCCTCGACAAATTCATCGGAAGTTAAAAAGCGTAGACTGTCGGCACCAATATATTCCTCGATTTCCTCCACCGACATATTGGCGGCAATAAGAGATTTCTTGCTGGGAGTATCGATGCCAAAAAAACAGGAAAAACCAACGGGTGGAGAGCTGATTCTCACATGAACTTCCTTAGCTCCTGCCTTCTTCAGTTCAAAAATAATACTGCGAAGGGTGGTTCCCCTAACAATAGAGTCATCCACTATAACAATTCTCTTTCCCTGGATATTGCTCTTAAGAATGCTTAATTTAAGCCGGAGCATACGTTCTCTGCCCTCTTGGGTAGGATCGGTAAAGGTCCTACCAATGTATTTGTTTTTGATAAAGACACTGGAATACACCGTATCCGACTCAATAGCATAGCCGATGGCAGCAGGGACACCGCTTTCTGGTACTGCGGCAACAAGATCATACTTTTCTTTGTCTCCCCTAGCTAAAATTTTCCCCAGTTCAACTCTGACTTGATAAACATTTTTTCCAGCCAGATCACTGTCGGGTCGAGAAAAATAAACAAATTCAAAACCACAGAGATTCATTGGCTTCGTTGTATCAAAATAGTGAGAATGATAACCTGAATCGTCAATCTCAATGATTTCTCCCTTGTCCACATCACGAATAAAAGTGGCTTCTAAAAGGTCCAGGGCAACGGTTTCGCTGGCTAAAATGTAATCACCTTTTTTTGTTTGCCCTAAAACAAGAGGCCTGAGACCATAGGGATCTCTTATTCCATAGAGCTTACCTTCGACAATTAAGACCAGGGCGTAGCCACCTTCAACCTGGGCTAAAGCCTTTTTAATGGCTTCCAAAGGGTTTCCCTTGTAGTGGATGGCAATGAGTTTTATTATAATCTCACTGTCACTGGTAGAGGTAAAGCTAAAGCCTTCATCGATAAGCTCTCCGCGGATTTGTACAGCATTGATTAAATTCCCATTATGGGCAAGGGCCATGGTTCCTGCTTTAAATTCAACAACCAGTGGCTGGGCATTTCTTCTTTCTGCACTACCAATAGTTGAATAGCGACAATGACCAATCCCCACATTGCCATTAAAGGGGCGTAGGTTTTCTTCATTGAAAACGTCACGAACAAGGCCCATGTTCTTATAATGCATCATGACGCCCTCATGATAGACAGCAATACCGGCACTTTCCTGGCCTCGGTGTTGCAGGCTTATAAGGGCATCATAAATAAGCGGCCCCAGGTGCTGATAGGTTTTAGAATAGATTCCTACGATCCCACATTCTTCATGAAGCTTATCGAAAAAGTTATTCATTCTCGGTTTCCAATCCACTATCGTCCATCAAAACTTTTTTCTCCATCTGTGCCACATAAACCTTGTAGGATGTGGCAAGGGCTTCATTGGAGAGAGCAAGGATGCGTAGTGCTAGTAGAGCGGCATTTTCAGCAGCATTAACACCCACTGTAGCTACAGGAATTCCCGCGGGCATTTGAAGAATGCTAAGCACCGAATCCATGCCCCCCATCATCGAGGTCTGCATGGGAATGCCTATAACAGGAAGATCTGTGGCTGCTGCCACAACACCGGGAAGATGAGCCGCTTTTCCCGCCGCCGCAATAATGATTCCATAGCCTTCCTCCTTAGCCCCGCGCACAAACTCCAAAGTAGCGTCTAAAGTTCTGTGGGCACTCAGAATTCTCATTTTATATTCAACGCCAAATTCCTTTAAAAGTTGAGCTGCCTTCTCAACCACTGGAAGATCTGATTTGCTTCCCATAAGGATTGCAACTCTCACTCTTACCTCCTCAACTGCTCAATGCCTGCAGAAAAGATATCCATATCTTTCCCATCATAGACATTTATAAAGAACCCTTCATCTATACGTTCATTATGGCACATCTTCCCAAAGATACGCCCATCGGGACTAACAAGCCCCTCGATATTCATCATTGAACCATTGGGATTATCCACATAGACCGTGGCAATTTGTTTTCTTGACTCTAGTAGTTCACGATCTTTTTCATTCATGAAAAATCGGCCCTCTCCATGGGAAACAACATTCCAATAATTCCCTTCTTGGGCACGGGAAAGCCAAGGGGAATTTTGGTGAAGACAGCGGGTTCTCACAAGATTGGATTGATGCCTTCCAATATGGTTATAGGTTAGTCCCATGGTGATATTTTCCGGTTCTTCGATCCGCCCATTATAGAATACTCCCAATTTTACCAGTGCTTGAAATCCATTACAAATTCCAAGAACCAGACCTTTTCTATCTATAAGATCGTGAAAGGCTTCCTTGACTTCTTTGTTTCTAAAGACCGTGGCAATAAATTTCGCACTGCCTTCGGGCTCGTCGGCAGCAGAAAAGCCACCGGCCAGGGCCAAAACGTCACATTCTCTTATTTTCTGTGAAAGAGTGGTCAAAGAGTTTTTCATATCTTCTGTGGAAAAGACCCAGCGATGGACCTGAGCTCCAGCCTTTTCGAATTTGTCTCCGAATTCATCTTCACTATTGGTACCGGGAAAGATTGGTATAAATACCTCGACGGTATCTTTTTTATCTTGTTTTTCGTAACTTCCTTTTTCCATGGCTTCTTCCGGTGCCTTAACCATTTCCAATTCGAAGAGGGGACGAAGATAATCTTCCTTCTTTTCCAAAGACTCATCAAGACATCTTACTTCTTCGTTAATATGGAGTTCTGGTTTTTCTAAGGTGTGGCCCACAAGCCTTCCACCGCTAAGAACAGTCCCCGGAGCCACTTCTACTAGGATAGACCCAAGAGGATAGCCATCTTCTACAAGGGAGCATCCGAGATGATTGCCAAAGCAGGCGTTTTCCGCTGCCTGGGACAAACTGAGAGTGACTACACTGGCAGAAAGAATTTTCCCGCGGTCGGCGATATAAGCTTCCAAGGTCTTTTTTGCTTCATCAAGATCAGTGCAGTAATTTGCATCCAGGGAAATCTCATAGAGATAGAGGTCATTACCCGCTGCTTTAAACTCACTACTTCTCACATCGGCAAGTTTTCCTGTATTGACGCAAAAAGAGATAAGACTGGGAGGAACATGGAGTTCCCCCCCTTCCCAGTAAAAACTACCACTCATGCTGTCTTTGCCTCCAATGGAAGCTAAACCAAAGTGGTGGAGTATGCTGTTGGCTCCCAAAAGTGCCATGAAAGGCTTGGCCCATTTTTTAGGATCCTTTCCTAAGGCTTCAAAGTATTCTTGAAAACTCAAACGCAGTCCCTTTAGGTCACCCCCCAGAACTATATTTTTACTTATTGACTGAATAACCGCCATTTGGGCGCCATGGAAAGGACTCCACTGGGCCAAATAGGGATCAAAACCCTGGGTTGCAATGGTCACATCATCGGTATCAACCCCGGGAATTTTTGAAACCATTCCGTCTACAAAGCTCTTCCTTCGTTTTCCTCCGTAGGGGTTTAATACATTCAGTCCCCCAACGCTGCTATCGAACATTTCTACAAGGCCTTGTTGTGAAGCGCTCCGAAGCTCTTCTTGCTCAACTTCCAAAGCATAGGGATAGGCCGACAAATCCACAGGCTCAACTGCAACATTGGCCTTACGTGGCGCCCCGGCCTGCTCAATAAAGTCTCGGCGAAGATCCACTAAAGTTTTTCCCTTATAGGTTACAACAAATCGCTCTTTATGCGTAACTTCTCCTAGGATTGTAAGACTAAGGTCCTCCTCCTGGGCACGCTTCTTAAAGAGTTCCAAATCCTTAGCTTCGATTACCAAAGCCATGCGCTCCTGAGATTCGCTAAGAAGGATCTCCCAGGGGTAAATCCCCTGATATTTAGTCGGTACCTCTTTTAGTTCAATTTGCAGTCCTGGAGCGATTTCGCCAAAGGCCACACTTATCCCGCCGGCACCAAGATCGTTGCAGCGGACAATTTTAGGTCCAATATCTTCAAGGCGGAAAAAGCGCTGTAGTTTTCTTTCTTCTGGCGCATTGCCCTTTTGAACTTCACTGGCGGCTCCCGTGGCTACATCTTCCTGATGACTTTTAGAGGAACCCGCAGCCCCACCAATGCCGTCTCTTCCGGTAGCACCACCTAAAAGAAGAAGTAAATCACCATTTTTGGGTATCCCTCGAACTACATGGCTTCTTTTAGCTGAAGCAATCACAAACCCTGCTTCCAAACGTTTTGCTTCAAAGCCGGGATGATAGTATTCCTTTATATGACCTGCACAGAGCCCGATTTGATTGCCGTAGGAGCTATATCCCTGGGCCGCTCTTTTTGTAATAATCTGCTGGGGAAGTTTTCCCGGAAGTACTCTTGGATTCTTAGGATCTCTCGCTCCGGTGACTCTCATGGCTTGATATACAAAGCTACGCCCCGATAGAGGGTCCCTAATGGCACCGCCAAGACAGGTAGCCGCTCCACCAAAGGGTTCAATTTCCGTTGGATGATTGTGGGTCTCATTTTTAAACATGATAAGATAGTCTTCATCGCCAAAACGTCTCTCAATGCTACAGGCATTGATCTCTTCACTTTCTTCAAGATCCTCCAAATTACCGGCAGCCTTTTCTTTGCGAATGCTAAAGATGGCAAGATCCATCAAACTTCTTGGTTTTTTCGTATATAATAAACGCTTTTCATCGTAGTGATTAAAAACCTTCTCAGCTAGAGGTAGATTATTCATAGAAAAATCAATTTCTCTTAGTTCAGTATTAAAGGTTGTGTGGCGACAGTGATCTGACCAGTAAGTATCAATAAGGCGCAGTTCGCTAAAACTAGGAGGTCGACCTTCCTTTGCAAAATAATCCCTTACATAAGTGATATCCTCACCTTCCATGGCTAAATTGTATTTTGCACAAAAATCCTCTCCTGTAATTTCAAAGAGATCCTCCATTGGTTTATAAGTAATATCTTCGTCGGTGCGAAGACTTGGGGCTGAAAAATCCTGAAGCTCTCTTTCATAGCTTTCCACAGGGTTGATAAAAAAGCTTTTTACCTGTTCCCATTTATCTTCGGAAACACCCTTTAAAAGATAGATATGAGAAGAATAAATCTCCTCTTCTTCCCCTAGTATTTCTAGACATTTTGAAGCCCAAAAAGCTCTTTGATCAAATTGTCCCGGAAGAAATTCTGTGCGTAAAACGCGATAACCCGCCGGTGGCGTAAAAGAAGAAGACATCAGATCTAGGGCTGGCTCGGAAAAAATCTTATTAATGATTTCTTCGCTAAATTCCTGAGGTCTATAGTAAAGATTGATAATACGTAAATCCTGTAGTTCAAAATCATAAAGGGCCTGGATTTCACGCTTCAACTGCTCATTATGAGAGCGGAATTCCGGCTTTTTTTCAATATATATTTGATTCATGCTGGATCCTCCTAATACCATTTTATACTACTTTGATATATAATTATAATAGTATTTATTAATACTCTTAATAAGGAGCACTTATATGCAAAATCTAGAATCCTATCATAGTTTTTATATGGCTGCGCGCTTTGAAAATTTTACCAGGGCTGCAGAAGAACTTTTCGTCACCCAATCCTCGGTTTCCCAGTCCGTTAAGAAACTTGAAACCAGTTTGGGAATTGAACTTTTTTTGCGCCGAGGCAAACGGGTTCAACTTACCGAGGAAGGACGCCTCCTCTACAAAGAACTGGAACAAGTCTTCAAAACCCTAGAAGATGCCCAGCGACTTATGATGGAGTATAAAAGTGCTGAAAAAGGAAGCCTGGTACTGGGCGCCAGTGACACCATCTGTCGCCACTACCTTATATCGGTGCTTAAGTCCTACAAGGAAAAATACCCCCAAATACATATAAATATAACAAATCAGCCCTCACCCATGATTGCTGAGATGGTGCGGGCGGGTCAGGTAGATTTGGGCTTTGTCAATGCACAAGCCTCTGACTACAGTGATTTAACCACCCTGGGCCTACTGGAACTGGATGAGCAGTTCTTTTGCGCCGAGCACAGCCCTATCCCTAATAAAAAACTTTCTTTAATAGAAATCCTCGACTATCCAATGGTGAGTTTAAAACAGCAAACCTCCACTAGGCAGCTTTTAGATGACCTGTTTCGCAAAGAGCGACTGAAATTCCAACCTGAAGTGGAAGTAATCAGCATTGATTTGCTTATCGACCTTGTAAAAATTGGATTTGGCATCGGATTTAGCCACGGCCCTCTAATAAAAAAAGAGGGTTTGCGGCCAATCGAAGTAGGTCAAAAACTTCCAAGGCGCAAACTCCTCTTATTGACAAATCCTAAGATATCACCCTCTAAAGCCGGAGGCCTTTTTCTTGAACTCTGTCATAAACATTTCTTTGAAAATACTATTTAATTGGGCTTCTTTTTTGAGTAATATAGCCTAATAAAATAAAAATGGCTGTCATAATAAGAAAAAAATGATTAATTTGATGTCCCGTTTTTGGCAGCTCCCTCTTGTTAACAATATCAAGAACCAAAGGCGAAGTAACACCATGGTCTTTTATAAGGATTTTCTTATCTCCAATGGGATTATAGCCCTGGGGAGCACGAAGCTCTTTAAGAAGATATTGGCCCTGGGGAAGATAATCGATGGTTATTCTTCCCTTATCACCGGTGATAAAGCTTTTTACTCCACCCGAGGCGCCGACCTGATAAACTCCACTTTTTTTATCATAATCTGCTCTAACCGCTTTTCCCTGGGAGTCGATTAGTTCAAATTCTACTCCTTCCATGGCCTTATTTTTCTCGTCGTTTTTTTGTATAATCAAACGAGTGGGTTCATTGGTAAATTCCTTAACTCCACTTAAATCTCCTTTTTCATCCAAAAAGAAGACAAAACTCTCCTTCTCAAGGATATAGCCACTGGGCTGCTTTTTTTCTTTAAATGTATAACTTCCTGTATTTAATCCGACAAGCTTGATTTGTCCCTTTTCATCGGTGGTATATCTCTTTGCTTTTCCTCCATAAATTATTTCGATTTCGGCTCCAGCAAGGGGTTTACCCGTTAGCATATCTTTTTTTGTAAGAATCACTTCCGTAGGTTCATTGAAAAAAACCAGTGCCTCGCCCTGTCCATTGGATAAATCATCAATAATTAATTTTTTTTCTTTTTCTGAAGGGTCTTTGGCTAAGCTGTAACCGGCAGCTGCTTTTTTCTCTATGACCCTATACTGGCCCTGGGGAAGATAGTCGAGAAATACTTGGCCCTTATCATCGCTTATAAGTAAGCTTTCCCCCTGCTTGGAGGCAACATAGCGGTTATTTTCTTTGTCATAAATTGCTTTAACAACTTCACCGGCGCTGTCTCCTTCAACAAAATACACTTCAAAGCCAGCTCCCGCTAAGGGCTTACCTGTATTTTTATCTTTTTTAATAAGGTGAAGGCGAGTGGGCTCATTGGTGAATTCCGTTACTCCACTCACGCTGCCCCCTTGATCAATAGTAAAGCGAAAGCTGTTCTTATTTAGCACATAACCTCTAGGGGCTAGAATCTCTTTAAACTGGTAATTTCCCGGCTTAAGTCCCACTATTCTTACAAGACCCTCCCCATCGCTGCTATAGCTTTTAGTGGATCCTTCTTCGTCAGTTAGTTCTATAGTAGCCCCGGCCACGGCTTGGCCGGTAACTATATCTTTTTTAGTCAGAACAACCTCCGTAGGTGCATTAACAAAGTGTAGGGCATCTGTGCTGGGTAAACCTTCCTCATCCACAGCAAAACTCTTTTCCACCCCATACCCCTCAGTACCCAGTTTGAAGCCTAAAGGGGCTTTCACTTCTCTTACAATAAAACTACCCTGGGGTAAATAATCCAAAAAAACTTCTCCCTTTTCATCGGAGTACAGTACTGTTTCACTGCCCTGGGCATTGGCACAGTAGCGCCCCTTTAACTCATCATAATTTGCCAATAGCTTCTTTCCATCTTTTTCCCCACCGGAAAAATACACTTCAAAGCCAGCTCCGCTAAGAGGAAGATCTTTGTTGTCGGTCTTAATAATCCTTAGCCTAGTGGGCTCGTTGACGAACTCCCTTATCCCTGACACACTACCCTCTTCATCAATTGAAAAAGTAAAACTCTCAGGATTAAGAATATAGCCCTGGGGGCTCAGTATTTCTCTAAAGATATAGGTTCCGCTCTTTAGTCCAATAATGTCTACTCTACCCTGGCTATCGGTGGTATATTCGGTTTTATTTCCCAAAGCGTCGGTAAGCTCAATAACCGCTCCTGGCACCGGATTTCCCGTTACAAAGTCGGTTTTTGATAGCCTTACCTTCTTGATGGCATTTGTGTAAACCCGCTCAATGGTTGCACCGGCTTCCAGAGTGACTTCCATAATTTCTTTGCTTCGAATATAGGGTTCGGGAACACTCTTTTCTCTAATATATAATTTAGGATACCTATCTACTGGATATTCCTTGCTTTCAATAGCCCCATCCTCTGCCGTAATGAGTTCTTCGAGGACCTCTTTAAAATCACTGGACCCTGAAATTTCAAAAACAGCACCCGGCAGGAGCTTATCTCCTTCGTCTTTTTTAATAATCTTTAATTTCCCAAGACCCTGCCTTGCCTTCACATTGAGGCTAGCAACAAAGGGGTCTTTAAAGACGCCCAGGTCCTGGTAGGTGTTATTGGGTCCCTTTAATACAAAGGTCATTTCAGGTAAAGGATAATCTCCCCTGGCCTGCCAAAATTCTATCCTTGTCTCCAGTGGTTTTGTCGCTTTTAGAATCAGTGTATTGCCTTCTTTTCTCGCTGCGAGACCCTCGGGGACTCCCTTTATGTTAAAACTGAAGAGCTGGCTGTTTTTGTCGATGATTTTGTATTCCTTACCAACTTCCAGTTCCAGACTATCCCCATCAAAGGAGATTTGACCAAGGCTGTTTATTTTCCTGTCGATTTCTTCTTTCCACCCTAGATATCTTGACGTAGTTTCAGTGTTCTGCTCAAAGGGGCTGTGCTGGTATCTAAAATCCAAAGCGTAACGACTTCCCGGTCCACTGCTAAAGGGAATGTTTTTCCAAATATACATCTGGGCAAAGACAAAATTTTCTTCAAAGGAATACCCAGGAAGGCCTCCGGAGCTTATGGCTAGCGTCGCTACCTTTTCTGCAAAATCTCTGAAGGTACTATTGGAAAAAATATCTACGGGCAAATTCCCATGGGGTGAACTAAGACCCGGGTGCAGACAAAAACCAATGCTGCCATCATCAAGCTCAAAATAGGCAAAAGTCGAAGTCACACCGGTTACTGGATCTTTTGTCTTGTCCCAAACATGGAAAAAAGCCCAACTCCCACTGGGATCAATGGGAATTACTTTAACATTTTTACTTCCTCCAGCGCTAAGAGCCGCCAAAGAAAGTCCCCCTCCAGGAATCACAATCTGGTAGAGGGCCTGCTCGCCGAAGACATCTATATGTTTGAGCTCATCTTCATTTTTTCTAGGCTCGTATTGTTTTTCCTCATCCTCGGATGACTCTTCAAAAGCTTCAACTATACCTTCCGATAATTCTTCTATTGCCTCATCTTCTAATTCTTGTGTTTTTGCTAATTCGTCTTCTGATCTCTCCTCTTTAATTTCCCTCCCTAAGCTCTCATGGATTTCTCTTAATAACTCTTCTTCAAATTCCTCCTCTTGCTTAAGCTCGTATTCAAGAACAAGCTGGTAGATACCATCCTTATTTACCAAGTCCTCTACATTGATTTCTCCGAGCTTTTTCTCAAGATCTCCTTTTTTACTCCGGTAGCCAAGATACTGAACAGGGCCCCCGGGAAAGTTGTTTAGGCCTTTAAATGCATCTTCTTCACCAATGAGCTCTTTAAGTTGGATCTGCTGTGTTTGCATTTCAAGTACTTCTTTCTCGAAAATCCTTTCTTCATCCCAAATAAGAATCCTTAAAAGATTTAGGGTCCATTTATTTTCTTCTTTTGCTGAACTCTGCCCAAAACCATTCTCCTTTAGTTTCTCATCCATAGTAGTATAATCCCAGCCTAGTGCTTTTATTTCCTTAGGGGAAGGGAGCTCCGCCCAAGAAACTAGGTTTGTAACTAGAAGTAAAAATATCAAAAAAAATGCTGTCATTCTGCGCTTCATTCATCTGTCCTTTCTTTTTTATCAAGCCAAATAAAGATATATCTCTCAAACTTAGTGGTAAAAGTTAAGGGTGTAAAAAACTTCCGCTTCATCGGCGGAGCTATAATACCAAACTGGGTATACTTCCCATCCCCGAGGAGTAAAACCCAAATAGCTAGAGGGATCATCCATCTCACTAATACGCCAGCCCTCTTCCATAGCAGAATCACTATCAGGAAAAAGGCCATGACTTCCTAGGGGAGCGCTATAGTAGGGTTCGAAAATATACTCCTGCTCTTCTTCTAGCTCCAGCTCCTTTTCTTTTGTTTCTTCCTCTAGATCTTCCTTTACAGCGGGCTCTTCAACCTTTGTAATCTCCTGGCTTTCATAAATTTCTTTTCCACCCTCCTTTATCGCCTCCTCCATAAAGAGAGCTCCTTCTTTTTTGCTAGCATCCACTTTGTTTTTATCCACTGGAGAGTTTTTTTCTTTGCCTACATGCCTTGCTCGCCTTTGCAGGATAATTTCCTCTCTATTGGGTTTTGGTTGCTCATTGTCTCTTTCAAGGACGATCTCTTTTTCTTCCTGGGTGGAGGTAAAGTATAAATCACCTGGAGCTTCTTCATCTTTTCCTACAGTGCACCCTCCCATCATTAGTAATAGAAAAACAATAAGAAAAACACAACATCTATTCATCCCATTCCCCTTTGCGGCCTTTGCCCAAAAAAATCATTCACCCTTTTCCTCCTGGACTATTTCTTCATCGCTTTTACTAAGTATAATTTTTTCCGCATATTTTCAGACTGTTTTACGGAAGTTTTCCAATTTGGTGCAATAAAAAAAGAGGTTACTTATAACCTCTTTGATTTGCCCTTAGTCAAGGACCAGCTCTTTTAAATATTTTTCTTTTTCCTTTTCATTTGCCTGGACATAGTGCCCCGGCGTTACCTCCATCCAACTGGGAGGATCATTTTCATAATCATGTTCAGAAGGATCATAGATAAGAATTTTTTTATTGCGTTCATTTTCCGGATCCGGCTGGGGTACCACGGAAAGCAGTGCCTTAGTATAAGGGTGGAGGGGGTTTTTAAAAAGCTCCTCACAGGGGGCAAGCTCAACAAGCTGGCCTTTACTAATAACGGCAATGCGATCGGAAATAAAGCGCATGACCGAAAGATCGTGGGCAATAAAAAGGTAAGTCAGCCCTCTTTCTTTTTGGAGTTTACTCATAAGATTAAGAACTTGGGCCCGAATAGAAACGTCTAGAGCACTGATGGGTTCATCGGCAACAATAAACTCAGGCTCCATGATTAGTGCCCTTGCTATGCCAATTCGTTGTCTTTGTCCACCGGAAAATTCATGGGGAAAACGGCTAGCAAAATCCGGTAGAAGTCCTACATCTAAAAGGGCTTCATCCACCAAGTTCTTTCTTTCTTTGGCAGAAATACCTTTTTTCGTATTATAGGTGCCCTCGGAAACAATATAGTCTACCTTGGCCCTCTCATTGAGGCTGCTCATAGGGTCTTGAAAGATCATCTGAATTTCAGAGATTACCTTTTGATCGAGAGTTTTACTAATCTTTCCCGATATTTTTTCGCCTTTATAAATAATTTCACCGCCACTGGTAGAATTGATGCGCAAAATCGCCCGGCCAATGGTGGTCTTTCCACTTCCCGATTCTCCTACCAAACCAAAGGTCTCACCACGATAGATGTCAAAGGAGACATTTTTAACGGCATGAAAAGGCTTTCTCTTTGTGCCGAAGTTGACATCGAGATTTCGTACACTAAGAAGAATTTCTTTTTCTTGCATTTTTATCTCCTTCCTACCCCGCGAATATTTTTGATGTATTCCGGTGGTTCGACTTTGGGTGCCCTGGGGTCAAGAAGCCAAGTTTTGGCTTTATGGGTCGGTGTGATTTCAAAATAAGG
>JAAYGQ010000221.1 GCA_012727635.1 Tissierellia bacterium | reverse complement strand
TGGGGCTTTTTGGTCTTGGCCGCATTGGTCTTGCCTTTGCTCAGATTGCCCAGGCTCTGGGCATGGAAATCATCTATCACTCCAGAACAAAAAAGGATGTTCCCTACTCCTATGTTTCACTGGAAGAACTTTTTCAAAAAAGCGATTTTCTATCTCTTCACAGCTCCCTTAATGAAGAAAGCCTAGGGGTTGTAAATAAAAACACCCTGGCCCTTATGAAACCCAGGGCTTTTATCCTTAACTGTTCCCGGGGAGCTCTTATTGTAGAAGAGGATCTTATAAGGGCCCTAGAAGAAGGAACTATTGCTGGAGCTGCCCTTGACGTTGTGGCTACCGAGCCCATGGAAAAGGACTCTGCTCTTCTTGGTGTAAAAAACTTGATCATTACGCCTCATATTGCTTGGTCAACAAAGGAAGCAAGACAGCGAATTATGAATACCACTCTGGATAATCTCAATGCCTTCCTAAGGGGAGAACCCATCCATGAAGTCTAACATTCTTGTGGCCATGGACTCTTTTAAAGGAAGCCTATCAAGCATCGAGGCCGCTAGAGCCGTAGAAAAAGGCCTTAGATCCAAATTACCCCAAGCCGAGATTCGACTTCTTCCTTTAGCCGACGGAGGCGAGGGAACACTTGAAATGCTCAGCCACTTCTTTGATCTCGAGCTCCACCGGGAGCCCATAGAAGACCTCTACGGCAAGCCTCTTCTTTCAAAGATTTACTTTAGTGAAAAAATCGCCTTTTTTGAAGCAGCTCAGGCTGCAGGGCTTCAAGAAAAAAAAGAAGTCTTTAAAGCCACTTCTCTTGGCTTTGGCAAAGAACTGCTACTAGCCAGCTCCCTCTCGCCGGAAAAAATACTTCTGGGTCTAGGGGGCACCGGAGTCAATGATGGGGGCATGGGGCTTCTCCATAGTCTGGGACTTCGTTTTTACCAAGATGAGTTGGAACTTCGTCCTTGTCTTGATAGCCTTTTTCTGGTAAATCGTGTAGCAGGGGAAATCACTTCACTACCCCCTATTGTTGTAGCCTGTGACGTGAATAATCCTCTTCTTGGAAGTAACGGGGCATCGACGGTCTATGGTCCTCAAAAAGGACTAGGTATAGAAGACATAGCCCGGGTGGACCGGGCCATGGAGGGTTACGCCCTTCTTCTTGAAAATCACTTTGATAAAGAAGTAAAAGATATCCCTGGAGCCGGAGCGGCGGGAGGCCTGGGTTTTGCCCTGCTTCTTATCGGGGCAGAACTAAAGCCGGGATTCTCTCTTTTAACCGAGCTCTGTGGTTTTGAAGAGCATCTGGCCTGGGCTGATATCATTATTACCGGCGAAGGCCGCTTTGATAAGCAAAGCCTTCAAGGCAAGGGCCCCACAGAATTGGCCCGCCGAGGTAAAAAAAAGAACAAAGCTGTCTTTGGCTTTTTCGGGCAACTTATAGCGCAAAGCGATCTCTTTGACGGACTCTTTTGTATTCAGCGGGGTCCCGTGAGCCTTAAAGAGGCCATGGACAGTGAGAATACAAAGATAAATCTTGAAATGACAGCCACAGCTCTGGCCGGCACTCTCAAAGCCGGTGCAAAGCTCCTTTAGAAAGAGGCAAAACCCATGGAAAATCTACTTATGGGTCTGTTTTCTATAAATTTAATCTTTAGTGTTCTTAAAGGACTGCCTCTCTACTACCCCCTTATACTAGGTTATGGGCTTTTTTTTGGCTATGGTATTAAGAAAAACTATGCTGTCAGGGAGCTCCTGGTGTTTTCCCTGGAAGGATTAAAAAAAGTAAAAACCATACTTACAGTATTTCTTCTAATCGGTATTATGACGGCCCTATGGCGGGCCTCGGGAACCACTGCCTACCTAGTAGAGTGGGGCACTGCTAGGATGAGAGCCGATATGATGCCTCTAATGGGCTTTTTACTGGCCTGCCTGGTTTCTTTTCTTACAGGAACTTCCTTTGGAAGTGCCGCCAGCCTTGGCATGGTGCTGATGAGTATGGCAAAGAGTCTTGGCGTTTCTCCTGCCCTAATGGGGGGCGCCCTACTAAGTGGGGTCTATTTCGGCGACCGCTGCTCACCGGTCTCCACCAGTGCTCTTCTTGTCAGTGAAACCACCGATACAGATCTATACATAAATATCTCTACCATGTTTAAATCAGGTCTTATTCCTTTTATAATTAGCATCCTACTCTATCTTTTTCTGGGAAGAGGGGAGCTCACAGCTCCGGTGCTTAAAAATGATGTCTTTTCCAAGGCCTTTGTCCTAAATCTATGGGTACTTTTGCCGGCGGCGGTTATGCTTATCCTTTCTTTTTTCCGCCTTGGAGCGAAGTTTACTATTATTGGAAATATCCTATCGGCCGGGCTTATTGCTCTTTTAATTCAAGGACTCAGCCCTATGGAGATTGTTAGGATTGGTTTATTTGGATACCATCCCCAGGATGTCGTGCTAAAGGAACTCATCGGTGGAGGTGGAGTTTTTTCCATGATTCAAGCCTTTTTCATTGTAGGAATCTCATCGTCCTATATGGGGATTCTAAGAAATACGGGCTTTTTAAATGGCATAAAAAAGAGTATATCGGGCTTTAAAAAGAGATCTTCCTTTCCCAGTGTTCTTCTTACTTCTATTATGGGAGCCTTTATAACCTGCAATCAATCCCTTACTATTTTGTTAGCTGGGGAACTGACCGAACACGTCGAAGAAGATCCCTACCGCCTGGCCTCCCATCTTGAGAATTCCGCCGTGGTCATTCCCGCCCTGGTTCCTTGGTCCATTGCTTCGGCCCTTCCCCTTACAGCCATGGGGGCAACAAAGGCCAGTATACCCTTTGCCTTTTATCTCTTCCTCCTACCCCTTGTGACCCTTGCAAGGGAAGTTGGGCCCCATAAGAACAAGCGCTAATTAAAAAGCGGGGTCTCCTATCCCACTTCTTTCATATACTTTAAAGTACATCATCCTTTATAAAATTATCTGCTATTTTTATTCAGCTATTTTATCTGGTTATTTCTTTTTAGATGTACTTAAAGATAACTATTGACGCCTGTAAGTACAAATACACTGCTTTTGCCCTACTCCATAAAAGTTTGAATTCATCTTAAAAATGCTAACACATCTCAAGGTCTATCTCATAGGGAGGAAAAAGATGATTTTAACGGAAAACTAAAATATATGTGTTGTTTCATAAATAAAATGATTGAATTGGCTAATTTGTCGTATAAATACAATATATAAACAAAGAAAATCTCCATACTCTTTAATCTAATTTGCATAAAAACTGGCATATTTCGGATTAGTTTTTTTGCAGATGCAAAAAATATAAGGAGGAATTTTCTAATGGCAAAACTAAGTATGTTAGAAGGAATCGATGGCAACTATGAGACCACTCTTAAGGAAGCGGGAGTAGCCAATGTGCAATCTTTTTTAGAAGGCTGCGGGACAAAGAAAAATAGAGCGAACTTAGCAGAAAAAACTGGAATCTCAGAAAAACAAATATTAAAATGGGCTAACTATGCTGATTTAGATAGAATTAAGGGAATTGGTGGCCAGTTTTCAAAACTTTTAGAAGCGGCGGGAGTGGATACCGTTCCTGAATTGGCTAGGAGAAAACCAGAAAATCTACTGGCGAAAATGGAAGAGATTAATAAGACTAAAAACCTTGTCAAAAGAACACCTGCTCTAAGTCAAGTCACAGACTGGGTAAAGCAAGCTGGTGATTTGCCCCCTATGCTGGAATATTAGAAAAAGTAACCCTAACGCAAACCCCACAAAGGAATCCCTAGTGGGGTTTATTTTTGATAGGACCGTTTTTGATTTATTCCAATTAAATTCTGAAGAAATCTTAAAGACTAAGGAAAAAGTTTATCGTTCTCTCCAGCATCCATAGGGTTATATAGTGATCCAGTCTAGAAATTTCTTCCATAATAAGATGTCCAGGCTCATAATAACTGTGAGCCTTTTTTACATAGTCTCTTTGGACCTGAATATCCACGGAGCTATCGGCGTCACCGTGGAGAATAAGAAGGTGACGACTGCCGATATCCTCTAGAAAATCCGTTGGGTCAACCTTAAGAAGAGCAGCGGGAATTTCGAGATCAAGATTTTTATAACTTAAATATCCATTGATAATAGCTGCGGCCTCAACCTCTTTTTTTTGATGGAAAATCACACCGGCACTCATACTGCCCATGGAGTGGCCCGAGAGAAAAATCCGTTTTGCATTTAAATAAGAGGATAAAAGAGGGAATTCTTCTAGATTTGAGAGGACAACATGGGGAAGAAGATCGTAGCCCTCTTCATTATTTGGTCCCCGCTGTCCGTGGTACAGAGCATCGGGGACAAGAACGGCAAAACCCTTTGCTGCCATGGCCGAAGCAATAAAGGCGTGGTTTTCCTTTCTGCTTCCCCAGCCATGATAGTGGATAATATGAGCCCTGATCGGTTGATCTATAGGCTCAAAAAGAAGAGCTGGGATATGCTGAATTTTAACTTGCTTTTTTGTAACGCGCGATGTAAACATGGTTTCTCCTAGGTCTATTAGTAATAATACTAACCTTTATAATTGTAGCCTACCTTCAAATGATGAAGAACCTCTAAAGTGGGTTCCACCTGCTCTAGAATATCCGCCACTTCTTTATAAGCTTTGGGAGCTTCATCCAAGGTCCGGCTTCCCGCCGAAGTAGTATATATTCCTTCCATTGCCCTTTTAAATTCTTTAAGAGAAAGTTCTTTTCTTGCCTGGGTTCTGGAAAGAAGGCGCCCTGCCCCATGGGGAGCAGAGAAATTCCAATCGGCATTGCCCTTTCCTCTACAGATAAAGGAACCATCCCGCATATTTATCGGTAGAAGGAATATTTCACCCTCTTTAGCACTGACGGCACCTTTTCGCAGAATACCTGCCTCCACATCTATATAATTGTGAATGGTACTAAAGCGTCCTAGGCTGTCAAGGGACATTGCCTCGAGAATCTCCTGGGCTATGGCCCGGCGGTTCCACTGGGCATAGCACTGCATTATTGCCATATCGTGAAGATAATTCTTTGCCTCTTTTGCTTCAAGATAGGCAAGATCCCGAGGAAGGGATGTGTTTTTGTGATTTTTCTGGGCAAGCCCCTGATAATACTGGGCTACTTGTAGGCCGATATTTCGACTTCCCGAATGAATAAGAAGATAGAATCTTCCCTCTTCATCTTCACCAATCTCAATAAAGTGATTGCCTCCCCCTAGAGTTCCAAGGCTTTTTCTAGCTCTATCCAGATTGATTTTTGCTTTTTCCTTGCAAAGCAGTTGATCCAAAGGGACATGTTCTAAAAAGCGGTGGGGATTCCGGCGGGTTTTGAACCCCGAAGGAATGTTTCTTTTAATGACTTCATCTAGAGCTCTATAATCAGGCTTTTTTGTTCCTAGCTCCACCACTTCAACGCCACAGCCAATATCCACCCCCACAAGATTGGGGACCACTTTGTCCTTAAGGGTCATGGTGGTTCCAATGGTGCATCCCGCTCCGGCATGGACGTCGGGCATTATGCGTATCTTTAAGCCCTGAACAAACTCCTGCTCCAGAAGCTCTTTTATTTGCATAGCCGCCGTCTCTTCTAGAACCTTTGTAAAGACTTTGGCTTGGTTGTAAGTTCCCTTTAGTTGAATCATTGCTCCTCCTTTAGTCTTGCATGCGAAGAAGGGCGGACTCCATGGTTTTATTTAGATAGATATATAGTGCAGCGTCGAGAATGAGTTGGCTTATGATAACAATCCCTAGAATTAGAGGCAGCTTAGCCAAGGGGTCAACCTTTATGTTAAAGAGAATAAAGCCCATAATTCCGAGATAGGCCCATAGAGTAAACATGGTGATAACTAGATTAAAGTTCTGCTTCATCGCTTCCTGGGGATTATCCCAGACCAGCTTTGGCCTTGTTGTATCTACACTTAGTCCAAGAAGACTTACAAAAACTCCCGCCAGTAGATTGCCGCCAATAATCGCCAGGACCAGTTCCACTGGAGGTAAAAAGACGATTATTCCTAGAACTAGTATGGGAATTAATAAGAGCAGCTGAAAGCTCATACCTACCATAAATCGTCCCAGGATTTGATCCTTGGCCGAGATGGGAAGGACCTTCATTATCCAGATTTGCTTGCCCTCCCGGGAAAAACTACTGGAAAGTGGATTTCCCATGGAGCCCATGAATACTCCCAAAGCGATACCTAGACTCACCCCCAAAAGAATAAGCTCAAATCTAGTAAAGGGAAGAAAAGGAATTATATCTCGAAATTCCTTTATGTCGTCAAAACTAATTGTCTTTTGAGCAAAAAGCGGTATGAGAAGGGCAATGGGAAGAATGAGAGCTCCTCCTAGGGTGTTAAAGGCATATAAAGGAGTGCGTAGAAGTTCACTAAATTCCTTTTTAAAAATATGCACCGCCACAGAACTTGAGTTGTTTTTACCCCGGCGTCTAAGCTTTTTTTCTCCCACAGCGGTGCTGCTAAGAACTCCCTGAACCATAAAGGGTGCGCCAAGTTTTGTAAGAATTACAACCACAGCCAGGGTCGATAGCAATAGAAGAAGAAAATATCCTAGTCCTATTAGGCTACTACTTTTTTCCATGGCAAGAAGAAGCCAGCGTAGAGTAGGTATGGCAGGCAAAATAGCATCCAGCAGGGCTTTGGAGCCCTGGGCTATTTTGTTCATCATTTCCACCGGGTCTCCCGTCACCGTGGACTGGATAAAGTAATTGATTCCCAAAGAAAACACCAAAATTAACATCATTCCAAAAAACTGTACGACATTTTTTAGTTTGGGAAGACGTGCTACCCAGCGCATAAGAAAGATGAGCACAAAGGCCAATAGGCTTATGATTCCTAGGCAAAGCAGTATCAGTCCCAAAAAGCCATAGATATAATAAAGAGGTCCCATCTTCTCCGCTATGCCGAACTTGAGCATAATGGGCACAACAGTAATAACTCCATAGATGAGGGAGCTAAAACTAAGGGAAATCAGCTTACTTTGGAGTATTTCCTCGGGGGAAACCGGTAGGCTCAGGGTCATCTGTACATCCCTACTAAAATAAATCTTACTAAGAATATAGGGAAAAGAAAACAGTAGAAGCACCATAAGATAGGCCATAAAACCCAAAGATAAAAAGCCCAGGGCCATTCCCAGATCTTTATAAACATCATAGAGTTTAAAAATAGGCTTCATAAAAAGCATCAGGTATATAAAAATAACCAAATAGCCAAAAACCTGAAGATAAGTTTTCTTACGGAGCTTTTTATCCTTGAAGGCCACTGCTGGGTTAATTATGTAGGGATAGTCCACATAAATATCTTTTTTAACAAGAACAAATAGATTTTTCATTCTGTTAGCTCCAAAAAGATCTTTTCAAGGCTCCCTTCATCGGCAGCTTGGCTGCGAATTTCTTCCATGGTCCCTATGGCTATAATTCGTCCTTTATTGATAATGGCAATACGATCACATAATTTTTCTGCCACTTCCATAACATGGGTGGAGAAAAAAACACTTTTATTCTCATCACAGCGCTGCCGCATCAGTTCCTTTAATCGGAAGGAGCTTTTAGGGTCCAGTCCCACCATGGGTTCGTCCATAATAAGTAGATCGGGATTGTGAATCAAGGCTCCCATAACTGCCATTTTCTGCTTCATTCCGTGGGAGTAGCTGGATAGAAACTGGTCCGTAGCTCCCTGCATCTCAAAGAGCTCCCCAAAGAGCGCAATGCGCTGGTCTCTGTCTTCTTTACTGACTCCGTAGACATCGGCTAGAAAGTTCAGATAAGCCCTGCCGGTAAGATTGGGATAGAGCTCGGGGTTATCTGGTACATAGCTAAAGAGTTTCTTACTCTCAAGACTGTTTTTTCGTACATCTAGGCCCTGTATCTCGATGCTCCCGCTATCTTGAGATAAGAGTCCAACAATCATTTTAATGGTGGTGGTTTTCCCGGCTCCATTTGGCCCTAAAAAGCCGAAAATTTCTCCCGCTTTGACATCAAAACTAATGTCATCCACGGCTTTTTTAGTGCCATAGGATTTGCTTAAATTAGAAATATGTACCATACATTTAATCCTTTCTATTGTGCTTTATATAAACTTATTGTACCATACATTAAGAACCACTTTAAGGAGGCACCATGAAAAAATACCTGATACCACTCATTCTTACCCTAGTCATAGGTGTGAATTTTTTCTTTTTTACTTTCTACTTTCCCGGCTCTACTTTAGATGGGGCCGATGTTTCAATGCAAAAGCGAACCGATGAAACAACTGTGGCTATGGATAATAAGTTTACAATTACTGCCCCTAGCCTCAACCAGGAGTTTACTCTTTTAGAAGATGGCTTTACCCGCAAATTACACCTACCGAACAAAAGCCTTTTTGCCCTAAAACCCCTACATCTATCCAGCGAGGAAACCATCCTCTACGATGAAGGAAAACTGGGTAGGGAGCTGGATGAAATTCTACAGGAACTTCCGGAAAACAGACCAACTCAGGATGCCAAACTCCTGCTTAAAGAAGGAGAGCTCATCCTTGAACCCCATAAACTTGGCATTGACCTACCCCAAAAAGAGGTTCTTTTAGAAAGGGTAAAAGAGGCCATTGCCCGGGAGGAGTATAGTCTTGACCTTGAGCCCTATATCCAGGAACCGATGATTTTTTCTAAAGATCTTCGCCCCGAGATGAATCTATGGAGGCGCTATAGCCTTCGTAACAATGATTATTCCTGGGTCCTAGAAGAAAAAGAACTACTGTCCCTTTACAAAGAGGATTTTACTCTAGATGAAAAAAAGGCAGAGGAACTTTTTAGAAACTACTTTAGTGATGCCGATGCAGGAAGCACCATGTGGATTGTGGACATTGAAGAGAGCCTGCCAATATTTATAGAAGCACTAAAAAGCCGTGCTTCAAACTGGGAAGCCGACTATCGCCGCGTAAGAAGAGATCCCGACCCAGGATATTCTATGTACAATGGTATCGGTGTTTCCCTTGAACGCCAGTGGCTGTGGCTCTATAGTGATGGGGAAGTTATTTTTCAAGCCCCCATTGTCTCGGGAAATCCCAACCGGGGCTATGCCACCCATCGGGGCAACTGGAGTATCCTAAGCAAGGCAACCAATACTCGCCTTGCTAATACCAACCGAGAGGGAGTGTCCTATGACGTACCGGTAAATTACTGGATGCAGATCAATAACGAAGGTATGATAGAGGGCATCCACGATGCCACCTGGCACTGGGCCTTTGGCACCGATGTTTACCTCTGGGATGGCAGCCACGGCTGCATCAACCTGTCAGTAGAGGATATGGCTACCCTATACGGCCTTAGCTGGGTAGGCCTTCCTGTCTGGGTTTACTAACCCAATTAGGATTATTATTTGCAAAATTATATTTGCTTTGAAAAAGAGTATAGAATAAATCAAAAAGAAGGTGACCATGACTACAAGAGAAAAAATAAGGCTGGAGAGAATATTTACCGAAGTTTGCAATCACAGAGAAGTGGAGCTCTCTCTTGTCCTAGAAGACAGACCGGGATATAAGAAAGCTCTCATAAAAGAGGGAAAGCTCTATCTCGACGAGAACCTCCATGTTAACGATGCACTTTTTCACCTCCTCTACCATATCAGAAGAGAAGAGCAGCGCATCCATCGGGAAAGGTTTTCAGATATACTTGTTGAAAGCCTGGGCTATCGTATCCAGGGCGATGAATTTTTAGGACCTAGGGGCCTTGAAAAACCTGATCTTTCCCCAGAAGAATGGATAAAGCTTGAATTTAATTTCCCCTATGAAAAAGATGCCCGGTCCTTCGCCATGGAAATTCTTGCCCAGAGCCTAAGCGCTGAGGAACTAGAAGAGCTACGAAAATACTACTACCCCTATTCAATGAGCCTAGCTTAGTACAGTAAATAACCCGCTCTATCTCCGCAGGAAAAAGCCCCTGTATCTAGGATATATCTTAGATACAGGGGCTTTTTGATAATAAGTGAAATACTTATTCTTCTAGGAAATTATTTCTCTCTTAAAATAGATAAAAAAGAGAGTGATCATCACTCTCCCTTTGCCATACTCCCTACAGGAGCATATTCTTCTCGTCAGACAGGGCAGGGTTCTTCTTCCTCCTCTTGATAAATAAGGCGGTACTTTCCGTCGAGTTTATCAATAAGAAATTCACTCTCTGCACCCAGTTCAAGGGCGGTTACATAAAAAGATTTTGGATAGAGAATTTCAGCAGTACCGGGAAACTCAAAGGCCTTTAGATTGCCATCTTTAATAAGGATAATTCTAGGGCTCTCTGATGGCTCCAGAGCTATTAGCTCTTCGGGCATGGCAGCGTCCTTCTCAAACTTATTAACCAGCCAAGCATGCTCCCAATCTTCCTCTACCAATTCACCCAGAGTGATGACTTTTTTCTCCGTCTGAAACTTTTCTTTAATGACTTCTTCCAGGTTCATGCCGATGGGGACCTTGCCGCATGAAACCAGAAATACCAATACCAATATAATCGCTAATAATCTTTTCATTCTGATCCCTTTCTTCTAGAGCTTTCCACTCTTTTACCCTTTCAAAGGGGGATATATCAAAAAAATTCGATTGTTTCTAGAAATAGGCGAAATAGCTTCTTCTTCATCTTCTAGGTAAGGTCTTATCATAACGTCTCACAGCTCTCTGTACACATTTATATCTCTTTACCTACTTTTATAAACAAGAGGGATAAGAGGATAATCCAATTAGAAAGATTAGAACTTTCATAAAATTAAATTTCCAGTAAAAAGCATTTAAGTAATAAGAACCATTAATAAATAGACTTCTAAAAATTATAGATAGAGTAACTAGATTTTGCCATATTTAGTGAATATCCGCAGAGAAAGTGAGTAGATAATGCGACTTGCTAGCAAAAAAACAGAGTAAACTTCATGAGTTTACCCTGTAAAAGTCTAAGGATGAGGTTTAGATACTTTTTTCTCTATCTTCAAATATTTCTGCTTCTATTTTTTCTATTCTTTCTGTCAATTCAGGAAGAGTCTTCATATGATAATCTGAAAAACTAATAATTAGATCTTCATAAAAAGAGTTAATCTCACTACCTAGTAAAACCTTTGGAGCTTTTTCCTTTAAATTGGCCTTTAGAGCTTCTACAATATAACTGGCACTATTGATTGAATCCACCATGATGGCAGACAGTACCAATAAATCGATCTTATCTTTTTCTATTATACTGATTAGGCTTTCTATGGGTATGGATTTACCAATAAATCGAATGTTCCACCCTCTGATCTTAAAATATTCCGTGGACATTTTTAGGCTTATTATATGATGTTCACCCGGGGGAAGGATGAACAAGGCCGTTAAATCCTTATTGGCTTCAAATTTATTTGTTTCTGAAATATAGACAAACAAGCGGTCAATGGATTCAGTAACAAGGTGCTCTTGGGCTATACTTATTTCTTCCTTTTTCCATTTATCCCCAACTAGTATGAGCATTGGAATAAATAACTCTTCAATCATTTCTATTGAATCGATGCCGTCTCGATGAAGTTTTTCGAGGATCGACTTTGCTTCACTTACATTTCCCTCCAATAGAAGATCTACTAGCTGAATATATGCACCCTTCAAAATTGGTTTATCTGTATTTATTGCTTCTACACTTGAAACATCTGTTAATCCTAGAAGATAATCCAAACTTACATCTAGCTCTTCCGACAGTTCTCTTAATTTATCACTCCCAGGAAACCTTAGATTGTTTTCGTAATTGGCTATGGTAGATTGAGCGATTTTAAGACTCTTAGCTAGATGCTTTTGAGTAATCTTTTTTGATTTTCTAGTGTTTTTTAACCTACTCCCAAAATCGCTCAATGCATTACCTCAACTATCCGTATATTTTTTTCTTAAGAAGAACTGCTCCTGCTAGGATGATAAAGCTCATTGCAATGATAGGCATCAAATCATTTAGGCCTGTCTCTGGAATGGTGGTATCTTCTTTGACTTCTTGAAGAGTGAAGTTAGAAGGAACCATTACTTTATCAATTACGTGTACTACACCATTGCCAGCTTCAAGGTCTGCTGTTACAACGCTACTTCCAGAAACCATGACGCCAGAGGAAAGATCAAACTTAATTTCTTCGCCGTTAAGGGTAGCGGCTTCAAGGCCGTCTGTAAGATCTGTACTCATTACTTTACCAGATACTACATGATATAAGAGTACTTTGTCAAGGTCAGGTTGGTTTAGTAGATCACTAGAGGAAATATTAAGGTCTTTGAGAAGTTGTTCAAAGGCTGCATTGGTCGGTGCAAATACTGTGAAGGGGCCTTCACCTTGAAGAGCTCCAACTAGGTCGGCTTTTTGCAGTGCTGCTACTAAGATACTGAAATCATCATTGGATAAAGCAATATCTACAACGGTTTCTGGCATATCGTCGGATTCTGCTTCTCCTGCTAGACTAAAGTCTGAAGGAACTAATACCGTATCGATAACGTGGATCACTCCGTTTGTCGCTTCAAGATCTGCCGTAACAACAGTAGACTGGTTTACTTTGACGCCATCGGATAAATCGAATTTTACTGATTCTCCTTTAACAGTGTCTGCTTCTAAGCCATCGGACAAATCTGTGCTCATTACTTTTCCAGATACAACATGATAGAGTAGTACTTCTTTTAGTTGTGGATGACCTAACAGGTCATCTGCAGTAATATCTAGTTCACCAAGTAGTTTTTCAAAGGCTGCATTGGTTGGGGCAAATACTGTGTAAGGCCCTTCTCCCTGGAGAGTTTCTACCAATTCTGCTTTTTGTAGTGCTGCCACTAGTATACTAAAGTCATCGGATCCACTTGCAATTTCTACAATATTTTGATCTGCTGCGAAGGCCGGTACCATAAGTACTAGGGCAAAAACCAACATAAATCCTAAAAGTTTGCGCATTTTTTTCATTTTTAATTCTCCCTAAAATTTTATTTTGATTTGGTGTTACATTTTTTGTTTTTCAGTGTTCGTTTTTCAGTGAATCAATCCTCGGTTATGGGTTATCATTAGAGACGTTATTTTTCATTTCTTATTTATTTAATTTATATAGTTTTGGTGTACAATTCATATATACACTTTTCTTATATACTTTAAACATATAATATCACTATTCGAAATATTTGTCAACACTGTTTTGAATATTCTTTCTTTATTTCTTGATATTATTTCTATATGTGTTATTATTACCCTGAGGTGATCTTTATGAAACACAAAAACCAAATAGTAAAATATATATTATCGGCAGTAATAATCCTATCTCTTCTTATACTAGTCGTTACTTCCTACAAGCAAATCGGGAGAATGCAAGCAACCAAAAGATTGGAGTCTTTGCAGGAATTACGATCAGATAGTATGAACCAAGACCCCGAAGAAAACAGAATATATTCTACGACTGTAAATCCTGAAGAATCCAAAATTTATTCAACAGCACCCAATCCTCAAAAAAAATGGATAGAAATGAACAGTGACTATCAGGGATGGATAAGGGTAGATGACACCATCATTGATTTCCCTGTCGTCAAGGCCAAAGATAATGTTTACTATTTGGACCGCGATTTCTTCAAAGATTACAGTGCCGCAGGATCCATCTTCATGGATTATAGAAATACTGGGAGTTTTAAAGACAGACATACTGTGATATATGGTCATTACCAAAGCAGTGGTCTGATGTTTGCAGATCTACACAAGTTTAAAGATTATGAATTCGCTTCAGAACACACCATTTCCTTTGACAGTCTATACAAGGAAAAGGAATTTACTGTTTTTTCAGTATATATAGACTCCGCCGATAATGCTCAACTGAAACTACGATTTGATGACGATGAAAGCTATGAAAACTATTTAAAAGAAATAACTGAAGGATCTATGTATGAATTTGATGTGGATGTGAATGCCGATAAGCTTCTACTGACTCTGGCCTCTTGTAGCTTTGAAATAGACAATGGAAGAATCATCATTCACGCCATCGAAAAATAGATTCCTACTTTATTTTTCATTCCCCCCTTGTATTTCAAATCACTAAAAAAGAGAAGGAGGTCATTTAACGCCTTCTCTTTTTTTCAACAAATCCAATGGGCTTTCTAGAATTTCTTTTATTATTATTCTAGTCTTTCCTCTATATATATAATTTTTCTATTTCTTAGATCCTGTGTATAACTACATGGGCTTTTAATAACCAAAACCTATTTCCCTTTAATGTCGAATTTATAAAACTTCCATTTCGAATTTCTCTTTTTACTTCCATCCAAAAGTAAATATAGTTACTTTTTGTTTTCCCAGAACCTTCTCATTTGAAATTACACCTTACTTGTTAGGCTTTAAGCAAGGAATAAACCAGTTAGACAAATAAAGATAAATCATATTCCTCTCCCACTGTCCTGTGTTTCTCTAGGTCCCATATTTACTGTGGAGATCCCAACAAAAGCGATAAATTGAATATTAATTATTTTTAATATTTGATTGTGTTATTGTTTCTCGGGTAAAAAATCATTAGAAAGAAAAATACGCATATCTATTAATATAATCCAACGACTAGAATCATTTTATAAAGTTCAGAAAAAGATAAGCTGATATGTCTTTGAACCCAGGAGGTGAAGGGTATGTTAAGATGGTCGGGTATATTTTTGGTAATTGCACTGATTGCTGCTGTTTTCGGATTTGGTGGCATCATGGAAAGTGCAGCGGGAATAGCTAAAATCTTGTTTTATTTATTCCTAATACTATTTGTAGTTTCTTTGATAACAGGTAGAAGAAAGATATAGCAAGACTTGTATCGAAAATAAAAAGGTATTTTACAATTGTGCTTAAAGCCTAAATCTAGATGCTTAGCACACTAACAGCTTCTATAAAATGTTTTTGCTTTTTGTCACTCCTCTCGATTTACCGATTAGTCAAGTTTTGGTTAATCAGATAAGTATTTGCAGATTGGTTAAGTATTTGATGATTAGTTAAGTATTTGATGGTCAGTTAAGTATTTGGTAGTTAGTTAAGTATTTGGTAGTTGGTTAAGTATTTGATGTAAGTTAAGTATTTAGTGATTAGTTAAGTATTTGGTAGTTAGTTGAGTATTTAGTGATTGGTTAAGTATTTAGTAGTTCGTTAAGTATTTGAAGATTGGTTAAGTATTTAGTGATTGGTTAAGTATTTGGTAGTTAGTTAAGTCCTAAGAGGATACAAAGGCAAATTCATTTATAGTTATATGGCTGTAGAAGATGGGACTGCTTGTATATTTTCTGTATCTCTAGCTGTTCTATAACGAGTGTTATAGGTCCATTAGTTTTAAAGAACATTTATTTCCGTCCCTCTTCTACAGCTAGTTACATAAAAAGCCAGGTTTAACCTGGCTTTTTATCTTGTTGCTAGAGTTTTTTCTTTTATCTGCTTTGCTGAAAAATTTTTCGGCTTTTTTATTTCTTCTTTGCTCTTTCTTAATCTACTCCATCTTCCTCTGATTTGTTGTCACCCTATCTTTTTCTTTTTTTTAATGAATTTTGAATTTGTTTTTCTAATCTAATTATCCCATCGGGTTCTCCATCTATATTTTTTGATCCTCTAAATATAGATTCGCTGTGCCTGAAATCTCCCCCTTGTGCCACTAGCTTTTACTATATATTAAATATTCATTTATACTCAAAATCGAGTAGGGGCTAACAAGTAGCCCCTCTCACACCACCCAGCGTGCCGTTCGGCACTGGGCGGTTCAATTCAAATAATAGTCAAGACAACTAACAAGTCCTCGCTTTGCGAGGATTTCTTTGGATATTCTACGAAGCCCCCCTGTTTTGGCTACTGCTTGGTAGTGGTCACCAAACCCTACCGTCTTCTTCGCCATCCATTGAGGTACCCCAAGTTTCCTCAATCCCCAAAACCTCTTTTCGCTCGTCTTCCATTGCTTCCAGATGACGATTCTCATTCTGGTTCGCAGGTGTCCATCAATCTCCCCTAGCTTGCTCTTCATCTTCCCGATTCTGAAGTAGTTCACCCAACCTCGTATGACGGCATTGAGCATCTGAATTCTGGTATCCATATCTATGGACCAGGACCTCCTTGTTAGTCTCTTGAGTTTAGCTTTAAACTTCCTCACCGAGTCCTCATAAGGTCTGCACTCCCATCTGCCATCCATCTTCACGAAGCCAAACCCAAGGTAGTTTAACCTTGTTGGTCTCGTTACTTTGCTTTTGGTTGCATTTACTTTAAGTCCTAGTTTTCGTTCTATCCACTTGGTTAACGTGTTTAGAACTCGATTGGCTGCTGCACTGCTTCCTACCGCTATAATGCAGTCATCTGCATACCGCACAAAGTTCAGCCCTCTGGCTTCTAGCTCCTTATCCAGTTCGTTCAGCATGATGTTGCTAAGGAGAGGAGAGAGATTTCCTCCCTGTGGTGTTCCTAGTTCGGTCTTCTGATACTCCCCTTTCACCATAACCCCTGCTTGCAGGTATTTCCTAATAAGGGACTCTGTGTCTGGGTCTTGTATCACTTTTCCTACTAGGCTCATGAGCTTGTCTTGGGGGACATTGTCAAAGAACTTCTCCAGGTCGATGTCTACGATGTACGTGTATCCATCATTTAGATACTCTAAGAGCTTTATAATGGCTTGTTGTGCTCTACGTCCAGGGCGGAACCCATAGCTATACTCGCTGAAGTGCGGTTCCGCTATAGGTGTTATGACCTGAACAATCGCTTGTTCTATGATTCTGTCCATGACACTTGGTATCCCTAGCTTTCGCATAGTTCCATCAGGCTTTGGTATTTCTACCCGCAGCACTGGTTGGGGTGTATACTTACGCTCTAGGATTTCCTCTTTGATTCTTTCCCAGTTTTCCACGAGATAGGCTTTGATGTCCTCTGTACTGATTCCATCTACCCCTGCTGCCCCCTTTTTGGCTTTCACCTTTTTGTAGGCTTTCATCATGTTTTCTCTGCTCAGAATCTGTTCCATTAGTTGTGTTGCCATCTGTCTTCCTTTCTTACGTCGCTTCTGGGTGCAGTAGTCCTACCTCCTATGAACTGTTCGCTCCGTTACGTCTTCACTACTTCAGTTCTCGTCAGACCTACACCTTTACATGCATAGTTCCAGTTGACGTTGAATTGTTTCAGCCCTTCGCTCCACTCCCATTACAGGAACTTCATCACTACTATGGCTTCTGCTGACCTCTTGTAGTTCGCTGTTGCTACGGCTTTCACCGTCTACAAGATCTCACGGGATAAACCACTAGTCTTTCCTCGTCTACCTGCCTGATTTACACATAGGAGTTACGGTTGCCTTTTTGGACTTCACTGCTTTTAGCCAGCTTATCCCCCCTATACGCCTTCGTATCAGGTTTCTGTTCGTCAGGCTACGATTTCGCTATTGCTTCTTCTCGCCCACACCTCACGGTGCAAACCTTGCAAGTCGCTATCGGGTTCGTCGGCAACTACGCCCCTTTGGACTTTCACCATAGACTAGTGGTATGCCCGTCATACTAAAAAAAGGCTTCTGCATTTTTGCAGGAGCCTTTTTCTTTTACTTAAGCTTTAATTTCAGTTCCACGGGATTATGGTCGCTATTTTCAAAACCCGTATCAATGGTTTTAACCGATATCTCTTCTAG
>JAAYGQ010000025.1 GCA_012727635.1 Tissierellia bacterium | reverse complement strand
CCGAGCAGGGGGATCTTTCTTTTCCTTGTTTTAAGCTGGCAAAGACCATGAGAAAAAGTCCCACCAACATTGCCCAGGAGTTGGCAGAAAAGATACAAAGCGAGAAATATGAAGTCAAAAACCTAGGACCCTATGTGAACTTTTTTATCAATAGAAAACAGTTGGCAGAAACCATCCTAGAAGAAATTTTAGAGAAAAAAGAAGCCTACGGTTCCAGTGATGAAGGTCAAGATAGACCAGTTATTATTGAGTACTCCTCGGCCAATATTTCAAAGGAACTTCACTTTGGGCATATCCGGGGCATTATGATTGGCTCCAGTCTTTATAAGATTACAAAGTTCCTAGGCTATAAAGCCATTGCTGTAAATCACCTAGGTGATTATGGCATCAACTTTGGTAAAATTATTACCGCCTTTAAGCACTGGGGAAACAAAGAACATATAGAGGAAGTGGGAGTTAGAGGTCTATTAGAACTCTATGTACGATTCAATAAGGCTTCGGCCGATGACCCTTCCTATATGGAAGAAGCGAGAAACTGGTTTTATAAGCTAGAGGAAGAAAAAGACCCCGAGGCGCTGGAACTTTGGAAGTGGTTTAAAGACGTCTCACTTAAAGAATACAATAAAGTCTATGAGATTATAGGTTGCAGCTTCGACTCCTATGCCGGTGAAGCCTTCTACTCGGATCTGATGCCTTCTATAAGGCGTGAACTTATAGAAAAGAACCTTATCGTAAAAGACCAAGGGGCGGAAATCATCGATCTTAGCGATGAAAATCTTCCGAACATTATTGTTACGACCTCCCAGGGTACCAGCCTTTATATTACCCGGGATATTGCCGCCGCCATTTACCGCAAGGAGCACTACGATTTCTACCGCAACTGTTATATTGTTGGCAGTGAGCAGCGTCTGCACTTTAATCAACTCAAGGCCATTCTAAAGAAGATGGGCTACGAGTGGTATAAGCAGTGTGAGCATATTGACCACGGCCTTGTAATGATGGAAAGTGGTAAGATTTCCAGCCGAGATGGCGACAATATCTTTTTAGAAGACGTTATCAAAACTGCCATCCAAAAAACCCGAGAGATCATTGAAGAGAAAAACCCCGATCTTGAGGATAAAGATGAAATTGCCAGGCAAGTTGGCCTTGGAGCTCTAGCCTATAGAGAACTTAGCAATAGCCGAGTTAAAGATTACACTTTTAGCTGGGATGAAACCATCAGTTTCGAAGGAGAAACCGGACCATATCTACAGTACACCAATGTACGATGCCAGTCTCTTCTAGAAAAAGGTGGCTACAATGGTAGTATGGACTTTGATGGGAGATTCTTAACCGAGGACTCCTCTAAGGAGCTTATTTGGGAAATGGGTCTTCTACCTTCTACAATCAGTTCGGTCTTTGAGAAAATGGAACCGGCTATATTAAGCCGCTATCTTATGGGAGTAGCCAAGCTCTTTAATAAGTTCTATTCCCAGGTCAATGTTTTAGTAGACAATGAAGACGAAAAAAATTCAAAGCTAGCCCTAGTTAAAGCCGTCAGTATCACCTTAGAAAATGGAATGAAGCTTATCAATATGCAAGCACCTAAGAAAATGTAAGGCCTCGTAAGAGGCCTCAGAGTGAAGACAAATAACAGTTTAATAGAAGCAGTGGCTTGATGTATTTCAAGCCACTGCTCTTTTTAAGAAGAAATGTTCATACAAAGATGATAAAAGACAAGAAAACGGCCCTGTACCATGGCGTCTATCCATCAGTTTTGCATACTTTTTCATGTTGATACACAGTAAGCTAAGGG
>JAAYGQ010000220.1 GCA_012727635.1 Tissierellia bacterium | reverse complement strand
GTCTATGGCAAAGATATCTGCCTTCGTCAGTGGCCAGAATTAGGTAGGTCGGTTTGCCTCTTTCCAGATATATAAGGGCAAACCTAAATTTAGTAAATATATTACATGTAAACACAGGAGGAAAAAATGAAAAAAATAACAAGTTTATTGTTGGTCCTACTACTGGTGTTTGGCTTATCAGCCTGTAGCCAGGAGCCCGAAGCAGCAAGCGAAGAAGAAGTCGAAGAAGTTACCGAGGAAGTAGTTGAGATTGCCCCTCCCCAGATAGAAGAGATCAGAGGGGTTACCGTACCTGATTTTGCGGTTATGGTCAATGGAATTAAGGTAGACAATGTGATGATGGCAGACTACCCCACCTACTCAATGGATGCAACTTCTGTCAACAGTGCCGGTACCGTGTCAACTACCAACTATGTAGGATTTTCTATAACAGATATATTTGATGCTGCTAGCTTGAGTGAAGACTATATTTGGATGGAAGCTGCTGCTGATGATGGTTATACCATTACCCTGACAGGTGATATGGTTACAGCAGATAGTACCTTACTGGCTGTGAGCAAAAACGGCGAACAATTTAAAACTTCACCCTGGCTTGCCCCTGGTGATTCCCAGACAACTGGCGATTATCTCAAGGGAATGGTTTCTATTCTAGTTAATACCAGCGAATCTGCCCCTGAAGGCATTGATAACACCATGGCAGAGGCAGGCGAAACTGCTGAACTAAGCGAAGAGGCTCCAGAACTTGCCGATAGAACCGATAAGGTGACCTTTGAAGATTTTAGCTTCAAAGTCAATGGACAGGAAGTAACCAATGAAACCCTAGAAGGTCAAAGTATTTATAAAGTGAGCGTTAATACAGAGTCAAAGGATGGTTCTATTTCTGAGGCTACCTATACAGGTTATAAGCTGATTGATGTTCTAGCTGCTTGTGGTGTAAGTGATTATACTAGCATAACAGCCATTGCCAATGATGGATACGAAGCTGAGCTAAGCGAAGAACAAGCTAGCAGCGAGTATACCATTGTAGCTATCGAAAAGGACAAGGAAACTGGCGAAGATGGAACCATCTGGCTGGCTCCTACTTTGGAAACAAGTTCTAATAAATACTCCAAGTTAGTAGTGGAGATCCTAGCAGAATAATACATGTGTTCTGATGTGAAAGATCTCTAGCCCAGTCACATCGGCACTAGCTAACATATCAGAAAGGGATTTTATGAAAAGAAATAGAATTCTTCTTGTAATTATACTCCTTTGTGTTGTTTTTACTGCCTGTAGCGGGTCCGAGGGTCTTGCCCCTCTGCCCGCCCCACAGGTAGATCAGAGCAGCAAGTTTGGAGTAGATCAAAACATCAATATGGAAACCATTGATAATTACTTACATAGAGAGGATGTAGCCTATAGGGATGTGCGTATGCTCTTTGACCCCGCAGATTATGCTGCTGTTGGTGGCGACGCGGATCTATCACAAACCATCCACGGCTTTAAGATTGTCCCCTATCCCTATCTAGCCACCTTATCAGAGCTACCTGTTTCAGGAGCCTATAACGATCGTTGCCTTTTTAATGTGGAATGGACCGATAGCAGGGAGATTCTTTCTGTGGAAGCAAATTATAAGGAATCCATGCAAATTTTAGAAGAATTATTCCCCAAAGATCAGGCCATTTTTATTATGTGCGGCGGCGCCGGATATTCTCAAATGATGAAAGAACTACTGATTCATCTTGGATGGGATGAGGCCCTACTCTATAATACGGGAGCAAACTGGTCCTATACAGGAGACAATAGCCTGGAATTAATTATTTATTCCGAGGATGCCAAGGAGCCAAATACCTATGCCATTTGGCGAGCAGATTATGCTTATTTACTCTTTGACAAATTGCAGCCCATTAAAGATTGAGTATGGAAAAGATGATAAAAAAATCAAGATTTACCTTACTTCTATTGATGCTTATTCTCTTTACTGCTTGCTCCCAACCGACTGATGAGGCCTTAGTCCAAGAAAGCTACCCCTATCCAACCTTTGATTTTACCCACTTTGCTTCGGGAGGAAATGCCGAAATATACCCAGCGGTAATCTTATTTGAGCAAAGCGTCTCTACCTTTACTTCCTATCAGGTGGCCTTTGTGTCCTGTACTTGCCGGGATAGTCTGGTAAACTATTACTCTGTTTGCTATGTAGAGCTCCTTAATAATAAGCCCAGTGCTGAGCAATCAGCCATACGCTCTATTACCTTTGGGCAAAACCAAGGACTTTGGGGAGATAGCAATCCCAATTATTATATAGCTGAGTATACCCAGGAATATATGGATGAGCATTTTGTCCAAAACCTAGTCAAGATGACCAAGAAAGAGATCGATGCCTGGGAGGGATATGGAAGTAGCCTAGAAACGGTGGATATCGATGCTATTTCTGGTGCAACGGTTTCTACGGGAAATATCACTTCTATGCTACAGGGGCTTTTTGCTTATCATGCAGAAAAGTATTATGAGTAAAAAGGGCCCTAATACATCTTCTTACTACTTTTATAGGGGTATATAAGCACAAATAGAAGGGAGGCTCCAGAACTTTTTCTAGTTCTAGGGCCTTCCTTTTATTTATCATGACTTTAGTTTTTTAAGAGCAGCAATTACTTTCTCTACTAGGTCCTCCCGGTTTTTCTTATCAACTGTAATAAGTAAGATATCTTGGCGCTTTCGGACCTTGTCGATAAAGGGGTTTTGGGTGTCTTGGAGTACACCTAAAACATGATGGTCTCCATCTAGGCACTGCATTACTGCCTTTTGGAAGTTTGGAGCGTTTTTTTCAAACCTTCCCAACTCATCCATCATAATATAGTTTGAATCCTCTTGGGCCCTTTCTAGTAGCCGGCTGCCAAATTCCTCAAAGCTATCTACTATGGGTCTGTGTTTTCTGGCCTGAAGATAGATGGATATTGGGATGTCATTTTCAAAGCCTGGGGGCAAAGGGCCTAGGCCATGGAGACAGAACCCGCGGAAATTTCCCTTGACTGTATAGGGTAGGGTTAAAAAACCCGAAGGGCTTATATCTAGCTCTTCTAGTACTCTTTTCCATAGGGTTGACTTTCCCACTTGTTTGTCGCCTGTTAAAAAAATATGGCGTTTTTCCTGCATCTTTCACCTCAGATCTGCTTTCCTTATTCTTTTTTAAATTTGTCCTCTATAGTCTTATACCTAACATGATTGATTTTATCCCCCTGGGGGTGCTTGTATTTTATACTCTTAAGAAAAAAAGTTGATTCTTTCGGGATCATATTCTTCAAAATAGGAAGCCTCTGCCCAGGTCCTTAGCTCCTTATCTTCTGGATGTTTAGGATTGTGGTAGATATCTAGAAAATTATAATATCCATAAAGGTCTCCTACATCTTCTGGAGGAGCGGTCACTACTCCATCTAATAAGGTGGGATATCCAAAATAGTAGTCTTCTACTATTTATTCTAGTTTTATTAGAAATTCCTATCCATCTCCAGAATTATATTTATAGCTTATTTATTTAAGCTTTTCTGAGTATTTGTCAACTTTTACCCTAGTGGGGTACTTATTTTTCATAATCGATTTGATTGGCTTCACACCAATCAATTGCTATATGTCCTATAGCTTTTTCTTTAAATTTATACCAATCCTCTTCAATCTTATATTTTCTAACATTATATTTAAAGTTTCTAAAAGCTCCCTTTCCCTTAATCGACTTATACATAATATCACTCAGCTCTTGGTCTCTAAGGGATAGGCAGAATTTCTCCATAATACTGTATTCATTTATGTCAAACTTAGAAGGCAGTGGGATAAAAGAATCTCCATAGAGTATTTCCTCAGCAGTTTTTATCTGGCTCTTTAGCCAGTCGGGCATATTTTCCCCTTGCTCTTGGTCTTCTGCCGCTGTAAATTCCTCCTCTGAGATAAATACAATTTTTTTGGTTTTTTTATGCAAGAATGCACTCATATAATCTGATTGACTATCCATTTCTTGCACTACTAGATCTAATTTAATCTTTTCTGCCACTACATTCTCCCCTTGATGGAGCATCTTTTTTCTGTATCACATTTCTTTTTGTCTGGTTTTTGGCCTGTAAAAATTCCTCTAGCTAGTCTTGTTTTCTTTGGCTAGACAGCATTTTTTATATTTTTTTCCACTTCCACAGGGACAGGGATCATTTCTTCCTGTTTTTTTATTTTTTCTTATATTGGGTTCATCCACTAAGGCTTTTGACTTATCCCTTTGTATTATCCTAGACATTTCAGAAGGGCTAAAACCGTTATTTTCCCATAACTGTGTGCTGTTTGCCAATCCCATTATAAGATTAAGCATATCTCCCATTTGTTTTTCGCTTTCAAATACAAGATCCCTTTTATCGAAAAGAGAAAAGATATACTCCATATTAAATTCATCAACAAATGAATAATGAATTTCATGGCCCATCTCTTCTATATCCTCTTGAGCTATATGGGGAAAGCTCTTCTTTATATAATCCAATAGCCTATTATAATGGGGGTTCTTTTTAAAGTAGTCATCATCTAGATAAGTAAAAAGCTCCTTTTTACTTGGTATGTAATAGGGTTTGTTTGCTTTTTCCTCTATCATATATTCGAACTCATGAAATTCAAGTATTGTTTCATGAACAAAATGACCCCTATAAGGGTAAATAAAGAAGTTTTCTAGCTCAGGTGGAGGGTTTTCATAATAGTCTTCTACCTCTTCTATATTTGTTTGCTCCTTATTTTGGCTATTATAAATTTCTACTACTAACTCTTTACTAACCATTCCATATAAATTGCTAAGGCAATAATGTATTTTACTAGTTTATCCATTTTGCTTCCTCTCTATATGGCAGGGTCTTTTTCTTTTTTTTCCATTTCTTCCTTGGCGATCTTGTAAAAGTCTCTTGCATAACTATACTGTCTAAATGGATAATCCCCCTGCTCAACGCCTAAAAAGATCTTATACTCACTCCAGTTGCTCCATAAAAAACCACATATAGCAACATAGCAGTATCGGAGTTTGTCAAGCTAGTTGTCGCAAATCTTCTATCAAACTTTTGTCTGGATTTAACCATACTTCTTTAGGAATAGACCAGTTTCTTGTAGACCCAGACCAGCGAAGAGG
>JAAYGQ010000004.1 GCA_012727635.1 Tissierellia bacterium | reverse complement strand
CAGACCCTATTGTGCTTATTCTCGATGAAGCCACCTCTTCGGTGGATACTAGAACCGAAGAAATGATAGAAAGTGCCATGGAATCTCTAATGAAAAACCGCACAACCTTTGTTATTGCCCATAGACTCTCGACGGTACGACGCTCCAACGCCATTATGGTTCTTGAAGAGGGACGTATTATAGAGCGTGGAGATCACCATGAGCTTATGAAGCAAAGGGGACGCTATTATCAGCTGAATATGGGTCTAGCGGAACTAGAATAAAAAGAAGCTCAAAAGCTTCTTTTTAATGATGGCAATAAATATAAGATAATGGTAAAGCCTTTTAGTACTTTCCTCTTCTCCATCCTACCCTCTCAAGAAAATTATCAAGGATATATTTAATATCTCTAGGAATATCCTATCATGTTTTGGGCGTCACCCTCTAGACTTTGATTTTTTCACTGGTATTTTGTATCTTTTACCTTTAACTGCCCCCTTGATTGGATCTGTATATAAAGATACTTTTCGTTTTTTCCAAAATTTAGTGTGTAATTATTAAATAGAAAGATTGAATAGGAGGTATTTATGGCTTCATGTGATAGACCAAAAGCCGTCGTTGAGAAATCCGAAGAAATGAATCTTCAAGTTGAACCAAAGGAAAAGGAGAAAAAAAATATGATTATGGTTGGTAGACCGGCCCCAAAATTTACAGCACCAGCGTTTCACAATGGTGCCTTTACAGAAGTAACTTTAGAAGATTATAAAGGACAATGGGTTGTTCTTTGCTTTTATCCAGGAGACTTTACCTTTGTCTGAGCCACAGAAGTAGCAGCAGTTGCTGCTCTTAATTATCAGTTCGAAGAGCTGGGTGCCCAAGTCCTTTCTGTTTCAGTAGACAGTCAATTTGTACACAAAGTTTGGAATGATGTAGAACTTAATAAAATTGCCCATATGGACGTTCCCTTCCCCATGCTTTCTGACTCTTCAGGAGCCCTTGGTGAAATGTATGGCGTTTACGATAAAGAAGCCGGCGTCAACGTCCGTGGCCGCTTTATCATTGACCCAGATGGCGTCATTCAAGCAATGGAAGTTCTTACCCCTCCCGTTGGCCGTAATGTTTCTGAAACCCTGCGCCAACTCAAAGCTTTTCAATTGGTTCGCGAAACCAAAGGTGGCGAAGTTACACCTTCTGGATGGCAACCTGGTGGAAAAACTCTCAAACCTGGTATTGAACTAGTTTCAAAGGTTTGGGAACAATGGACCATCGAAGATTCCTATAAAAAATAAAACTTTTCAATCTTATACAAGAAGACCCCCAGTACTTTACTGTACTGGGGGTCTTTATTTAAGTAGAAACTTCTAAGCACTCTCTTCTTTAAAAATGGCACTAATTTTCTTAAGATCTTCAATAATAGGTAAAAACTGCGGACACTGCTCTTCACACTGGCCACATTCAATGCATTCCCAGGGTTTACCGTGCTTACTTGTAAGATTAAGGAAGTCTTCCCTTAGAGCCGGATCATCGGGGTTGGATAAATCGATACAGCGATTGTAAATGGCGAAATACTCAGGAATAGCAATACTTACTGGACATCCATCCACACAGTAGCGGCAAGCCGTACAGGCAATCTTCATATCTTTTTTAATGATCTCCACCACTTGGTCAAGAAGCGTTAAGTCTTCTTCCTCCAGGGGCTGTAGATTTTCGAATATCTCTATATTGTCCTCTAGATGCCACTCCTCGGTCATACCACTTAGAACCATAACAACGTCTTCTAAAGAGGCTGCATAGCGCAGTGCCCAGGAAGCGATCGATGCTTGAGGGTTTTTACTTTTTAGCATGGCCTCGGCTTCTTCAGGCAGTTTGGCTAAAGTTCCGCCCTTTACCGGCTCCATGATAAATATTTTCTTATTGTGTTTTCTTGCCACTTCGTAGCAAAGGCGAGACTGAATATTCCCGTCTTCCCAGTCTAGGTAGTTGATCTGAAGTTGGACAAACTCTATGCAGGGCTCCTTAGATAGAATATTGTCAAGTACTTCGGCAGAGTCATGAAAAGAAAAACCAATATGACGAATCTTTCCTTCCTTTTGTTTTTCTTGAAAAAAGCCAAAGGCGTCAATCTCATTGCAGGTCTCATAGCGCGAGGCATTAAGAGCATGCATCCAGTAATAATCAAAATACTCCACCCCACAGCGCTCTAACTGGCGGTTGAAGAATTCTTCTAAATCTTCTTTTTTCTCCACCATATAAATTGGCATTTTGTCGGTAACAGTGAAGCTTTCCCTGGGATAGCGGTCCACAACACATTCTTTAAAAATTCTTTCGCTCTGCTCGCCATGATAGACATAGGCCGTATCAAAATGTGTAAAACCTTTGGCCATAAAAAGATCCACCATGGCTTCAAAACGTTTCAAATCTATGGTTTTTGAGTCCTCGGGGTCGATTAAAGGCAGTCGCATTAACCCAAATCCTAATTTTTTCATTTATAGTCCTTTCTTTTATGAGTAAGTTTTCTTCTTAATTATAACATAGTAAATAAAGCCAATTAGAAGAAAGTGGCAGAATAATAAAGCTATAAAGGCTTTTAATTTTTTCCTTTGGATCTGATAGAACTAGCATAATTGGGATCTGTCCATTTAACACCCAGGGATGATCACCTTGATTTTAAAACAAAGCCCGAGATATCCGCCTCTATAGGCCTCGGGGTCTTTTATGGTTTTTAGTGCTCTTCCAACCAGCGAAGAGCCATATAAGCATAGACTGCCGCTCCCCGGCAAAGCACCGATTCATCGAATCTTACCTTGGGGTGATGTATGGGGTAGTCATAGCCTTCGAGAGAGTTTCCTGCGGCTAGGGATAGAGAAAGAGTCGGAACCACTTCACTAAGAAAACCAAAATCCTCAGAGCCCGAGGACTTTCCACTGGGGTGAACGTCGGTAATAGGAAGAACCTCTTCTTTTCCCAGTAGTTCTACAAGATATTTGTTTGCTGAATTTACCAGATCTTCATCATTGATGATAGAAGGACAACCCTCGATAATTCTGGCGTCGGTTTCTCCACGAAAAACCTGAGCCATGGCTTGACTGATTTCAAGCACTCGTTTTTTTACAAATTCTCTAGTGGAGGCCTCGTAGGTTCGGATGGTGCCTTTAAGAAGAGCTCTATCGGGAATCACATTGGAAACTCTTCCTCCCTCCATAACGCCGATGGTCAGTGCCAGGGGCTCTGAAGAGTGGACTTCTCGACTATTTATTTCCTGAAGGGCAAGATGAGTGTGGGCGGCAATATTAAGAGGATCCACGGCTTTATTGGGCGAGGCTCCGTGACCGCCCCTACCTTTAATGTGAAGTTCAAACCAGTCCGAGGCCGCTGAGCTGATTCCCACTAGGGGAACAACAACTTTGCCACTTTTAAAGGGTTGACCCGACATCACATGAATCATCATAGCGCCATCGACCCTGGGATTTTCTAGAATTCCGGCATCAATCATAGCCTTGGCTCCAAGAAGAGTTTCTTCGGCGGGCTGGAACATTAGCTTAACCGTGCCTGGGATTTTGTCTTCATTTTCTTTTAGAAGCTTAGCTGCTCCCAGAAGCATGGTAGTGTGAAAGTCGTGGCCACAGGCATGCATATTCTCATTGGTGGATTTATAGTCCCCATCGACTTCTTCTTTCACCGGTAGAGCGTCCATATCTGCACGCAGTAAAAAGACTTTCCCGGGACTGTTTCCTCCAACGGTAGCCAGCACTCCGGATTTTCCACAGTCCACAGCTTCGTAGCCCATTTCGGTAAGTTTCTTCTTCACATAGGCCGAAGTAAGGAAAAGTTCTAAACCCAGTTCAGGGTGCTGGTGTAAATAGCGGCGATGGGCAACCAATTCTTCCTGTAATAATTGGGCATCATCATAGATATGGGTAAATTTCGACAAATTAATTCCTCCTATTACCGGGCTATTTTATCTAACAAAAATCAGCACCGGGATCCATTTGTGTCTCATAGGTTCAACAGTAACAAATAATCATTCTATCGTCAAACCTTTGGAAAAAGTACAGGGAAAGACCCTCTAAAAGGCAGTGGTTCTTTTAATGAAAAAAGCCTCTAGGAAGCTTTATAGGTCAATAATATCCAAATCCTTTGGCGAGATTATTATACCATCAAAGTGCTCTTTAACGTCTTCTATCATTTCCTTTTCTCTTTCTTCTTCTGTGACCCATCGGCCGCTTTCATCGGGGGCCACCATAAAAAGTTGATGATAAAAAACAAGGGTTTTAGGATTTACCTCTTTTGCAATTATTGCCAGTTCACGGCTATCGGTGTGCACCGCTTTATGGTATCTATTCCATTTTGCATCTCGTTTTTCTACCCCCGTGGTAGAAATCACCTCGTGAATCAGAACGTCACAACCCTTAGCCCAGTGCACAAGATTCTCTGATGGATTTGTATCTCCTGAGAGTACAATGACTTTATCCCCTGTGGTAAAACGGTAGCCTAAGGCCCTAAAGGGGGGATGTATGACATTAAAGGCTTCTACTTTTACTTCGTGGTCTTCATAGACAAGTCCTTCTTCAATCTCCTTAACCACCACCTCGATGCCCTCTTCACTAGCATACTCAAGGCCAAAACGCCTGGCTGCTATATCTTCCCCCCAAGCTTGCATAACATGCTCCACCATTTTTTTTGTTCCGGCAGGGCCATAAATTAAAAGAGCTTCCTTTCGCTCCAGCACCCAGGGTGTAAAAATCACATCGGGAAGTCCCAGGGTGTGGTCACTATGAAGATGAGTTAGAAAGAGTCTTTTTAGATGGGGTGCCCCAAGGGCTTCAAGAGCATATTTTTGACGAGCCAGCTCGGCTTGGCGAACACAGCCCACTCCTGCATCGATTAGGTAGGAACTCCCCCCTACAACGATGGCCGTACAGGGACCCTTCCTGTGGGGAACAGGATTGGGCGTTCCTGTTCCAAGCATTACGATCTTAGTTTCTTTCATTTAGTCCTCCAACCTTTCTTCCTCACTGAGTTTATCCATAGTAAATCCCGTGTAGCCAAAAATCAAATTAACAAGAATAATCCCATAGGCAAAGAAAATATTGGGAATAAACTCTATGGCCTGCACATCGAGGATGCGCTGGGCAAAAAGTGCCGGTACACTCCAGGGAACGAGGTTGATGCAGGTACAACCAATGGACTGGGCAATTCTACCCAGGTTTTTTGGATGAAGATTCTTTTCCCGAAAGGCCTTTCCAAACATCCTTGAGGGAATCATAATGGCTAGAAGCTGGGCTCCCGTTGCAAAGCCCACGGCCAGGGAACTCAGAAGGCTCACCAGTACAAGACTTCCTACAGAAGTGATCTTTGTCATGATAGCTTCCAATATGCGGTTGAGAGCCCCAATTTCTTCTAGAATCCCTCCAAAGGCCACGGCGCAAATAAGTAAAAGCACCGTCTCTGCCATGGAATTAATGCCGCCCCTACTGAGCAGGCTGTCAATCATAGCTATGCCGGTATCGCTCTTAAATCCATTGGTTAAAGTTTGTATTACCGAGGTAAAACTGGCTCCCTGAACAAAAAAAGCCGCCAGTGCACCCAGCAGGGCAACCAAGACTAGAGAGGGAATTGCTGGCAGTTTTTTTATAGAAAGAAGGATGGTCACCACAGGAACTAAAATAAGCCAGGGAGTGATTACAAAACCTTCCTTGAGGCCTGTTAAAATTCCTAGGATTGCCTCGCCCTGAAGCTCTACTTGGGAAGCATAGCCAAGGCCTAGTAAATAGTATAAAACAAGAGAAAGCCCCATGGCAGGAAGACCAGTTTTTAGCATATGGCCCACCAGCTCAAAAAGATTTGTTTCCACCATGGCCGAGGCAAGATTGGTGGTGTCGGAAAGCGGTGATATACTATCGCCAAAATACGCTCCCGAGATAATGGCCCCGGCTAATAAGGGTGCAGGAAAACCCATTCCCAGCCCCGTTACCATTAGGGCCAGGCCCACGGTGGACAAAGAGGTAAAGGAAGTTCCAGTGGCTGTGGCAATGATAGCCGTAACAAGGCAAGCAGCAGGGATGTAAATTTTCGGGCTAATAATTTTTAGGCTGTAATAGATTAGCGAGGGAATTACTCCGCCCTGAATCCAGGAGCCAATAATCATACCAATAATAATCATAATAAATAGTGGTGCAAGAGCTCTGGAGACTCCAGCCACAAGGCTTGCCTGTAGTTCTTTCCAGGAAAAGCCAAGATATGTACCAACCAGTCCAGCAACAAAGATGCCAAATAAAATGGGAATAAGCATGCCGGCCTTCCAGCGGAGCACAGAAAGCAACCCAAAGGCTACAATAGAGAGGATGGGAAGAAAGGAAAAGCTAAGACTTATGGACCTTTTGTCTTGAGGTTTGAGTGCCACAATGACACCTCCTTTTAAATTTGTTCTTTAGCCCATAATAGTCCTTTTTATTGGGATGTCAAACTATTTCTTACTTTTTCTTAGTATTCTATCTTTCCATGCTTAAAGCATTAGAAACAGCGAATTTTTCTATCCTATTTTTGCTATACTATATAAAAGCAATCCAACTTTGCCAATAAAACTTGTACCATTTAAATAAGAAGGTAGGTTCTATGAAAACTATTATTTTAGCCATCAACCCTGGTTCCACTTCAACCAAAATAGCCATCTATAATGATGAAACTCCGGTTTTTGTCCGCTCCATTGAACACAATCTAGAGGAACTTTCCGTCTTTAGCGAAATCAGCCAGCAGTACCTTATGCGAAAAGAGATGATCCTAAGAACTCTTGCCCAAGAAGCCGTAGATCTTTCTACTATTACTGTGATTGTTGCTCGGGGCGGACTGCTGCCTCCCGTTGAGTCGGGAGCCTACAGGGTCAACGAGGACATGGTGGACCAGCTCCGATATAGACCTCAGGTAGAGCACGCTTCCAATCTTGGCGCCATCATCGCCCACTCCCTTGCCCTTGATCTTAGCATCGAGGCCTATATTTATGATCCTGTCACCGTCGATGAAATGGAACCCATCGCCAGAATCACCGGGCTTCCACAAATGGAGCGAAAAGCCATGGGGCACAATCTTAATATGCGGGCCTGCGCCATCAAATACGCCGGCCAAATGGATAAAGACTATGAAGATCAAACTCTTCTTGTGGCCCATTTGGGTGGTGGCATCACCCTAAGTCTCCATCATAAAGGAAAAATGATCGATATGATCACCGATGATGAGGGACCTTTTTCTCCTGAAAGGGCCGGTGGACTTCCTGGCTACCAGCTTATCGAAATGGCAACCAGGCCCGGAGCCCAGTACAAGGAAATAATGAAAAAGGTCCGCTCCCGGGGTGGACTCATTGCCTATTTTGGCACCACCGACGCAAGAGAAATAGAAAAGCGCATCAAGGAAGGCGATGAGAAGGCCGGCCTAATCTATGAAGCCATGGCTCACAATATTGCAAAAAACATTGGAAAACTCTCGGTGGTAGTAGCAGGAAAGATCGACGCCATAATCCTTACTGGCGGTATGGCCCACTCAAAAATGCTGACGGACTGGATTATAAAAAGAGTAGAATTTATAGCACCGGTAAAAATTCTTGCAGGAGAAAACGAAATGGAGGCTTTGGCTCTAGGCGTTCTTAGAGTTCTTCGCGGCAGCGAAGAAGCTCGGATTTTTACGAAAAAATAAACGGTTTATCTTGAGCTTTTCCTCTTACTAAAGGAATACAGGACTTTATTTGTTTATAGAACGGTTTTTTTTCTATAAATATGATATAATTCTGATATATTTAATAACGAGAAAAGCTAAAAGGAGGAGAATATGGTAAATAAGCCCAAACGCATTTTGGTTATTGGTGGTGTTGCCGGCGGTGCTTCGGCGGCCACTCGAATACGACGTCTTGATGAAGACTGCGAAATTATAATTTTCGAGCGAGGCCCTCATGTTTCTTTTTCAAATTGCGCCCTGCCCTTTCATCTCAGTGGTGTAGTGGAAAAGGAAGCTGACCTTGTTTTAATGCAGCCCGAAGACTTCGAGGTAAAATTCAACATCGAAGTGAGAGTCAATACAGAAGTTGTGTCCATCGACCGGCAAAGTAAGGAGCTCTCAATAAAGGATCTTTCAACGGGAGAACTTTACAAGGAGCCCTACGACAAACTTATACTTTCCCCCGGTGCCAATCCCATTGTTCCACCCTTTGAAGGACTGGACCAAATCAATCTTTTTACCATTCGAAATGTAAAGGATATTTCTAAATTAAATACCTTTATTAAAAACCATCATAGCCAGGACATCACTGTCATCGGCGGCGGTTTTATAGGGATTGAAACGGCAGAAAATCTTAAAATGGCGGGCTACAATGTGACTTTGGTAGAGGCAACGCCCCAAATTATGCGTCCCTTTGACTACGATATGGTGCAGATTTTGCATAAAGCAATTGTTGATCATGGAATCGATCTTATTGTTAATGACAAAGTTCTAAAGTTTGAAAAAGATAGGGTCATTCTTGGCTCAGGTCGGCCCATTCATGCCGACGCCGTAGTTATGGCCATAGGCGTATCACCGGAAACCAGCCTGGCAAAAGAAGCCGGACTGGAACTGGGTAAAACCGGAGCCATTTCAGTAAACCAGAATTTTAAAACTTCCGATAAAGATATCTATGCCATTGGCGACGCCATTGAAGTCTATAATCGTCTTCTTTTTGCCCAAAGTAAACTATCCCTGGCAGGGCCCGCACAAAAACAAGCCCGGGCGGCAGCGGATCATATCTTTGGAAGACCCGTCAATAATACCGGCGTCATCGGCTCATCTGTCATACAAGTTTTTGATTACAACGCCGCCTCCACGGGCCTTAATGAAGGACTGATTAAAGCCACCAATATGCAGATCGATTACGCTTCGGTTTTAATTATTCCTCCGGATAAGGTGAGCATTATGCCCGGGGCGGAACTGATGTTTTTCAAACTTCTTTTTGAAGTCCCCACGGGTCGCATCCTGGGAGCCCAAGCCGTTGGTAAGGGCAATGTTGATAAAAGAATCGACGTCATAGCCACGGTAATTAAGTTTAATGGAACCCTGGAAGATCTTAAGGATCTTGAGCTGGTCTATGCTCCGCCCTTTGGTACCGCTAGAGATGTAGTGAACTTTGCCGGACTTGTGGGGCTGAACATCCTTCATGGTTGCTTTAGGCAAGTTTACGTCCACCAGGTGAGAGATCTCGTAGAAGCTGGAGCCTATATCCTGGACGTACGCCCCAAAGCCGACTATGACAAGGCCCATATCAAAAATGCCCTAAACATTCCCCTGGGCCAAATTAGAAAACGCTATGAAGAAATCCCTAAGGATAGACCCATCTATGTGCAGTGTAAAACCGGTCAAACCAGTTATAACGTTGTAATGACCCTGCAGCATCTGGGCTTTGATAATATCATCAATATTTCGGGAGGCTTTATGGCCCTGTCCTTCTACGAATACTATAATGACCTAACCACAGACCGAGAGCCCATTGTTACAGATTACTGCTTCACTCTGTAATTTTAAGTATTTAAAGGCGCTTCAGAAGAGGCGTCTTTTTCATTGCCGGCGCTTAGAAAGACCAACTTCTACCCTTTTTAAAAGAAACCTCTGCCTTATATTTCTTTTGGTATTTTTTTGTTCCATCGATCCTTTTTATCGGGTATTATGATAGTAGAGGAAACGACTAAACCAAGGAGAGTACAATGGATTTAAAATGTAAAAATGTTATTGATTTGAGAAGAGAGTTTCACCAAATTCCCGAGCCGGGATGGCTTGAATTCCAAACCACAGTGAAAATTATTGATTATCTAAAAGATTCGGGTTTCGACCTAAAATACGGTAAAAAGATCCATGGTTCCCAAAGAATGGGACTGCCGACGGCTGAAGAAAGCCAAAAATATAAAGATAGCTTAAATCTTACCGCCGACTATGATCTTTCAGAAATTCTCCAAGGTTATACCGGTGTTGTGGCTACCTTTGATACAAAAAGAGAAGGACCTACCATAGCTCTGCGCTTTGATATCGATGCTCTATTCATTGAAGAATCCGGCGAGGCAGATCATCTTCCCCAAAAAGAAGGCTTTCGCTCAAAAAATAAAAGCGCCATGCATGCCTGTGGCCACGATGGTCATATATCCATCGGTCTAAACTTCGCAAAATGGATTATGGAAAATAAAGATCGTCTTAAAGGAAAATATACCCTCATCTTCCAGCCTGCTGAAGAAGGTGTTCGGGGAGCCAAGAGCATGGTAGAAGCCGGTGTCGTCGATGGCGTTGATTATCTGCTTGCCGGCCACATCGGACTGGGTTCGGGCCAGGGAGTTCTCAGCGTGGGATCCCAGGGCTTTTTCGCCACCACCAAAATGGATATCTATTTCGAAGGCGTACCCGCCCACGCCGCAGCAAACCCGGAGCACGGAAGAAATGCACTATTAGCTGCCGCCAGCTGCGCGCTAAACCTATATACTCTCACTCAGTTTAGTGCCGGAATGAGCCGGCTCAATGTAGGCATTCTAAGGGCCGGTTCTTCTCGCAATATTATTGCCAATCACGCCATGATGCAAATAGAAACCCGAGGAGAAAATCAAGAAGTCAACGAAATGCTCATGGAAAGAGTACAAAAGGTAATCGAAGGCACCGCCCTGAGCTTCGATGTTGACTACAGGGTGGAACTGGCCGGTGGAGCCCCATCCTATACTATAAAGGACCCGGATTTTATCCAAGCGGTATCCACCGCCCTTTCAGAAAGAGGCTTTACCACTAAATCAAACAACAAACTTGGTGGCTCGGAAGATGTTACCTACATGATGAACGAAGTTGAAAACAACGGAGGCAAAGCCATCCACTTTATGTTTGGTACGCAGATCAAAGGCCAGCCTCACCACTATAAGTATGACTTTGGTGAAGAGGTTTTAGACTTTGCAACCCGGGCTCTGGCAGAGACGGCCCTGTATCTATCGGATCTATAAAAGAATGCACGGTCTTTAGAGTCAATAAAAGAGACCTTCATAATAAATGAAGGTCTCTCAGAGTGAAGACAAATAACAGTTTAATAGAAGCAGTGGCTTGATGTATTTCAGGCCACTGCTCTTTTTAAGAAGAAATGTTCATACAAAGATGATAAAAGACAAGAAAACGGCCCTGTACCAT
>JAAYGQ010000219.1 GCA_012727635.1 Tissierellia bacterium | reverse complement strand
TGTTTTCCCGTAGAGATTAACACAGCAGATTATTATAGCTTGCTTAGAGTTCCTGGAATCGGAGCTAAATCTGCTATGAAAATTATCCAAGCAAGAAGATTTGCAAAGATAGATTTTTTTGAATTGAAAAAGATGGGGATTGTTGTTAAAAGGGCTCAATATTTTATTACTTGTAAGGGCAAACACTTCGGAATCAAGTCCATGGACCAGGTACTCCTACGAAAGACCTTAGTGCCAGGGCCACAAAAAAGCAACTACCAGCAAATTTCGTTTTTTGATCTGGCTCCAGAAGAGAGTCGGCCTTTGCAAATTGGAGGGTAGATTGAATGACACGTTACATTTATGATGGCAGTTTTGATGGACTCCTGACGAGTATATACCAGGCATATTATCAAAAAGATGATATATATGATATTGTTTTTGAAGATAGCCAAGAGCAAAATTTTTTATTCCGAAGTACATTTATAGTAACAGAGGAAGAAAAAGCAAAGCGGGTATACGAGGCCATTAAAATGAAGATTTCAAAAAAAGCTTTAAAGCTTATTTTTTATGCCTATTTATCAGAAATACCAGGCCATGGAATAGCTATATTAGAATATGTTAGATTGGGATTTAAACTAGGGCCTAGGGTTGACTTACACTTATCTAATGATATCGTTATAAAGATAAATAATATTAGTAATAAGGTAGCCAAAGAAAGGCATAGAATGACTGGACTGGCTAGATTTGAGGAGTTAGAAAATGGCATCTTCTACTGCGCTATAGAACCAGATTATAATATTGTTGGGCTGCTAGCCCCTCACTTCGCTTCTAGAATGAGCAATGAAAACTGGATAATACATGATGTAAGTAGAGGAATTAAAATTCTATATAACAAGCAGGAATGGATTGTGACAGATATAGAAATAAAAGATCATTTGATTGTCAAACAAGGGGAAGAGGCCTATCAAGACCTTTGGAGAACGTATTTTAAATCGATTGCTATTGAAAACAAGATCAATCCAAAGTTGCAAAAGAAAAATATGCCTAGGAGGTACTGGAAGTATTTAGTGGAATTTTTTTAGGCAGAATGAGCTGTCTAAACTTTATCTCACCTGCTTTACCACACTACCGCCTTGGGGAACTGCTCTTAAAAAGCGATTGAGCATAGCACAGAAATTTACAGATTAAGAATACTGGATCGCTTTGATATTTTGAAATGAATGGCTGAGAAATTTCTATTTGTTCTCCAAGGGCAGCAGCATTTGGATAAAACAATCCTAATGCTTTTTTTTCTACAGAGATAATGCATAATTTAGAACGAATGATGCAAAGAAGTATCGAAATTTAGCGAATCCTTGAGATACATGTTTTTCGGCGATGAGTAGAATGGAAAAATCATTGTCATGTAGATATTTATAGCTTGTGAATTACATATACTATGATTTTTTAAAAAAGAGTAAGACCAATTACAAATTGTATTTTGTTAATTTAGATGAAGTATAGATACAATTCGTTAAGGCATACAATTTTGGGTAGAACTTATAAAAGAAGAGTCAAATATGCAATGTAGCTAACTGTGATAAGGAGAATATTCATGCATAGATCATTTTTTAATATATTTTATATCGCTCTAGCTTTTTTCTTTCTTGGTTTAGGCCTAATTGGGGTTGCTCTTCCTGTTCTACCTACAACACCTTTTTTACTAGTGGCCTCATTTTTTTTCACAAAGGGCTCGCCAAAGTTTAATAGGTGGTTTTTGTCTACGAAACTATATAAAAATCATCTAGAAGAATTCCTTTTAACAAGGTCTATGACCCTTAAAAAGAAATTGTACATTGTCATACCCGTATCGATTATGCTATTTACATCTGCTTGTATCATGGATAAAATGATTCTTAGAGTCCTGATAATTTTTCTAATGATGTATATTTATTACTATTTTTCTTTTCAAATAGTTACCTTAAAAAAGTAGAGGAGAGATATTGTCCTAGGCTTATTTTTATGCTTACAAAAAAAAACGAATTAAAACAAAAAAAACATATTTAAAAGGGTGCTGGTGATTTGGAGTTAAAAAGAAACAGGATGTGAAAAGTGAGTGATAAACACAAAAATAAAAGAGAGTTTCTACTAAATAACGAGAACATATACTTCAATGTAATGTATCTAGCTTGGCCTATTATTATACAATCCTTTCTTCAGGTTTTAATCGGAACCATAGATATAAAAATGGTGGGATCTCTGGGGGTAGACGCAATATCCGCTGTTGGTACCGGAAGAAATATTATTATGCTAATCATGGTCTTTGTAATGGCTATATCAACAGGAACCATCGCTTTGATTTCCAGATTTACTGGAATGGGAGATTATAAAAGTGTATCGGTGGCCGCCGGACAAGCATTTTTCCTAAGTATAGTGGCAGCAGCCGTTATGATACCCCTAGGACTATCTACAAATGAGTGGATTCTAAATATTTTGGGAGTGCATAATAATGTATTTGTTCTAGCAAAAGAGTATATGGCTATCTTTTTCCTATCCATACCATTTTTCCTATTAAATTTTATGGCAAAGTCAATCTTTCAAGGTGCGGGAGATACAACCACCCCATTAATCATAGATATAGTAATGAATGTTGCCAATGTAATTGGGAACTTTATTTTTATATTTGGATTTTGGGTATTCCCGGCCATGGGAGTAGGCGGGGCTGCCATGGGAACCCTTGTAGCTAGATTATTAGGATCAATATTAGGATGGGGAGCTTTAGTCAGTGGAAAATTTGTAGTCAAAGTAGAGATCCTTGATATGATAAAACCCAAATGGGAGATAGGAAAACAGATTCTTAAAATAGGGCTTCCTACGGCTTTTCAAGGACTTTCTAGAAATATAAGCACCTTTATTATATTTGCAATATTGGCTAGAACTTTAAGGGCCGAGGCCGCAGTTCCGGCCTATGTAATAGGAACAAATCTCAATCAATACGCCCTTATGCCTGGCCTTGCTATGGGTACTGCTGCAGCTACCCTTTCTGGGATGAATATCGGAGCCGGAAAGCTTCCAAGAGCCTATAAAACAGGGGTAGTATCGGCTTTTCTTGGAGCCATTCTAATGGGGACCCTAGCATTTATATTCGCCGCCTTTTCAACTCCGCTAATCAAATTTTTCTTAAACGAAGCAAATCCTGAAGTTCTTCAAATTGGAAAAACTTTCTTAATAATAATAGGGCTGGCTGAGCCAATGCATGCAGTAACAATAAGCTTATCCAGAACCATGCAAGGGGCAGGCTACACAAAGTACCCCTTTCTCATTACTCTAGTGTCATGGTTATTTGTAAGGGTAAGCCTAAGCTATTTATTGGCTATAGTCTTTGATTTAGGGCCTAGGGGAGTATGGATAGGTATTGCTCTATCTACAGTATTGGCGGGAATCCTCAGTTATTTATCCTTTAGAAATAAAAAATGGCAATACGTAAAAATAGAAGATGGGACCAGAAAAGAAAAGTGGCAAGTGACAGAAATAGAAGACATAAATAACTAGTTTTAAAATCAAGGTGATTTAAAAAAAGAGTCCTTTATACTTTATAATGCAGATCATAAAGAAGGCGATAGAGAAGAGTGTGTATATTATATTTTTCAGATGTATGCTAGCTAAGGATACTGGTGAATGGATTTTGAAAAGAAGGGCAGAGCTGAGGCAATTGAGCTAATAGATACCTTTCCTTAAGACGAAACTGAACGTATTGTACCAACTAAGTTATGAGCCCGAGAAAGCGGTAGCAAAACAGTCCTTTGCTTCCTTTGGCCTTATAAAAAGTGGCGGACCGAACCAGGCCCTAGCTCTACTTAACTTATAGAGGGTTATATGAAATCTAAAGTCCTTTAATGGTGGGTCTTTATGCCTTTAGTATTATAGTAAGAATAGCAGCGTTTTTATAAGATATCCCCTTTTATCTAAAGATTCCAGGGGTAAATGTATATTTAGTAAGTAAAAGGAAATCCCTAGGGGTATCAATAAATACTAAGCCCACGGGACGTATATAAACCAGCTCAAGGTCACTGTGGCGATAGGTTAACCAAAAGTTTTAATCGATTATAAAAGGCGGCGAAAAATTGGATATAAAAGAAAAAGCCCTGGGGCTTCATAGACAAAACAAAGGAAAAATAGAAGTAAACAGTAAAGTAAAAGTCGAGAGCAATGAAGACCTAAGCCTTGCCTATACACCAGGGGTGGCAGAGGTTTGCAGGGAAATACAAAAGGATGAAACTCTTTCCTATGAGGATACAAACAAAGGCAATATGATCGCCGTGGTAACCGACGGCTCTGCCGTATTGGGCCTAGGAAACATCGGTTCCAGAGCCGGCATGCCGGTTATGGAAGGAAAGTCCATACTATTTAAAGAACTGGGTGGAGTAGATGCCTTTCCTATAGGCCTCGAGAGTCAAGATATGGAAGATATTATATTTGCTATAAAACAAATCGCACCGAGTTTTGGTGGAATTAACCTGGAGGACATCGCTGCCCCAAAATGCTTTGAAATAGAAAAAAGGCTAAAGGCAGAGCTAGACATTCCAGTATTCCACGACGATCAGCATGGTACGGCCATCGTTGTTTTAGCCGCTATGATAAATAGCTTAAAGGTAGTAAATAAAAATATAAGCAGCGTAAAAATAGTTATTAATGGAGCCGGTGCAGCAGGTATATCTATTGCAAAACTACTGCTTAGGGCCGGTGCCATAAATATTATAATTTGTGACAGAAACGGAATTTTAAATGCAGAGGACAGTATAACAAATTCAAGTAAAAAGGAAATAGCCCAAGTGACAAATCTTGAAAGGATTTCTGGAAATCTGAAAAAAGCAATCCTCGGCAGCGACGTGTTTATTGGGGTATCGGCACCAAATGCCCTAAACACCGATGATATAAAGACCATGAATAAGGATGCCATTGTATTTGCCATGGCAAACCCCACTCCAGAAATATATCCCGGGGATGCAAAACTTGGCGGTGCCAGAATCGTCGGCACCGGTAGATCAGACTTTCCAAATCAAATCAACAATATACTGGCTTTTCCCGGAATATTTAGAGGCGCTTTGGATGCCAGAGCCAGGGATATAAATGAGGAAATGAAACTGGCAGCAGCTTACACCATTGCAAAACTAGTACCCGAGGAAGAACTGAACGAAGAAAGAATACTTCCCAAGGTACTAGATAAAAAAGTAGCTATAGAAGTTGCAAAATCTGTAGCAAGGGCGGCTATAGATACTGGTATTTCGAGACTATAGGAGGAATAAAGTATGGATTATATCCTAGAGGAAGTAAAAGACTTTTATAAGGTAATCAAACTAAAGGAATTTAGACGCACCGAGGGAGTCATGTTCGATGTTATGACCAAATCAATGGTCCCAAAAGTCGATGCCATTGATAGAGTGCTTCATGAAAAAAGTGCCATATCCCCCGGTACAGTAGGTTCCGTTGAAAAGGCTTGGTATATGCATACCCACCAAGAAGACAATCTTTTTGTCCTACAGGGCAAAAGATATGTGGAACTATATATGCCCAAATACGCTAAGGTAGAGAGCTTTGTTATTACACCGGACTATATTTCTCACAATGGTGAAGTCATTTTAGAGGGTGGCGGTTTAATTACCTGGAGCACCGGTGTTTTTCACAGAATAGAAAGTGGAGAAGAGGGTTCCGCCTCTATCAATCTGGCCACCCATCTCGATGGTTTTGATATTAAAACAAATTTCAATATATATGATCTGGACACCGAAACCGGAGAATATAAACTTCTTAGAGAAGGATACAAAGATCAAAAGTAATGAGTATAAGTAAGAGCTACTATCATGATAAATGACAGTAGCTCTTACTTAATAGAAGATGACATTATGCTCAAATAAAAGTAAGTGGTATAAGCTAATGCTTATACCACTTACTAATTTGCTTTGTGTCACCAAGGGTGTTTTTAAAGAGTAGATAAAGATAAAGGCTCAGTCACATCTGTATTATTCGTAGTTTTGTGTATATCACCACAATCATTAGAAAATTCTGGAATTCG
>JAAYGQ010000218.1 GCA_012727635.1 Tissierellia bacterium | reverse complement strand
TTTCATGGTGCAGGGCTATTTCATGTATAGTCCCGCTTATCGCAGATGGCTGCAAAATTCATGGAATAAAATTAAAAAAGTGTATATACCCTATCTTTACTGGGCGGTAGCCTACGGGTTATTCTTCTATTTCACAGCCGGTAAAACCTTCGGAATCATGGATCTCATTTATGGCAAAACCGCATTGCACCTGTACTATATGTTTTACTATATAATCTTTGCCATATTCTGTCCGCTGCTGTACTTTCTTCCCAAGGTATGGCGGCGCTACATACTTTACTTCATGATCATCAGTAATATTTACTGGGTATACATGCTGGAAATCAGCAAACACTACGGCGTTCACTGGATAAGCTGGTCCGGCCCGGCACCCATCAAATGGTGGGGATTTATCGCCATCGGTATGCTCCTGGGCGAGTACAAGCAAATCGAAGCCTTTATCAAAAAGCACTACAAGGCCTTTTTCATAGGTGCCGTTGTCTTAGCTTTGATAGGGTTAATTGAACCTTTCTTGAATGGTACTGTGGGATACCTGTTTAACAAAGTGGCCATATTCCCCCTGGCTATTGGCGTAACTCTTGCTCTGGCCATTTATTATAGCTCTGAAAAGGCTATTGGCCGGGACTTCCTTAGTTATGTAGGAACCCGAACATTCGGTATTTACCTGGGACACTTCTTCTTTGTCGACATACTGCGCAATGAACTAATCCCCGGTGACCGAACCCTGGTCGCTCTGATAATTCTGGGAATATGCCTGGCCGCCAAGGAGATCAAAGATCGCGTCACCCCGCGTCTGCCCTGGAACAGAGATGCAAAAATAGCTGCCTAATGCTAAGAAAAAAGGCCGCTCCTGACTACCTTTAAGGTCAGGAGCAGCCTTCGAATTTTATTAATCTCTGCTACATAACTTCCACATTGGATGCCTGCTGTCCCTTGGGACCAGTAGTTACATCGAATTTGACTCTCTGTCCTTCACTGAGGGTCTTAAAACCCATACCCATTATAGCGGAATGATGCACGAACACATCATCTCCCTGTTCTGTTTGGATAAATCCAAAACCTTTAGTTTCATCAAACCATTTAACCGTACCGTACAAAACCATCACTCCTAAATAAATACTTCACTCATATTTTGTCCCAGTGTATATTTATCTATGAGAGTAAAACATTGGTTGCCTAGTGTGAAGAGAGATAGCTTGTGAAAACATCTTCGAAATTCTATAATTCACAAATAGCATCTGCTAACTGGTTAAGGTTACTGCAAACGAATACACGGGTACAGTATTTTTGATAAAGTATCATATCGCTATCGCCAGTTTGCCATTCGTCTTTGCTTTCCGGATTGAACCAGTAGACCTTTTTTACCCTTTTGAAGATTTTTTCCAGGATATCGTGATTACTGTCAAACCAATTATTCCTGGCATCCCCAAAGATGATAACAGTTGATTTATAAGATAATTCATGACCGTACTGATCGTAAAAAGTAGCCAATGTATTACCGTAATTGGTATAACCTGTTGAGCCAGTTACCTCTGCATTAGCCATTATCCGGGGTCTTAATTCTTCATAAGATGCCTCCTTTACCAAAGTGGTGATTTCATCAACCTTTTCGATAAAAGCAAAGCTCCGGACTTCTCGAAAAAACTTTTCTAACATATGAACTATTGCCAAGGAAAAGAAACTAAAGTATAAACAGGAGCGTGATACATCACATAACGCAAAAATCACAGGTTTTTCACGATACTTTTTCTTAACCCTAATGTCTATGGGTATACCACCAGTTTTCAGACTTGTTCTTATGGTTTGACGATAATCCATTTGTCCTCTTTGATGACGCTTTTTCTTAATAACAATTTTGGAGGAGATTTTTTTAGCCAATAAGGGGATAAGACTCTCCATCATATAAATGTCATCTAATGGTGTAAGATATGTCGCATCATAAAAATCCAAAGATAATAAATCTTTTTTCTTTTCTTTACAATGTGCAGATGCCCGTTTGTTGGTGGGGTCTTTTGTTACCATCCCGCGAGACTGGAGAAAGGCGCTATGCTGGTTCATATT
>JAAYGQ010000217.1 GCA_012727635.1 Tissierellia bacterium | reverse complement strand
TATCATTATTTATTCCAGCCTGCAGGTCAATTATCTTAGCAATAGCATCAGCCATGATGGAAGTTGCCCGGTTAGGGTTTCTTGGCATTCCGGTTAAGGTTGATGTGGCTTTAGTTGCTAAATCATTTAATGCAGCTACTTGCTCAAGCTTACTATTTATTCTTTGGTCAAGGCGATAGGCTTGCCCTAGATATTCTTTTGCTGTCATGCTTTAACCTCCTCATTAAGTTTCTCTATAAGCATTCCTCCATCTACAGTAGTTAAGGTTTCATAAAAGCCGGAGCGGAAGAATTGCTCCACTTCTTTTTTGGTATATAAAGCTTCTTTATTTCGTGGATGCTTGGCTAATCTTTTTAGGGCCAGCCGGTAATCTTTAACTGCCTGTAGGACTATAGCATTTGCCAGTTTCTCATAATTTTCATTCATCCATAGCCCTCCTCGTATTTAAATCAGCTTTAACTGCATCTATTAATGCTGCTTGGGTATTGTCTTTAACTTTTAAAGCTTTCATTACCCTTTCATCAATGGTGTCCTTGGCTATTTGATGATGGATAATTACTGTATCCTTTTGCCCCTGCCGCCAAAGACGGGCATTGGTTTGCTGGTATAATTCTAAGCTCCAAGTTAGTCCAAACCAGATAAGGGTAGATCCGCCTACTTGAAGGTTTAAACCATGACCGGCAGACGCTGGATGAATTGCTGCCACAGGTATTTCTCCATCATTCCATTTTTTAATGCTTTCTGTCGTATCTAGTTTTTCAGCAGGAAACCTTCTTAGAATCCGAGCTAAGTCATGCTTAAACCAATAAGCTATTAACACCGGCTTGCCATTGGCTGATTCGATTAGATCTTCCAGTGCATCTAGCTTTCGGTCATGTATTTGCATAGCCTCGCCATTATCATCATAGACTGCACCGTTAGCCATTTGCAGGAGTTTCCCTGACAGGGCTGCTGCATTAGCTGCGGTTATTTCTTCTCCCTTGACAGTGGTTATAAGTTCCTTTTTCATTTCATCTATAGTTTTTAATTCATCTTCAGAAAGCTTTACCGATACTTCGTTTATAACTAGGTCTGGAAGCTTTAAGTAATCTCTTCCTTTCATGCTGATAGTGATATCAGAAATCAATTCATAAATTGCATCCTCAGCCCCAGGCCTTGGTTTATAGGAAAAGATAATCTGCTGATTTCGTTTATCAGGTACAAAGTAGTCCTCTCTATATCTTCCAATAAACCGGCCTAGTCTGTGGCCCATATCAAGTAATCTAAACTCAGCCCATAAATCCAATAGGCCGTTACTGGCTGGAGTTCCTGTTAAACCTACAATCCTTTTCACCTTTGGCCTTACTTTCATCAAGGATTTAAAGCGTTTAGCCTGGTGGGATTTAAAAGATGATAATTCATCAATGACTACCATATCAAAATCAAATGGTACTCCACCTTTATTAATTAACCAGTCAACATTTTCCCGATTGATGATATAGACTTGGGCCTTTTGCATTAATGCTGTCTTTCTATCAGCTTCAGTCCCAACTGCCACCTTATATTTAAGGCCTTTTAGATGATCCCATTTTTCAATTTCCAAAGGCCAAGTATCTCTTGCTACCCTTAAAGGGGCTATTACTAATACTTTTCTTACCTGAAAACTATCTAAGGTTAAATCAAAGATGGCGGTTAGGGTTATAATTGTTTTTCCTAAACCCATATCTAAAAATATGGCGGCTATTTCCTTTTTGCTAAGATAGTCGATAGCATACTTCTGGTAATCGTGCGGTATAAATTTCAACTAGCATCACCTCCTGCAATTTCTTCTATAATTTCATCAATCTCATTAGCGTTATCTATCTCGAACACTAAAAACCCTAGTTCTTCCAACTGTCTTTTTCGCTTTTCTTGTAATGGTCTTAGTTTTTTACCCGGTGCTTTTAGTTCTGCAAAGGCTATTTTCCCTTTACTTAATAG
>JAAYGQ010000216.1 GCA_012727635.1 Tissierellia bacterium | reverse complement strand
TTTGGTGAAAGGAATTTTCTTGAAAATAAAGATAAAATAAATACTAAAAAAAATGGGTATGAAAAGCTCCTTCACATAGCGAAGGAGAAGAATTGTCACATATTCACTAAAGCTCGGCGCTGGATTGAGGGCGGATAGAGAGTTTTGCCATGCAAGGAAAAGATCGATGTCCTTGGCCCTCATAAGTACTTCAATAGAAGAAACGCTTATATAAATTGCGACAAAAAAAAGAATCCAGTTAATTTTTTTGTTGGGAGTTGTCATTGATCTACCTAACTGAAAGTTAAAATAAGGAGAGGCAAAGGCCTCTCCCTATTTAGTTCTAGAATGACATCATCATTGCATCGAAGCTGGCTTTAAGAAGGTTATAGGCTTCTTCTGCAGATTCGGGTTTTTCAGCTGACCAGGAAAGCAGTCCGTTTTTCCAAGTATCCCATACATTTCCCCACTCGGTAAAGAGAGGACGTGCCGGGGCATTCTCATAGGAAGCCAGGACGTTATCAATAATGTTTTTATCAGATTGAGGAAGATCTGATGAAGCATAAACTTCAGCTGGTGCATTTTCCATTATTTTTCCGGCTGCTTTATAGAAATCGATGGCATAAGCTGGATCCATTAGTTCAGCGATGAAAAGTTCGGCAAGTTGAAGGGTTTGTGGATCATCTTCAAGACGAACATTTACACCAAGACCCCATCCGCCTTTCCAATGATTTAGGGGTTTGCCTGCGACGGTAATAGAACCAAGGGGAAGAATGGCAAGATCATCACCATTTCCAGCTTGTTCTGAGAAACTTGCAGCATCCCAAGGACCAGAGATACGAAGAACACCTTTTTCACCGGTGGCAAACTGGGAATCCATGTAGCCCCAGGCAGCTTCAGCGTCCCACATTGGTGTGCCGGCATCAAAATTGTTTTTCCAATAGGTGTAAAGTTCTTCAAAGGTAGCTTGCTTTTCACTGCCAAGTTCATCCCAAGCTAAAGTCATATCTGAATAGAGAGTGCCATCTTCTTCCATTCCAAGAAGTTCAACTTCGGAAGAATTGGCTACAGCAACTCCAAACCATGCATCGAAGCTTGGAATAAGGACGGCTGTGCTATCAAGAGCATTTAGTTCGATTGCTTCATTTAAATCGATTCCAACTTCGTCTGCATTGGCTGTATTGGCGTAGGCAATAAGGGTTTCGATATTCATAGGAAATGCGAAATACTCGCCATCCATAGAAAACGCACCGCCTAGACCGGCATTGTAATCGGCAAAGCCGCCTACTTTATCAGCAATGGCGTTGGCATCGATGGGTGCCAAAACTTCGTTTCCAACAAGACCAAAAAGACGGTCTGCAGGAAGAGCAAAGACATCGGCAACATCTTCATTGGTTGGGTCTGTGCTGTCAATAACGTCCAGGTGGTCAAAGGAAGCTACGACTTTAAGCTCCACATCCACTCCGGGGTTATTGGCTTCAAAGCGCTCGATGGCGGCTTCATAATAGCTCTTCCATCCTTCTTCCGCTTGAACACTAAAGCTTTTGTCTGATTCACTAGGTTCTTCTGCCGATTTTTCCGGTTCAGCAGGGACCTCGGCACCCGGTTCTTCGACTACGGGCGGTTCTTCTTTTTTGCCACAGGCCGCTACTGTAAAGAGCAGCACGAAAACCAAAAGAAGACTTAAATATTTTTTCATGTACTTACCTCCTTGTAAATTACATCCTAATACATACCCCAATTCTACCATCTTAGTCTGAAAAATGGTAGAAATCTTTTTAGAAAGATTTTATAATGTGTGTAAAATGATATTTGTTTAATAGTAAATAAATCAAATTACAGTATAAAAATCCTTAAATGGATAGTAAAAAACTAAATATTGATTACAAATCGGACACTTAATAATTTCATATTCATATTTGGTGTGAAAATAGGAATACTTCTCTATTGGCTTGATTTTCAGATGAACTTTGCAGTTAATGGGTTAGATTTATATCCATTATGGCTTCCAAGGAAAGATTGTGAGATACAGAAGATAACCAACTTTTAAGGAAAGACTTAAATAAGCTTTG
>JAAYGQ010000215.1 GCA_012727635.1 Tissierellia bacterium | reverse complement strand
TTCCGATTTCACTTTTTATTTTTCTTTTTTCGGTAGGATATGCTTATCTCAATTTAAAAATGCACTGACAAAATTATGACAAAATTATGACAAAAAATGATATAATGAACAATAGGTTCAAATGCTCAGAAAGATTGTGCATACCGATTAAGTCATAAAGGATTATGAGCTTTGGGGCAAAAGTAAATCCATCTACAGTGGAATAAGAGTTTTTTCCTGAAACTGCTACATTTGCCATTTTTATTTAATGCATCTTCACTACTCTTGTAACAGTCAGTGATGGACACTGAGATGTAAACAAGATACTTATTTCAAAAGTAGAAAGGAGGATTTGTAAGCAAAAATCACAGTAATGAAAATCCCTGTGGTCTTAACCCTTTTCAAAACAAACAACTGGGCCACAAAATCGCTATTGTGAAACCCACTCAATGATGAATTTACATTAAACAGTAGAAATTTATTACTAAGTATCAATGACCTTTTTAGAAAGAGAGAACTATATTTATGAAACAAGACGTAAACAAGATAAAGAAACTAGAGTTTTATGGTGGAGAATGGGTCTCATTGTTGCCTTTTGTTATATTTATTGCCTTAATTTTAGTCACTACCTTCTACTTTGGTTCTATATCCGACGGAGCTCTTTGGGGTCCTCCTTTTATGGCCATAATAACAGTGTTTTTCCTTGCAAAGGATAAAAAGCATTATGCCGACACCCTGATTGAAGGAATGGCCAGTAGAGAAGCTATTATCCCTATCGTATGTTGGATATTTGCTGGTGTTTTCTCAAGAATTTTGAGATCTTCAGGACTAGCGGGAGGAATTGCAGGACTCTCTGCTTCAATGGGAATCAAAGGCACCTTTTTTGTCGTAATATCTTTCATTGCCTCGGCGGTTTTTGCTACTGCTTCAGGCACGGGCTTTGGTACAATCGCTGCTGGAATGGCTGTTCTATAACCAGCAGGTATTGCTCTTGGAGCCAATCCTGCGTTACTTGCAGGAGTTATCATCTCGGGAGCAGCCTTTGGTGACAACCTGGCTCCTATTTCAGATACTACAATAGTTTCTGCCACTTCCCAGGGAGTAGACATACCGGGGGTTGTAAGATCGAGATTAAAATATGCAATCGTTGCAGGAACAATTACGATTATTGCCATCATTGTTCTAGGATTTAACTATCAAGGAACCATAACACAAGTAGGTGCCATCGATTATGATCCAAAAACTTTATTGATGCTCATTCCCGTGGCTCTAACGATTTGGATCGCAGTAAAATCCGGAGATATTATAATAGCCACAACCATCGGTTCCGTCCTGGCCAGTGTAACTGCCATATTTGGTGGACTAATTGACTTCATTCAAATAGACCCCGCTGCTGAAGTAACAAAACAAGCTCTATTTAAAGTCTACGGCGAAGGATTGGATCGAACGATAGATGGAGTTATCTATACCGGTCTTAACAGCATGATACAAGTTATCATGTTGGCTCTACTTATATTTGGCCTCATCGCCATCATGAGAGCCGGCGGGGGAGATATCAAACTACTAAACGCACTGGGTAAGGTTGCCACCACAGCGAAGAGAGCTGAGGTCGTAATCAGTCTTATGATTATGTCTCTTTCGGGACTCATGGGACTCAATGCTCCTGCCATACTGGCTGTTGGTTCATCCTTTGCTAAACCATTGGGTGAAAAATTTGATATCAGTCCCTATAGGATTGCCAATATACTGGATTCACAGTCCAACTCCCTTGTATATGCAATGCCTTGGACACCGGCTATCATTTACACCATCAGCTTTGCTAGGGACACCGCTGCGCCTCTTACAGCAATAGAAGTTACTCCCTACGTACTCTACGGGTATATTCTAATGGTGGTTATGTTTGCCAGTACTGCCCTAGGAATTGGACGAAATGATGGTATGAAAAACAGACCGGTTGCTTCAAAGTAAGATCTATATATACTAATTATTTTAGAAGTTCTTATTCAAAAAGGATAAGAACTTTTTTTCTCCTGTTTAGACTGGCTAGGATTAAGTGCATCACATATTTATAATGAAAAGACTTATACTACTTTGATAGTGAGAATCTAGATGAATAAACACTTGAGCCAAAAATCTTTCCATTTCTTGTCCTAATCAGAATAAAACCGTGGCAAATGTTCTTCTCAATGGCACAAAAAAAGATGGGTAGGGATCCATCTTTTTTTTAAAAGCAATATATTAGAGGGGCTAGAAGAAACAACCACTAGGTCTTTAACTATCCAATTTGTTGGTTGGCTCTATTTACTTTTC
>JAAYGQ010000024.1 GCA_012727635.1 Tissierellia bacterium | reverse complement strand
AGTGTTAAATGTTTATGTTTCATAACTTCCTCTTTTCATGGCCAAAGAAGCTTATCTTTAGTATACACAGTTTCTCAAGGTAAAGGAGAGGGGTTTGTTTCCTAAGGTAAGTGGGACACTTGGAAAAGTAAGTGTTGCCTTTACTTTGGAAAGTTAGTTCCCCCCTAATTCTGGTCAATAAACTAAAATAGTCCTTTACAAAGTGTTTTTCATCCTGTATAATAGAATTATATTTCGATGTACCAATACAGCCCATTACATCTTGATGTAGCGGGCTTTTTTATTTGTCATGGAAGTAAATATATTTTAGGAGGTTTCTTTCATGAATAAAGGAACAGTAAAATGGTTTAATGCTACTAAAGGATTTGGTTTTATCACTCGTGAAGATGGTGGAGAAGACGTATTCGTACATTTCTCAGCTATTCAAGGCGAAGGATACAAAGAACTTCGAGAAGGTCAAAAAGTTAGCTTTGACGTCGAAGATGATACCAGAAACGGTAAAGGCGAGCGCGCCGTTAACGTACGAGTAGAAGCATAATCACAAACTAACGAAAAAAAGACCCACTCCTCGAGAGTAGGTCTTTTTTTTATTGATTCCTAAATCCTTTTGTTTATCTTATTGTTAATTTCAATATTCTATTTTTGCGTGTCAATGCAATAGACTGAAATAAAATATCCCTGCTTCTGACAACCAGATAAGGCTATTTTTAATTTGGCTTTTTTTATAGGCTTTGATAGGCATCGGGGGAAAAATTTATCAAAACAAAAAACCGCCTGCTGTAACAGCCTAGACTGTACAGGGGAGATTTTTTATTTGGAAACTTATTTATTTGCCATTACTTTATTGATTGCCTCTTTATAGCTTTCCTTCGATTGAGTTCCTGATACCGAGAGCTCTCCATCAATGACAACATGGGGGACTGTGTTAATTCCGATTTTTTTCCCCAAGCTATGATCGGCATGAACCTTATTGATATATTCTTTAGATCCTATCACTGAATTGACTGTTTCTTTATCCATTCCTACCTTAGAAGCAATCTCGATTAAGCTCTCATCCTTATTTAAATAAGCTCCTTGAGCAAAATAGGCATGGTAAATTTCGTCTGCCAAGGCATTGGCTAGTTTTTGTTCCTTGGCATACTGCAATAAGGTGTGGGCCTTTAAAGTATTAGAGTATTTTAAATCATCGGAGTTAATCTCCAGGCCTGCCTCTTGAATCATTTTATTTACTTGGGCGGTATTGGCTTTCATCTCTTCAGGACTCATGCCAAACCTATCTACAAAGACATCGGCCATTTTTAAATCGTTATTATCAATGGCTCCCGGAGCCAGTTCATAGGACATTATTTCTATCTCTATTGATGGATCAACTTCATTTATCGCATCCCTTAGTTGCTTTTGTCTTACATAGCAGTAGGGACATATAAAATCAGCAAAAATTTGAATTTTCATTTAATTTCCTTTCGATTATATAAGCATTTCATGGGTTCTAGAGCCCAAACAAATTTAAATCCACACTCTAAGTTCCTTTATACCCAAATAATGAACATCATCAATATAAATTCCTATCAATTGCTTCCCATAGATATAAGGATGCAAAGCTTCTAAAGTGTTTCCATCTGTCACTTATTTCTATTAATTATCCTCTTGATGGAGGTTCATTTAATTGATAAAGCCATTTAATAGATCTTTGCAAACCTCCATCACCAAGAGAAAAAACGTCTTCCCTACCTATGGAGAAGATTAAAAACATTTCCGCTGTCCAGGGGCCAATCCCCTTTACGGCAGTAAGCCTTTTTATAACCTCAATATCCTTCATATTCTCAAAACCGACAAAACAGATTTCCCCCTTCAATCCAGCCCTGGAAAGATTCGTTAACTATGAAATTTTCGAGTAGGACACTCCCATTTCACGTAATTTTTCATCTTTACTATTCAACATTTTTTCAGCAGTCGTCTCTGCATACATTAAAGATTCCACTCTATCCCAAATGACTTTTGTCACCTTATTTGATAACTGTTGACCTACGATAGCAGGGGAAATAGAAACAAAATAATCTGAGGAAAGTCCTATTTCTAAGAGACCACAAGAATCAAAAGGTTCTTTTAATACAGCGCCTAAGTCCGTTAACTTTTTATATCTTTGTGATCCTAATCGAAGCACTTTGCTCATTTCTCACCTCAATCGCTCTATACTTCCTCGTTGCTTCATCTTTCTTTTTTTCCCTAGGGGTAATTTCTAAAGGAGCTGAGCTATCCATTGTTGGGGTAAAAAGCCATCTGCACCAAGATCCATTGGTCCTAAGAGTAGCAGGCGAATTAGTGTGAGCACCATAAATTCGCTTTAACTTATTCACTCCTATAATCTTCTTCACTCATTTTCTCTTAATATTTTATTAAAAGCGAACCAGAACTTCTACCTCAAGATATGTAGTCTCAGGAAATATCAATTTGAGGCAGAGACTATCCCTTATTATTTAATACATACCAATTTTCTGTTTCCCCTACAAGCTTTCTTGTATATTCATGGTCAGGATTTAAAAACACCTTCGATGCTATGCCTTCTTCTACAATTTTTCCCTGGGCCATCACGTAGACCCTATCGGCAATTTTTCTTGCTACAGCCAGGTCATGGGTGATATAGAGCATGCTAAAACCCTTTTCATTTTGCAACTTCTTTAAAAGCCTTAAAATATTAGCCTGTGTTGAGGGGTCTAGCATAGAGCTAATTTCATCTGCAATTAAGAGTTTGGGCTTTACCATTAGACTCCTAGCTAATGAAACCCTTTGCCGCTGCCCTCCACTGAGACTGTAGCACTTTCTGTTTAGAAAAGCATCTTCGCTGGGTAGTTGAACTTCTTTTAAAACCCTTTGTACATCGGCTTTTAAAAGATCACTGGATTGTTTGGTCATAATTTTTACTGGCTCACTTATCGCTTCCCCTACGCTCAGTTTTTCGTTAATGGCAGAAAAGGGGTCTTGTAAAACCATTTGAACCCCCTCTTGTCGACTAGTGAAATTATTTCCCCTAACCGGGACTTCTTCAAATAAAACCTCACCCTGGTCTGATTTCAAAATTCCCGAAAGAATACTGGCAAGGGTGGTTTTCCCCGAACCAGACTCCCCTATGAGAGCGACGATTTCGCCACTTTTGATTTCGATATTGCAATTTATACAAGCTTCTATGGTCCTGCTTTTTGATTTATAGCTTTTAGATAAGGCTGTGCCCCTTAGGATGGTTACAATACCTCCACGATGACATGAAACTTCTCTATTGGGTAAAATGTAATTTAACTTTGGCTTCTTAGTTTTACATATCTCTATGCTTTGAGTGCATCTATTCTCAAAAGGACAGCCTAGCTTGCCAACCCTTGATCTTTCATTGGGAATGCCCCACATATCGCCAAAGGGATTGATTGCCGGCGAAGATTTTAAAAGCCCCTTGGTATATACATGCATAGGGTCTACTATAACTTCTGAAGTACTGCCTCTTTCTACAATAGTCCCGGAATACATGACACATACCTTTGATGTGAGCTTTAAAACCGTATCCAGTTCATGGGATATAATCAACAAAGCAAAATTATTTTCTATATAAAGCTCGGATAGTAATTTTATAATTTCGTTTTTGGATAGGCTATCTAGGGATGAAGTCGGCTCATCGACGATAAGAAGTTCCGGTTCACAGGAAAGTGCCATGGCAATCAAGACCCTTTGTCTCATTCCCCCCGAGAGCTCATGGGGAAAACATCTAGCTGTATCTAAAGTTAAACCAACCTTTAGCAGCAGATCCATAATCCTTTTGTTGATCTGCTCCTTGGAAAAATCACAGTGCCGAATTAAAACTTCATATATTTGTTCCTGAATGGTTAAAAGAGGATTTAATATATCCAAGCTATTTTGAAAGACAATGGCGATCCTCTTCCATCTGAGACGACTTAGCTGTTTTTTATCTAATGTATTAATATCATTTCCATCAAAAACTAGGCTGCCACTGACTTCATTGGGCTTATTAATAAGCCCCATTATGGCCATGGCAAGGGACGTCTTCCCACTTCCCGACTCACCTATTATCCCTAGGCTTTCTCCCTTATTAATAGAGAGGCTAACACCGTCAACTCCACTAATTGCTTCTCCATTTTGTTTATATTCCACTTTTAGATCTTTAATGCATAGTAGTGGCATTTCCATGTTTTACCTCCTATAGTTTTTCATTTAGAACTTTTTCCAAGTCTCTACTAACATAGGAAATTGAAAGAATAAGCATCATCATACTAAATAGTGGAGCGATGACCCACCACTTCCAGTACTCTGTAAAATATATTCCCTTAAAATTGATGGCGTGGTTTAATATCAGACCCCAACTTTTAGAAGTTGGATCTCCAAGGCCTAGAAAGGACAAACCAGCTTCGGCCACGATGGCCCTACTGGTTATTTTTATTGTAGTAATAGCTAAAATAGGCATTATCTCCGGAAGAAAATGCGTTTTTAGCAAGTGGTAAAAGCTTGCATCATAGCTTTTTGCCATTACTATATAGGCTTCTTTTTTAATTGAAATTACCTTTGAGCGAATGATACGGGCAGGACCCGTCCAAGAAAAAAGAACCAACACAAGAACAATGTTTTTGATGCTGGGGCCAAAAAATGCGCCTAAGAGTATCATCATTGGTAAATCCGGTAGAGCGATCATTATATCCGTCAGTCTCATAATTATTTTATCTGTGAGCCCACCATAATATCCCGATAGGACTCCAAGAATCGCCCCACCCAAACCGGCCAAGATCGAAGTGGAAAACCCAATGATAAGGCTGAGTCTGGCCCCATAAAAAATCTGGGACAATAGATCGATTCCTAAATCGTCGGTGCCAAGTAGATGGTCCCTGCTGGGTGCCTCCAGTGACTCTCCTGAAGGGGTGTTGTGTGTATAGGAAGATAGACAGGGAGCAAAGATTCCTATAAAAAGCAGTAAAACTATGAAAAAAAGCGAGAGTTTTCCCACTAAAGTAAATCTTTTAATAGCAACTATTTTACTCATCCTTTAACCCACTCTGGGATCTATTTTTTTATACAATACATCGGCCAGAAGATTCATTGCCAACACAAGAAAAGCTACAACTAGAAAGATTCCCTGGATTAATACATAGTCCCTCACGGTGACGGCTTCTCTCATAAGACGACCTAGGCCTGGATAATTAAATACATTTTCTACTAATATGGCTCCCCCCAGTACAGAACCCAAACTCATAAAAACCCTTGTAATAATAGGTAGAATCGAGTTTCTAAGGCCATGTCTTAAGATAATTCTTTTTGAACTTAATCCTTTAGCAAGAGCCGTTCTCATATAATCCTTAGAAATCACAGTTATCATACTGTTTCTAGCCAGTAGATAAAACCCTCCCAATTGGCTCAGGGTCAGCGATAAGCTAGGTAAAAAACCATGATGCAAAACATCCAAAAGCTTATCAAACCAGGTTTCATATTCGCCAAATACAGTAATCCCTCCCGATAGAGGAAAGAGTGAGCTCTTTGCAGCCAAGGTAAATAGTAATAATATGGCCATCAGAAAGGCCGGAATCTCCGATAGGAGAATCATAACCGGATATAGGCCCCGATCGACTATTGAATTCCTATACCAAGCCGATAAACTGCCCAAGATAGTGCCCATAATTGTACTAATGAGCAAAGAGATCAGAGTAATCCCCAGAGTCCATTTTGCACTTCTTAAAATAAGGCGAAGGACATTGTCATTATAATAAATGCTATATCCTAAATTCCCGCGGATCAAATTTTTAAAATAATCACTGTACTGTACCTGCAATGGTTTATCCATACCATAATAGGCCTTGTACATTTCTATTTGCTCCTCGGAATAGCTCTGATGGACTCCCCCCTCATCGGAAGATAGAAAGGTAAAAGGGTCCCCGGGCATAAGCCTGGGGATAAAGAAATTCAATGTAAGGATGAAAAAAAATATTATAGAATACTCAAAAAACTTTTTAAAACAATCGAACATCATCGCCTATTCCATTATCAAGTAGGATATTTTATTATGGGTTATTTCGTGATGATTAAACACATGCGTCCAACCATCATATTTTTCTGGTCTGTATACAGTAAATCCACTGGTATTGTACAGAGTCAACATGGGTATTTCTTCGGCAATCACTTCCTGTAGCTCAAATATAATCTCTTTACGCTTTTGAGGGTATGTGCATACCAATTGCTCATTGGACAATGCATCAATCTCCTCGTTTAAATAGCCTGGAGTTTCCTGAAACTCAGAATTGTAAAAAATCCTAAGTTTATCAGGGTCTGTTCCCCATAAACCATGACCATTTAAAACCAGTTCATATTCGCCACTTTTTATGGCAGCATCTCTGGATTTCATATCTAAGCTTGTAATCCTTAGCTTTATGCCTATTTTTTCAAAGTTTAGTTTTATCAGTTCTGCAATTCTTACTTCTGCATTGGAATTCCCAGTTAAAAGAGAAAACTCATACTCTTTGCCATCTAAGAGACTCCTGGACTTTTCAAGATTAAAGTCGTATTTTTTTATATTGTCGTTATAAAAGGAATGTTCTATTGGTAAAAAGCCTGGGCTTGCTATTTTAGCAGCGCCCCTGGCCACCTTATCTATCAGTTCATCTCGGTCTATGCCATAGGCAATGGCCTGTCTAAGCGCTTTTTCTTTTAACTCCGGCCTGGCTTCCATATTTAGTAAAATTCTATATCCCCAAAAAGCCGGACTCTCTACTATCTTGTAACTGGGGTCCTCTTGGTATTTAGACAATATATCCGGGGTAATAGCAACAATATCTATATCTGCATTTTCAAAGGCGAGAATCGGATCACTGACTGGAATAAAACGTAGAGTAGCCGCTGCTGGTTTATATCCCCAATAGTCCCTAAAGGCCTCAAATTTATATGCACCCTGCTCCTTACTGTAATCTGCTAGTTTATAGGGCCCAGATCCAATTACGGCTTCTGGCCCTTGAAATTTTAGAGGGTCTTCAACTTTCTCCCATATATGTTTAGGTATAATTCTGGCTGTACCAAATCTCTCTAGTAAAGTGGCATCGGGCGATTTTATCTTTATATTAAGAGTATACTTATCGATTACATTGATTTCTTCTATATAATCCTTTTTACTTCTAGCTAAATCATCCATCACCGGGGGGTACTCTTTATAGTAATCAAAGGAAAACTTGATATCCTCGGCGCTCAAAGCTTCACCATCATGCCACTGAACCCCTTTTCGTATATAAAAGGTATAGCTCCTTCCGGAATCCTCTATATCCCATTTCTCGGCTAAAAAAGGAATAAGGCCCTCTTCACCGGTTTCCATCATGCTATCAAAGATAAGCTTCATTTTATAAATGCCCGGTCCTCTAGCATAATGGGCGTAGGGTGTCGGATAGCCCCAATCTCCGCCCTCTAAGTTAAGAGTTAATGGCTCCGTTTTAGAAGTCGCTTCTACCTCTACAGATTCATCCTTTGTAGATTCCTCCAATTCTTCAGGGGAAGATCCTTCTTCCATAGAACTAGAGCCCTCAGAGTTTTGCGCTTTTTGAGAACACCCACTTAAGATTAAAGTAAATACAACGATTAAAGATAATAATTTCAATATTTTTTTCAATTCATACCTCGTTATGATTATTATAAGTAAATTTATTTCGGATTTAATTCTGGGTTATAGGGTTTTATGTCTAACACCGGAGTTCCATCTAACATATCTACGCCTTCAAACTCCAGGGTACTGCCTTCTATCTTTGTGAATTTCACGATGGACATACCTATGCCATTGGGTCTATTGGGCGAGCGGCTAGAAAACACTCCCGACATTTCTTCTTTACCATGGGGAATTAACTTTAAAGGGGAGGATGTAGACTGATGAAAGTGAAAAAGGATGATTCCATAGGTATTCTCTTTAATTCCTTCTATGCCCTCTTTATATTTAGGTAGAATCTCAAGAATCGCTCTTTTATCGGTATTTAGGACACTTTGTCTAGGCAGTTCTTGTTTTTGCTTGAATTCAGATTTGATATAGCCTATGGGCTCCATGATTATTTTAATTTCTTCCCTCCTTCGACAAGTGTTAGAAAAAATCATTTCATCTTTATAAGGTATTCATAAAAAAATGTGCTTTTTGTATAGTATGCCATAAAAATAACCCACACACTTTCTCATTATATCCTATAATCCGTTTTCGACGAAACAATAGAGTCTATAAATCGATCAAATATTGATAAAAGCACAAAGGATTTTCCTGTTCAGTACATGGCAGAGGCTATGTCTCCTTGGTATCTCGGTGAAGAAACCAAGGATTTGTCAAGAGTTTATGAAAGAAAACCCCCTTTTACTTCGATGCGGGTGAACTTCATTCAAGAATGAAAGGGGATTATTGGCTTAGTGTATCCAAAATAAAAAGACGCTTAAAAACTCCACCCTTAAAAATCACTTCTTGCGCTGGTTTAATTTGGTCCTCTTACTACAAAAAACTCCTATACTGCACTGCCCTGTGTTGGATTTACTTCCAACATCTAGAGCTCTACTATATGAGTTTTATTTGCTTTTTCGATATGATCCTTGATTCTAAGTTCCAAGGTTCTTTGCGAATATCTATTTAAGGCTATTCATTGCTTTTTCAGCCCATAAAGTGTCTTTGTATATTGCTCTGCCAACCCCGATAAGATCTGCCTTCTTCTCATGAAGAAGTTTTTCTGCCGATTCTACTTTTGTTATTCCACCGGTCAAGATAACAGGGATCGAAACCACTTCCTTAATGGCTTGGCTTAGTGGTGAAAAATAGCCCTGACTATCATCGCCGGCAATTGTAAATCCACAGAATCCTCCGGATATATCCAAGATATCGATGCCTGCTTTTTCAAATTCCAGCGCGGCGATTTTACTGTCTTCTACCGTGCTGCCACCCTCCATATAGTCCGAGGCTCCCAGTCGGAGTAGGATAGGAAAATCAGGTCCAACCGCTTCTCGCACAGATTCAATTATCTCTAGATGGATTCCAATTCTGCCTAGCACGTCTCCGCCATATTTATCCTTTCTCCTATTGGTAAGTGGAGAAAAAAATTGATTTAAAAGATAGCCATGGGCAGAATGGATTTCGACTCCATCAAAGCCTGCTTTTTTAACGCGTAGGGCGGCCCTGGTGAATTCTTCAACAATGAATTTAATCTCCTCTCCAGTGAGCTCCCTTGGAACGCCACCGGACCTGGGATTGGCTACAGCAGAAGGACCTACGGGGTCGACGCCTGTAAAGGCTTTATTGCCTGCACTTCCCACATGATTGAGTTGCATTACTGCCTTGGAGCCGTTTCTATGAATGAGATCCGATAACTTTTGCAAACCTTCCAAAAAACGGTCCTCTGCAACAGAAAGCTGGCCTTCGCTGACCTTTCCCTGTCCAGTGATATAGCTGTGCTCCACTACAACCAAGGCTATGTTCCCACCCCTTGTCTTTTCATCGTAGTAATTTAATAGGTCTTCGCTTACGCTTCCGTCTTCTTCGGATTTTGAAGTAGCCATGGGTGGCATTATCAACCTGTTTTTTAAAGTTAATTTTCCTTCTATTAGAGGTTCCAGTAAATATGACATTTTAATCTCCTTAATATTTTAGCTTTTTCTCTAAAGCTAAAGGCTTTTTAAATCGCCCTTGTATTTTAAATTCCGAGATCTTTCTTGTAATGCTTCTATATTGATTTAGACTTTTTCCCGATTTTTCTCAGTGGAAGTTCAAAGGAATTTTTGTGAAACAACAATATCTGCCCCGTTAAATTCAATCAGAGTTTTCCATAAAAATTACCGACTTTATTTTTTGGAGAGTTTTAAATCCGAATTCTTTTAATCACTTTTTAAAGGTAATTACCAGGAAGTCCTCTTTAATAATAACAATACTATCAATAACATTCAATCTAATATCCCATTATGTCCTATCCTTTTCTCCCTGTGTATAAATTGTCTTGTCAATTCTATCAAGGGAGAAGGGCTTGACTAACTTTTCTATGCCCATTACACTTAACTAAAGAAAATTATGATATCTCCAAGCTAATGTCATCAATCATTCAAAACTCGAATTATCAGCATTGAAATCAGTAGGAAATGCATTTGTTGTATAGGGGGTACTATGATAACAGGAATTATACTTGCATCGGGGTTTTCTAAAAGAATGGGAGAAGATAAACTTCTGATGAATGTAAAGGGCAAACAGATGGTGGAGTGGGTTATTATTGCCAGTAAAAAGTCATCCCTTGATCGTATATTATTGATATATAGGAGTGAAAAGGTAAAAGAAGTAGGAGAAATCTATAACATCGAAACCATATTTAATCCCAAAGCTCCTTTAGGACAATCCGAAGCAATGAAATTAGGTGTAAGAAAAGCAATAGATAGTGATGCCTATATGTTTTTATTGGCAGATCAGCCCTTTATAAATCCTCAGCTAATCGACAAATTGATAGACCAATACAAAAAAAATAGGACTTCCATTCTTGTGCCCTATTACAATGGACAAAAGGGGACTCCAACTATTTTTCCTTCGGTATATAAAAACGAATTATTAAAGATTCAAGGAGACAAAGGAGGAAGAGATATTATAAGGAAAAATCCCGCTTCTATTGTCAGGGTGGATATATACGAAGAAAAAATGGGCTTTGATATAGATAGCCCTGGAGATTTTGAAATAATCTCAGATAAAATTAATCCCTATAATGATAAATAAAAGGGTTTTATCAAACAATTATTATCATGACAAAAATCCTTTTGTAATCAATTAAGAGTGGCCAAGCTACTGCTAAAACCATTAAACCTCTGGTTATGATGGGTTCAGCTGTTTTTAACTTTAGCTTCCACTGTCTCTACTGCACTGGATTTGCTTATTTTGCAAAGCCCTAGAACTCACTGACCTACACTTTTTGAACATGGCCCCTAATTAAAAAGATCGGTCCGGGGAGATTTCTTCTCTATCAAATACTTTAATGTATCTATTTGTCAGGCTTTGGTGTTATCTAACACCATTGCTAGCGGCAGAATTCATCCAAATCAATGAGGAAAGTCTGCTCATTTTTCTTGATCCTGTTTATTAATTCATTATTTTCTTTTCTAAGGACCGCAATCACCATTTTATCTTCAAAACATAAGAAAAGCTCTTTGATATATCTTTTTGCCTCTATTTCAAGAAAGCCTATTTCATCAATAACGATTAAATCCCTATCACTGTTCCTGTATCTATTTAATAACAAAGCTCCTGTATCTTCAAAGCCACCGATAAGGGGTTGCATTTTGTTGTTAATTTTTTTACCTATATCAACACATACACTACTATTCAAAATATCTTCTAATATTACTTTATCTGTAGAGTCTCTATCGATTACTATCTCAGTTACAATTCCTCCATACCTGCTATGCCCCTTGAGTATTTCTTTTAAAAGCGTTGACTTACCTATTCCTTTGCTGCCGGTAATTAGCAAATGCTTCTTATTAGAATTCTCGAAAAGTTTCATTATATGATTTTTCAATGGTTCTGGCGCTAATCTCTTTAAATCTTCCATATTTTTCAACTAAATCCCTTCCCGCTTTGGTTAATTTGGACCCACCACCATCAGAACCGCCTATTTCTCTTTCTAATAGTTTTATATTTAGAGATGTTTCACATTTCTTGATAATATTTATGGTTTTCGAATAGGACATACTCATTTCAATGGATGCTTTATTTAGTGAACCAAGTTCATCTACTAATAACAATAGTTGATAGGGGCCTTCTCCAAATACTCTTTGGCCGCTTTCGTCTTTTATCCATAAACTGTAGCCTGGCTTCATTTTTTACCTCACTATAACAAATTTGTCTTTGTGTCTGACGACACCGATTTCACCATACATTTTCGAAAATATATCCATCAGTAAGTTTTCACTTATATCTTTAGTAAGAAATTCAACATATAGTTTGCCTTCATCTATAATCATTATCTTGTCACAATAATTTAATGCTAGATTTGGATCATGGAGTGTTATCACTCCTATTTTGTTTTGTTTTTCTAGTATCTTTTTTATATTGCTTAGGACCAAATGTTTATTTATAAAATCCAAAGCACTGACCGGCTCATCAAATAACATGATTTCTGAATTCTGCATAAGTGAGCGGGCCATAATAATCAATTGCTTTTGGCCTTCACTTAAATGCAAAAAGTTCTTTTCACTGTACTGCTCCATAGCTATGGTTTCTAAAATCTCATAGGCTTTTTTTCTGTCTTCTGAATTTGGACTTTGAAAGAAGGACAGATAGGGTGTTACGCCCATTAGCACTAGATCGATGACTTTTATATCGTAAACAACACTATGACTCTGGGGCATAAAACTAATATGCTTCGCCCGCTCTTTCTCGTTTAACAAAAGTATGTTTTCTCCATTTAGAAAAACATTTCCGTCAATAGGTTTTAACAGTCCACTTATCGTTTTTAAGAGTGTTGTCTTTCCCGCACCATTTAAACCCAGTATAGCGGTAAACTCACCGGGCTTTATGGATAAACTTATATTGCTAATTATACTTTTACCATTATATCCTGCATTCATATTTTCTATATTAAGCACAGTTGCCTCCTATTTCAAACGACTCATAAGGTAAGCTAAAAAAGGAGCTCCTAGGAAGGTAGTCAAAATACTGATTGGAATTTCGCTGCTGCTTATGCTTCGGGCTAAAGTATCGGCTACTAGCAATAAAATTGCGCCTATAACTCCACTAAGTATAGTGGTATTGAAATCATTTTTCTTTGTTATCATTCTAGCAATATGAGGTCCAATAAGTCCTATAAAGGAAATAAGACCTGTGACACTAACAATACTTGCAACTACCAAGGTAGCGAAAAGGATAACAATCACTCTAATTAGGCCTACTCTAACTCCCAAACTTGGTTCGTCAACACTTTTCCGGACACTGGCTAAGCGACACTCGATAAAACCCTTTGCGTATAGCGGTTTAACCACTGTATCGGGCTAAGATAATCTAAACGTTTTTGTATGCGACGTGTGTTATAAAAACTTTCAATATATGCAAAGATTGCTTGGCGAGCTTCTTGTCGTGTTTTAAAATGCCGCCAGTGCACTGCTTCCTTTTTAAGAATGGAAAAGAAACTTTCGCTCCATGCATTGTCACCTGGTTTGCCTGCTCGAGAAAAACTTTGTTTAAACCCTAAGCTTTTCAACAACTTCTGAGTCACTTCCGCGGTATATTGTGACCCTAAATCGGAATGGTGTATACAGTCTTTGGGCAGAAGCCAGCGCTTTTTAGCCTTTTTTATTGTTTCTGTGACTAGCTCAGCCTTCATGTGATTTGCCATGGTATGAGCCAGCACAATCCCCGTGGCCACGTCTTTGACTTTACACAGGTATTCAAAACCTTCAGAGGTTCTGATATAACTGATATCACTTGTGATGACCTCAAAGGGTGTAAAGGTTTTTAGACCTCGAACTAGGTTAGGCCACTGTTTGCCTCTAGCCTTGCGACTATCGGTTAAAGAGCGTTGGCGGCGTCTATTATGAATAGAGGAGAGCCCTAACTTTTTCATGATCCTAGAAACGCGTTTATAGGACGCAGTGTGTCCCTGTCTTCTCAGTGATCCACAGACACGATCAGGACCGTAGGTTTTATGGCTATCATTAAAGATCTTTACAATGGCTTTTTCATACTTTTTTTGCTTATCATCCCGATCCTCTTTCGTTTTCAACCAGTCATAGTAAGCACTGGTCGAAAACTTTAGCATAGCGGCCCACTTTGTAAGAGGATAGTTATTGTTCTTTTGAACAAAGCGGTATTTTACTTCAGATGTTTGGCAAAGTAGGCCGCTGCTTTTTTTAGCATTTCGTTTTCCATTTTAAGTTCTGCATTTTCAAGCTGAAGTTTTCGAAGAGAGTCTTCTTGCTTAGCAAGCCTGGTTTTATCCCCTTCTTCGGTATAGGTTCTTCTCCAGTTATAAATAAGACTGGCATTAATCCCTAAATCAGCGGCAAGCTCTTTCATTGTTTTCGATGTGACGTAACTTAATTTTACTGCATTTCTTTTAAAATCTTCATCGTATCTCTGCCGAATT
>JAAYGQ010000214.1 GCA_012727635.1 Tissierellia bacterium | reverse complement strand
TGGGGGAGGATATTATTCAAAAGGATCTTATTTTTACAGCAGAACATATATTTTCTCCCGTGGACCTAAGTGTTCTTCTTGCTTCCGGCATACAAAAAGTCGAAGTCTATAAAAAACCTGAGATGGCTCTTATCCCTACGGGCGATGAGATTGTAAGCGGAGAAAACCAGCTGGAAAAAGGAGAAATTATAGAGTCAAATACAGCTATGTTTGAAGCTATGGCTCTGAGCGCTGGGGCTAGGGTCAAACGCTTCCCTATTATTAATGATACCAAAGAGGCACTTATAGAGGCAGTTAAAGAGGCACTTGAGAGTGATATAGTGATTATGATTGCGGGAAGCAGTGCAGGAAGAGACGATCTTACTTCAACCATTGCAAGTGAACTTGGGGAGCTTCTGGTTCACGGCATTGCTCTTCGTCCGGGTAAGCCTGCTGTTATTGCCTCAATAGAAGGCAAACCCTTCATTGGGCTTCCGGGTTATCCCGTTGCAGGTCATATTGTTTTTGAAGAAATTGTTGTCCCACTGCTTAGAAAAAAAGCTCATCTACCAGAGGAAAACAAAGAAAAGATAAAGGGAACTTTAACTAGACGGGTTATTTCTTCTCTATCTAACCAAGAATATGTCAGGGTAAGGATAGGAAGTGTAAATGGTTCTTATCGCATCACTCCAATGGACCGAGGAGCAGGAGCTTCTTTGTCCCTTGCGCGCAGCGACGGTTACCTAATTGTGCCCAGAAATTCCGAAGGCTTTCTCCGAGGAGAAGAAGTGGAGGTTCGCTTGCATCATAAACTACAGCATCTGGTTGAACGTCTTGTTGTTACAGGATCTCATGATATGGTTCTTGATCTGATTAATGACCTATTTGCCCAACAGGGTAAGGGAAGTGTACTTATTAGTTCCCATGTAGGTTCCTTGGCAGGACTTCAAAGTTTAAAAGAAAAAGAGTGTCATCTGGCCCCTTCCCATCTATTGGGAACCGATGGAAGATACAATTACGAAGCCATGGATTTGTTTTTTAAGGGTGAATCTATGGCTATGATTCATGTTGTCGGCCGCCGTCAGGGCATAATGGTACCAAAGGGTAACCCTAAAAACATTCAAAGTATTAAGGACCTTGTCGGAAAAACCATGATCAACCGACAAAGAGGAGCCGGAACCAGGGTGCTCTTTGATTATCTTCTTGAAAAAGAAGGGATATCTCCTGAAGACATCCTAGGTTACGAACAAGAAGCTACATCCCATCTTGCTGTGGCACTAGCCGTAAGTCAGGGAGATGTGGATTTTGGTATTGGCATAGAAGCCGCTGCTAAAACTATGAATTGCGATTTTATTTATCTTACCGATGAAGCCTATGAATTCATCGCTTATAAAGAAAGCCTTGATATACCTGAGGTTCGCGAGCTCATTGAACTTCTTAAATCTGAAGTTTTTAAAAAGAAAGTGGATGGGCTAGGGGGATACGATAGTAAAATCAGCGGAAATGTGAAGTTTTATGAAGGATAGTTTTGGAAGACAAATAAATTATTTGCGGGTTTCTGTAACTGACTTTTGTAACTTTCGTTGCAGTTACTGTATGCCTGAAGAAGGGGTTGTAGCTAAAAAGCGTGAAGAGATTCTTACTCTAGAGGAGTTATACACAATTATTCAGCTTTTTGTGCAAATGGGTGTGAGTAAGGTCCGTTTGACCGGAGGGGAACCTATGCTTCGTCCTGGTCTTCTAGGTCTTATTTATTCGCTGAGCCGGTTGGAGAAGCTTGATGATCTGGCTATGACCACCAATGCATCTCTACTAAAGGACCAAGCCAGACAATTTAAAGAGGCAGGCCTAAAACGCGTCAATATATCTCTTGATAGCTTAAAACCTGATGTCTTTAATAAACTAACTCGATCGGAATTAGCGCCTGTTCTTCAGGGAATTGATGCTGCTATTGAGTGTGGCTTAAAAGTAAAGATCAATGTTGTTCTTCTTAAAGGTATTAATGAGGAAGAAATCGAGGATCTTGCAGCTCTTACCCTTGATAGACCCATTGATGTAAGGTTTATAGAACTGATGCCCTTGGGGGATAGAGCTGATTTTAGCATTGAGCATTATCTTTCCTGTAAGAGTGTGCTGGATAGGCTGGATCTCATAGAGGAAGAAAATCACGAAAAAAGTTCTCCGGCAACCCTATATCGCTATGGTAATGGTCTTGGAAGAGTGGGACTCATTCGCTCTCTTTCCTGTAGCTTTTGTGGAGAATGCAATAGGCTTCGCCTAAGCAGTGATGGTAAATTGAGGCCTTGTCTCCACAGTGATTATTTTGTGGATCTTTTAACACCACTTCGAAGAGGCGAGAATTTGGTGCCCTATATTTTAGAAGCGCTGGAAAAGAAACCTTTACACCATTTGCTCAATGAAGGCCATAGGACTAAGGAGTCCATGCATCGTATCGGAGGCTAGAATGTTTACTCATATGGATGAAAATTTACGAGGGCATATGGTTGATATCAGCGAAAAAGACGTCACCCTTCGTCAAGCCAGAGCCGGGGGGAGTATAATGATGCAAAAAAATACTCTAGAAGCCCTTCTTGAGCTAAGAATTAAAAAAGGGGATGTCCTGGCCATTGCGCAAATTGCCGCAATTCAAGGGGCTAAAAAGACACCGGACCTTATACCTCTGGCTCATCCGCTTCTTTTGCAGGGAGTGTCGGGGAAATTTGAGATTATTGAAGAAGGCATTTACTGTGAAGTTGTGGTTAAATGTCAGGGAAAAACCGGTGTTGAAATGGAAGCTCTTACAGCCTGTGCAGCGGGGCTTCTTACAATCTATGATATGTGCAAAGCTATAGATAAAACAATGGAAATTACTGGAATACGTCTCTAGGAGAAAACAGGAGGAAGATCAGGCCATTATGAAAATGAATACCTTTGATTATGCCATAGTGGTTGCCAGTGATAGTCGCTCTTTAGAACAAAGAAAAGATCTGTGCATCGATGTGGTAAAAAATGCCTTGGGGGAAGAATTTTCATGCCGTTATGAAAAGATTATTAGTGATGACAAACAGGGTATTACCGATGAGCTTCTTTATTTGTGTGATGAGGAAATACCACTTATTATTACTTCCGGTGGTACGGGATTTTCTCCACGAGATAATACACCGGAAGCCACTATGGCGGTAATTGAAAGGCCAACTCCGGGCCTTTCCGAGGCTCTACGTCTTATTTCTTTGGAGAAAACTCCTTTTGGTATGCTATCCCGAGGTGTAAGCGGCATACGTAGCAAAAGCCTTATTATTAATTTACCCGGAAGTCCCAAGGCGGTGAAGGAAAGTCTTGAGGGAATCAAAGGTCCTCTTATTCACGGTTTGGAAATCCTGTTGGGGCTTGTGGGAGAACATAAATCAAATTAAAAGGAGATTGAAATGAAAAAAACTCAAGTATTAGTACTGGCATTACTCTTAATTTTCTCTGTAATGGGTTGCGCAAAAGAAGAGGTTATAGAAGAAAAAGTACTACGCCTGACAACGACCACCAGTGTCAATGACTCAGGTTTGATGGATTCTCTCATGGGACCCTTAAAAGAAGACACCGGGATGAGCGTAGAAATTGTTTCTAAAGGAAGCGGTGCAGCCATTGAAGACGGGAGAATAGGCAATGCTGACGTTATTTTGGTTCATTCCCCCGCCGCCGAAAAAGAATTTGTCGAAGAAGGCTTCGGTGTTGAAAGAAAAACGTTTATGCATAACTACTTTGTAATTGTAGGCCCCAAGGATGATCCTGCGGGAATTAAAGGTCTGAGTGCAGAAGAAGCATTTAAAGCGATTATTGAAAGTGGAGAACTTTTTGTATCTCGTGGGGATGAATCTGGCACACATAAAAAAGAAGAAAACATCTGGAAAAGTGCAGGCTTTGAGATGGACGCAATTGTTGGAAAAGGAAATTATAACGCTCTAGGCGATGGCATGGGCGCTACCCTTACTTTCTCCAGTGAAAAAGGTGGTTATACTCTTACTGATTTATCTACCTTTCTTTCTATGGAAAGTGATCTGGCTCTGGATGTCCTAGTCGATGAATCCGACACTCTTAAAAATGAATATTCTCTTATCCTTGTCAATCCTGATAAGGTGAAAGGAACCAACCCAGAATTGGCCAAGG
>JAAYGQ010000213.1 GCA_012727635.1 Tissierellia bacterium | reverse complement strand
CTTTTCCTCATCTTCAATACCTAATGATGTTCTAAACAATTTGCTTAAGGCACCCATGTCATTGGTGGCTAAGATATGCTTTAAAAGGATCACTTGCCACTCTTGAGCATCTCGATAAGTTAACTCGTATAAGTCGACCGCCTCCTGATATAAACTCTCCTCTTACGGCAAGATTATTGACTGAGTGGGATTTTGATTTCCGATCCTCTTTGTTTTAAGGGCCGGCATTTAATACATCCATTCCAAGCAATAGGCCGCAGATGCAACCCTCCCGATTGTAAAGGTATCAAGATCAATCTCGCCTCGTTCTAACTCATTACAATGTTCCTCATATCGAGTCCTTATAAAAAAGGATTCCTTCATTAAATAGCGCTCAATTTCAGCATCATCAAGAGAGGGCCATCCCTTTTTAAATGATGCTTTGACGGCGTTATAAAATTGCTCAATAAGTCGGCCTTTTCATCATTTACCTCCGATCAATGCGTCTCTGATTACCTGCGCCTCGTCATAGTCTTTGCCCCCTCCTTAACATCAAAGCGATTTAAATGAGCCATAAGAGCCGTCTTAATAGCCATTATTTACCTCCTTTGATTAGTTCTCCCTTCTTTGGAGGTTAAAGTTGTCCCGACTTTTCCTCATCTTCAATACCTAATGATGTTCTAAACAATTTGCTTAAGGCACCCTTGTGTTTCTGCACATCCCCGTACTTCAGATTGATTCGATACCTTTTGTTCCTTGAATGGTAGTCCAATATCTCAATACCACTATTTTCCATAAATTCTTCAATTTCGGTATTTTTTATTAATCTTATTTCCATACGCGTATTCTTTTTCCTAGGCTTAAACAAAACAAAATTATCCACAATTCCACTTTTCGCAAGTCCAATATAAAATTTATTATATTTGAACTCATAACTCGGATTAATCTCCTTAATTAATTCTAGTGCTTCATCGGCTACCTTTACAGTTTTATTTGTACCTCTATCTATCCAATAGTTCCTATCTGTTGCTTCTCTAACTTCTTCATCTTCTTCTACTAAACCAAATTTAACTTCATCTAATATCTTGTTGAATATTACAAAGTACTTTCCATCATATTCATAGGCAGATACTTTTAATGCAATTTAAGGTATATTGCCGTTAAATAAACTTATTACATTTAGAAATCTAGATGTTATTTCTTCTGCAACAATTATTGCACAATGTTCATGTTGAGGGTATCTTTTCCTTTCTATATCCCAATACTCAATTGTCCTAATAATATGAGTCTCATCGGTTTTACCTAATTGAATCTCCATCTCATATCTTTTTAATGAATCTATGTCTTGTAATAGTAGATCCAATCTGCCGCCAGTTGGTTGAATCCTTTCTTTGTCTTTTACAATAAAATCACCTAATCCCAGAATCTCCGGTTTTTTCGCTATCACTTCTTGTAACCACGCTTCGCTTAGTTCTGGGTGTTTTTGATTGAAATTTCATTAGGTTGAATCACATTAAATTTCTCCATTCTTTGATACTCCTTTCGAAGTTGAGTATATTATATTCTTAATTTCTATTATATAATTATATTTTTACCCCTACCATTATTAAGACCTCAAGAATGCAACTGCTTTACTTAGCTTTATAGCTTATCTATCAAACATCCCTTTAAAATCCTTCGTACTGCCTTTTTTTATAGGTAGTTTAATGATTTTTCCCTCAGCCGATGACTTATGAATAGCAATGATCAGTTCCAGTGCATTTCTCCCATCAACTGCCGTTACATAGGGATCTCTATCATTTATAATGGCTTCTATCACATCTGCATAAAGTAGCTTATGACCAAAGCCATAGACATTTGGTGGATTCTCATGGTACTTCTCTTTAACTTCTTCGGGGTCATCTAGATTATCTGCAAAGATCCATTCCTCTATTATATTTACTGCTTCTCCTCCTGCCTTCACAGTACCTTTTTCACCGAAGATGTATAAAGTCTCTTCAAGATTTCCGGGATAAATATTATTCGTTCCTTCAATAATCCCATAACCTCCACCTGCAAACTTTACTAAGGCTATTCCTAAATCTTCCGTTTCAATGTAATTATGGTTGAGATTAGCAGTCATTCCAACTACTTCTATAATATCATTACCCATCATCCATCTCAGAAGGTCTATATTATGGATACACTGATTCATAAGGGCACCGCCCTCTTGATCCCATGTACCTCTCCAGGATGCTTGTTTGTAGTACTCTTCTCCTCTATACCATCTGATATGGGCAGTGCCATAAAAGAGTTTCCCAAATCTATTATCCTCAAGAGCTTCTCGAATTTTTTGAACCGCTTTATTGAACCGGTTCTGATGACACACGCTAACTTTTATATTTTTCTCTTTAGCCTTTTTTATAATAAGGTCCGCTTCTTCTAGGGATAGGGTAATGGGTTTTTCTATTATTAAATTAACCCCTGCCTCAATACAGTTAAGAGCAATCTCTGTGTGAAGTCCAATTTGAGTACAAATGGCCACTAGATCTGGTTTTTCAATACGGAGCATTTCCATGTAGTCAGTATATTTTTTCGTATCCGATGATAAACCAAATTCCGAAGCCGCAATATCCATTTGAGATTGGAAAATATCGCACAGTGCCACAATATCCAAGTTGTTTTCCATAGCAGCAGCAATATGATTATGAGAAATTCTGCCACATCCAATGATTGCGTACTTTAAACTCATAATAACCCTTCCCTTCGCCAACTTGATATTTTACTAATATAAATATAGCTTATCATATCTGCTCTAATTCTGGTACTATCATAAGTATATTTTTTCACAACTGATCCCTAACCTTTATAATTACCTTCTTATAGGAGCTACTTTATCCATAAAAACAGGCTACTGATTCTTATATCAGTAGCCTGTTTTTTATAACTTTGTTCTTGTTAACTTCCTCCATTAGAAAAATTATATATATATCTAAAACCTTTAACTATATTTCCAACTCTGCTATATAGAATTACCATTATCAATGGACTGGGTCTCCCAGAGCTTGTGATATAGTCCGTTTTCCATAAGAAGTTCGGAGTGTCTACCTCGCTCCTCAACCATGCCACCGGACAGAACCAGAATCTCATCGGCAGATTGTATCGTGGACAATCGGTGGGCAATTATAATGGTGGTACGGGACTTCATTAGTGTTTCCATGGCCTCTTGAATTAGTTGCTCAGAGATGGAATCGAGAGCTGAGGTAGCTTCATCAAAGATAATAATAGCAGGGTCTTTTAAGAGAACTCTAGCGATGGAGATACGCTGCTTTTCTCCTCCCGAGAGCTTCAGCCCCCGGTTCCCAACGGGACTGTCATAACCAAGTTCCTGTTCTACTATGAAGTCGTGGATATTGGCTTTTTTACACGCCTCCTCCAACTCCTGCTCAGTGGCATCGGGCTTGGCATATAGAAGATTGTCTCTAATGGTTCCCTGGAATAAATAGGTATCCTGAGTAACCATACCAACTTGTTGTCTTAAAAAGCCTAGATCCAGAGCTCTTACATCAACATCATCCAGAGTTACACTTCCTCCTGTAACATCAAACAGCCGAGGAATAAGATTGACTAAGGTACTCTTACCAGCCCCCGAGGGGCCTACCAGCGCTATACTCTTACCGCTTTCTAGTCTAAAACTTACATCCCTTAGAATCGTCTTATCGCCATAGGCAAATTCCACATTATTAAATTCTACAGTTCCATTTACTTTTTCAAGTACTATAGGTTCTTGTGCATTTTTCACCTCAACACTTAAGTCAAAATATTCAAAGATTCTTGTGAAAAGAGCCATAGAACGGATCCAGTCTACCTGGATGCTCATTAGCGAGTTTACAGGACCATACATTCGACCTAGCAGTGAAACCAGAACTGTGATATCCCCTACAGTGAGATCCGCTCCCCTTTGTATCATAAGATATCCGCCCACTAGATAAATTAGCATAGGCCCGATGCTGGAAAAAGTGCTTAGGGCTACTCTAAACCACCGTCCAGCCATGCTTTCTCTAATGTTCAGTCCAATCATTTTGCGGTTCACAGCTTCATATCGGTCGGCTTCCGTCTTTTCACGAACAAAGAGCTTAACCAAAAGCTGCCCACTGACCGATAGAGTTTCATTTAGAATGTTATTAATCTCGTCTTGCGATTCCTGAGCTTCCCGGGTTAAGTTCCAGCGAGTCTTACCTACCTTTTTAGTGGGCAAGGTAAAGAGAGGAACTAGGACAATTCCTAAAGTGGCTAAAATCCAGTTGCGCTGATACATGGCCACCAGTGCAATTATTAAGGTTAATAGATTCGACAAAATCCCCGTCATTGTCCCTGAGATGGTCTGCTGAACACCGGATATATCACTGGTCATCCGGGTAATGATATCCCCCTGACGACTGTCCATAAAAAACCCATGGGACATGGCTTGGAGATGACGAAACATTTTATTACGCAGATCAAAGGTTACATGCTGAGAAATCCAGGTCGTAAAATAGCTTTCCATAACCCCAATGAGGTTAGCAGCCAGGGTTACAGCCAGTGATAAAACAATGAGTCTCACCAGTACCGGAAGATCTCGGCCAATGAGCCCCTCATCAATAATTCGGCCAGTGAGTATGGCAGGCATCAGACGAAAGACAGCGGAAATGAGAATTGTAAGAACGATTAGGAGCAGTTACCTCCAATAGGGCCTGAGCATATCCCAAACCCTAGCTATGAGCTGCCTAGTTACTTTAGGCCTCTTAGCAAGCTCATCCTCGGTTAGATAGCGGTTGCCCCGGCCCATAGGGCCTCCTCCTCTAACTTGCACTATATACTTCCTTCTTGGGTTTCACTCTTACCATCGGCTTCACCACCAGTATCAACGAGCTCTAGGCCATCAGCGAGTTTTCCGGCTAAGGATTCGAGCTGCCCAATTTCCTCTGGACTAAGAATCTCACTTATAGAATCATGTATTTTTGACCTGATTTCCTTACCTTTGGCTAAATAATCCATTGCTACTTTTTCCAAATTAACCACATAGACGCGCTGATCCTTTAAGTCCCGATCTCTACTTATCATTCCTTCGATTTCTAGAGAGAGCAATTTCTCGTTCAAAGAGGCCCTACGAATATCCAGCACTTCGGATAACTCCTTAGTGCTAATTCCTGGTGACTCAGCAATGATTCTAAGGAGTCGATAGGTCCCTCTATTAGTATGGCCTGTACCCTGGGGGCGTCTTCGTAGCTGCCGCATCACTCGGTCAAGATTAGCCAGCATTTTATCGGACTCCGTTATATTTTTTGTGATTTCTATGTTCTTCATAATATTTCCCTCCAATTTAAACAGGTACCTGTTATTCATATTTATTATATAAAAGGTACCTGTTTATGTCAATCCATTTTAAATACTTCTATCTAAAGTAGATTAAATATTGAATTTATTTATGCCAAAAAAAAAGCCCTAAGGGTATTTACTTTATCGCTCTAGGACTTTTTAAAAGTTTTCTAATTGGGTGGATTTTAAATCAAGCTATCTCAAATATCAAATCTCTATGGATAATAATTATATAACCCGTTCTTACACTACCTTGTTCAAATCTTCCCTATCCAGACTTTCAAATCATTTTGATTTGCTATTTCTTAGAATTCATTCTTATTAGAGTAAAAATATTCTTCTCCTAGGGCTGCATAACTCCCGCAAAGGCAATCCAAGCTAGTACTGATTTTGCAACGAGGCTTAGTACAATGTATCCCTTTTCTCCGTATAAATAGTTTTTCCATTTACCGATTTTTTTATATTGTAGAATCATGTTGATAGGAAATAGATTAAAGAATACAAAATATGAACCAGTTAGCACGTATACAAACCAAGGAACCTCTGAAGGGTTTGAATTTCCAAAAGCATAAAGTATGATTACTACCCATGGAACAATGCCTGCGATGGAGCCAAAAATAAAAGGTTTCCAATCGGTTTTGTCGCGATATTGATTGATTTCTTCCATGACTAGGCCGAATAAATTCATAGTTGCATTGATTCCAAAAATCAAAATCAAAGATCCAATATCATATACTCCAAATAACAAGGCAATAAGTACAATCATTAAAGATGAACTAAGAGCGTATTCATACCATCTGAATCTATTCATCCCCTTAGCCAAGTCCCTATTGTAGATCTTATTTCCCCAGGGGCTTATTATAATAAAATGGGCCAAAGCCGATAGAAACAAAAACATAGAAACTATGATTCCAAAGGGGAAATCAAATAACACTTTTGTATCGGTTACTAGTCTCATCTGAGTCGTATCAAAAGTAAGAAAATATGATCTTATGGGTATTAGAAAGTTTGCAATCTTATCAATACTGATTGCAAACCACAACATCAGTGCACCTTGTATTAGGTGAAGTACCCCCATAAAACCATTGAATTTTCTCAATGATTCGAAAGTTATTTCTTTTTTCATGCCTAGCTTCCTCTCTTTTCAAAGCAAATTTTTAATAATCTAGTAATATTCTGCGATTTTAATTTTATTTTAATGATATGCTTACTTTTAGTTAATTCCATCAAAAACGGATTATTATTTCATTTCGTGATTTATATACCCCTTTTATATCATTAACTCTCATTTATTTCTTTCTATTTTATACCCATTTAATACGGATTGCAATACGTATAAATTATTTATTTTCACTATTATTATAATTTAAATTCCACGAATCATAAATCCTTGAATTAATTGTTGAATAATGTTCTATTTAATTCAAAATATAATCACTCATCTAAAACTGGCGAAGCCTTATCCTTATTCATACAAACACTTCCTCTCGATAATTTGTTTAAATCTTTTTATTTCGCATATCTCTTAAGTATGAAATAATATTTCGCATTTCAATAGGATATGCAAAAAAACCAGCAATCAAGATATATCCTTGACTACTGGTTTTCTTTTAATGGAGGTGGCACCCGGATTTGAACCGGGGAATAAAGGTTTTGCAGACCTTTGCCTTACCGCTTGGCTATGCCACCCTATTTAATGTGGTGATCCATCCGCGATTCGAACGCGGGACCCCCTGATTAAGAGTCAGGTGCTCTACCAGCTAAGCTAATGGACCAACTTGCAGCGACCATTGTTATTATACGACATTCATATTTTTTTGCAAGGGCTATTTTGTATATTTTAAGCTTACTAAGCCTATACTAACCCTATTATACTGAGTATAAATATATTAGCTGAGAAATCAACGAAGGAGAAACCCCTTGCAATATAAACCTTTGAACCATAGAAGTGTTTTCTTTTTATTGAGTTCAACAAGGCTCACTTCTTTCATGGATGCTTTTTTCGCTGGCTAAATCAAGCTCAGAATCAATGAAATTGTTTTAGTTTTATATTTCTCTTCCCTAGATAGACTACTGATGAACTCGATTTATTTAGATCCCTCCTTTTTTGATAGGTACTTGCTAGCATTTACTTATAACGCAAGTTTTAGAAAAATCAGCAGAAGTGCTGTTTATAGAGTTACTTCTAAATATATCTTCAATCTAGTCTTTGGTATTTTGGATTAGTATTTTAAAAATATAAAATTGCATATTCAACTTCTCTTTATTGAGTTTTCACTATCCCTGTAAAAGTTTCCGTATCTATGGGTAAGCTAGAGTGTTCGTGAATAACTTTGAAAATTCCATCGTTATTTTGTATAACCCAGATCCATCTATTGCTTATACTCCTAAGGATTTGATCTTCTTGATTTATACCATAGAACTTCACTTCGCCAATCCAAACCGTTTGACTCTCACATTCTAACACATTAACTTCAGTAAATTCTACTCTGACTTTTTCTTCACCAAGGGACTTAAACCACTCCGTGGCCATACTCCTTATTTCTTCTATATCTTTCTTGATCCATGAATTCCAAGTATCATAGACATTGACAATGGGATCATATATCGCCATGAATCCCTCTACCTCTTTTTCTAGAACTGCCTTTGCATACTGTTCAAGTATTATTTTATAACTCATATTTTCTCCTTGTAAATTATATTATTCTACTAAAAATTGCCCCATCATCCCGGAATCTTCATGCTCAAGAATGTGGCAATGATACATAAATAATCCTTCTTTTCTGAACTTAATTAGTATGCGTACTTCCTCACCATGATTTACTAGAACTGTATCCTTCCAACCCCTTTCATTTAAAGGCGGAGGGTTACTATTTCTTTCTATTACTTGAAATTGAGCACCATGTACATGGAATGGATGTGGCGTAGGATTTTCCATCATACCCATACCCATGCCCATACCCGAGGATTCATTACTGATTATCCACTCTTCTAATTCTTCAAGCTTAACCATCTCATCTATAACATCCATATCCATCTGTTTGCCATTTATGGTTACCATGGGCCCCATGCCACTCATTACAAACTTCCTTATACGTACTGCATCTTTTTTGTTGTAATCAGTAAATGCAAGTAAGCTTTTAGGTATGCTAGAGGATATATTCGTTTCTTTGACAATATTTATAGTCATTAGATCATTGGTGCCATCTTTTAGAACTATTGTGTCCCCTATAAGATAATCAGAAAGATCTAAGAGAATTTCCGCTCTTTCGGCTGGTGAGAGGGAGATTGTTTTCAATTCTACACTTTCTTTTAAGAAACCGCCATCCGAGGCAATTTGAAAGAACTCTTGATCATGACTAAATACAAATTCATAGGTTCTCGCATTGGAGGCGTTTACCAGCCTAAGCCGAATTGTCTCATTGCTAACGTCTAGCACGGGATTTATACTTCCGTTTATTATAACGGTATCGCCGTAGAATCCATTCATTATATCTCTCATGTTTAAATCGTAGGAAATATCTCCACTACCTGTAAATCTCTTATCCTGAACTATCAGCGGAATATCATTTACTCCATATTCTTTTGGTATGTCTAAATTTACCGAAATTTGATCCTCGATGTAAATTAGCCCAGCCAGGCCTTTATAAACCTGCTCACCGGTCTTATCCATTAAATGTGAATGATACCAAAGTGTTGCCGCGGGCTGATCTATAGTAAAGTGCGGCTTCCACATTGTATCGGGCATGATTACTTGGCGGGGGCCCCCATCCATTTCTCCAATGACCTCTAATCCGTGCCAGTGGACTGTTGTGGGCTCATTTAAGGTGTTATTCACATTGATCCTTATTTCATCGCCTTTAGTGACCTTTATTATTGGGCCTAAATAGTCCCCATTGTAACCCAGGGTATCAGCCTTATAACCTGACTTAAACTCGTGCTGGCCGTACTTAACCACTAAGTCAAATTCTGCTTTGCCTGCCTCGGGGTTTTTATCTTCTAGAAGAAGAAGCATTGGCAACTTAACTCCACTGTTTTGCACATCACTAACTAAAGGCCGCTCTGTTGTTCTATTACCGCCTCCAAATTTGTTTCCCATACCGGCAGAAACATATCCAGCGAAAAATACGATAGTTATTACTGAAAGAGCAATAATCAAATACCACTTTGTGTTTTTACCCATAGAACCCTCCTTAGGATCCCTTCTATTATTTGTCCAACTTTAGAGACTTAGTTTATAGTAACCATTATCGCTCTTTATGATCTAAATAAAACACCAGTGACTGAATAGGTCTCTGTGGTTTAATAGGCTACTTTATTCATTGGAGTTTCCTATATCAATTTAGAACCACAGCTGATTCAAATTCTGACTTCATTAAAAAAAGAACCCATTTGTGAATTGAATATAGACTGTGGTCGATTAACTTATTTCTACCCGCTATTTTTTCATTTATACTTTTTCATTAAGCCAATCATCAAAACACTGCAGCATAGTCTATATAAACCAAAAAAAGTGCTAAGTAAATTATTAGCACTCTCTTTTTTATCTAGTAAATCCCATTCTTTAGTTACACTATTTAAGCAAAACAGTAGCCAAATTTCCAAATATATAGAATAAAGCATCACTATACCCATTAATGGATATGGCTGAATATGACTGTCTGATTAAAAATCTCTTATGCAATATTCCTGCATTAAATGGCGGTTTTTCCTGGTTAACCTATCAGCAACCCTAACTATTTTATGGAAGCTTCATAGATATCTTTGGCACTTTTACCTAACATATCATCGAATTCTTCTTTACTTTGATTTGCATGAAGTCCCTGGGTAAATCCTCTTGAAAAACTAGCGATAACACCGTAGTTTTCAGCAAGTAGTTCATTTGATCTTTCCCTGGAGTGTCCTCCTGATAAAAACACCACTCTTACTACGCGAGGATCATTTACAAGTTCAATGTAGAAATTGCGATCTTCCGGCGGAGACAATTTGAACATAACCTTTTGACCCTCTTCTAAGGTATCCAATAACTCGAAAATATGCCTCTTCATTTTAACTTCGATTTCGACTTTATGCTCAGCATGAATATCAATTTCTGGTTCTAGAATGGGCATTAAATCATGTTCTAGTATTTGTTTTCCAAGTTTAAATTGTTGTTCTACAACTTCTTTAATTCCCTCATCATTGTCTTCTAGGATAAGCGATCGCATTTTGGTACCGAAGATGTTTTTATCCTTGGCTTCATTTAATAGCTCATCTAAATTAGGAATATCCTTCATTAACTGAACGCCATTTTTTTTCTCCGCTAGACCTTTGTCTATTTTTAAAAATGGCACGATGCCCTTGACGTCCCACAAATAATCCGCCGTAAATTTACCATCAATTTTCGAATTCATCGTTTCTTCAAACAAAATGACTCCGATTATATAATCCTTTGTAAAGTTTTCACTGGTGATAATACGCGAACGCATTTCGTGTACCTTTTCAAACATTTCTGCGGTTCCATTATATTCACTTTCCTCTACACCATAAATCTTAAGTGCCTTGGGCGTACTGCCACCACTTTGATCCAGTGCAGCAATAAACCCTTTTCCCTTTGTCATAATATCCAATTGTTCTTTATTCATGATCAGCACTCCCCTTTATAATTTGTCCTTAAGTTAGGATTAACATCTTATAATTTATATTTACCCATAGTATAAGGAATTATCTTCCCTTTACTATTTAGCTATAACAAGTGATGACTATTGAAGTTCCACTTTATACGTATCATCACTTAAAATAACACTCTTTGTAAAACTTCGAATATCCAAGCTTCAACTGTATAAAACACCAATCTAATCTCACTAAATTCCTCCTCAGACAACTTTTATGTTTATAGATTAAAAGGATGTTGTCTCATTTCAAAAGACAAAATATAAGTACACCTACAAAAAGTTTTTTTAAAAACTTTATACTCTTTATATGATTCTCTTCCTCCGCCCTTTGGTTCTAAAACATAGCGAACAGAAGTTACTGGCTTTTTATTGGGTAATATATCAAGTAATAAGATTAGCGGTAATAATAATTCAATAAAAGGAGTAGCTATGAGTGAAAAAGGACAAAGGACCAACAAACTAATCCACCAAGCCTCCCCCTACCTTCTTCAACACGCATACAACCCCGTTGATTAGTATCCTTGGGGCGATGAGGCCTTTGAAAAAGCCATGGCAGAGGATAAACCTATATTTTTATCTATCGGCTACTCCACTTGCCACTGGTGCCATGTAATGGCCCACGAAAGCTTTGAAAGTGATGCTGTAGCCCGGGTCCTAAACGCCAGTTTTGTGTCTATTAAGGTAGACAGAGAGCAGCGCCCTGATATAGATGAAGTCTACATGAGCGCTTGTCAAGCCATGACAGGCAGTGGGGGTTGGCCGCTGTCGATATTTATGAAGGCGGATAAAAAACCCTTCTTCGCCGGTACCTACTTCCCTAGACGCAGCACCCAAGGCTCTGTAGGTTTTATAGAACTATGTACAAATATATCTCGTTTGTAGTCCACGGATCGAGCTAGCCTACTCAAAAACAGTGAGATTATAATAAACCATATTCTAGAAAACAATACACAAAGTAGCGTTTCCACCGATGTGGATATACTCATAGATACAGGCTACGCTAGCCTTCATAGAAATTTCGACGATAAATACGGAGGTTTTTCTCAAAGCCCTAAATTTCCCACACCCCATAACCTACTCTTTCTTCTAAAATACGCTTGGGCAAATAAGAATGATAGCGCACTGCATATGGCCCAACAGACCTTAACTCAGATGTACTATGGTGGGATATACGACCATCTAGGCGGTGGCTTTTCACGCTACTCAACCGACCGGCAGTGGCTAGTGCCCCACTTCGAGAAAATGCTCTACGATAATGCCTTACTCCTACTTGCCTACAGCGAAGCCTTTAGTCTAACCAAAAACCATGAATTCAATACCATAATCGATGGCATCGCCCATTATGCCCTCCGTGATATGCAATCAAATAGCGGTGGGTTTTTCTCCGCCGAAGATGCCGATTCAGAAGGAGAAGAAGGCAAATTCTACGTCTTTGAATACGAAGAGCTGAAAGAAAAACTCCTTTCGGATGAACTACGGTGGTTAGAAGAAAACTACGGTGTGAGCCCGAGGGGAAACTTTGAAGGCAAAAACATACTGCACATCACCGGTGAGGGCAAGGGTGGCGATACAATACTGCCTAAGCTATATGATATAAGAAGCAAAAGACCACGGCCCTTCAAAGACACTAAAATATCCGTGTCTTGGAATGGCTTTATGATAGAAGCCCTGTGCCGCGCCGCAGAGGTAACAGGAAATAAGGATTATATCCACAGTGCGAAAAAGGCCGCGGATTTTATCTTGGAAAAGACCAAGGAAAGCGGAGAACTCTTCGGCGTGTATATTGAAGGGGCAAAGCCATCAAAGGCCTTTCTTTCAGATTATGCCAATTTTGCCAATGGCCTAATCGAGCTCTATAGGGCCACCCTGGATCTTAACTATCTTAAAGAAGCAAAAAACCTAGCTAGTAAAATGATCTCCCTCTTCTGGGACGATGAAAAGAGCTGTTTCTACATGACGAGTAAAGATGACAAGGAGCTGTTTCTTCGTCCCAAGGATGAACATGACGGCGCTATGCCTTCAGGTACCTCCTGCGCCCTCCAATGCCTTGATAACCTTACAAAACTAACTGGGGATACAAAGCTATCAGCTATGTACGAAAAAGCTGCCAATGCCTTTATGAGTACTGCCGCCACTATGCCCGCCGCCTATCTTCACTTCATTTCCTTGCTTCTAGAAAACACAATGCCCCATAGGCAAATAATAATTTGTGCACAAAAGAGCGATGATGAGGCAAGGCAGGTATACAGCCGGATCCAGAAAGAATATCTTCCCTTTACAACACTGATATTCTATGGTGGCTCCTTTGAAGAAAAACAAATCTTTCCTGAACTAAAAAACTACGATACATCCCATGGCTTCGCCGCCTATGTATGTGAGAACTTCTCCTGCCAAAGCCCCATTTACACTCCCGGGGAACTTCTAAATTATTTAAGCTTATCAGCAGAAAAAGAGTAGTCGTATTTTATATACATCGTGCTCTTTCTTAGTTAGCAGATTATAAGTAATCTTCTAGGGTAATTCTTTATAAAGGAGGGATATTATGAAAGATGTAATTAAAGTTGGTCAAGAAGCTATGGATTTTAGCTTAAAAGACCAAAATGGCAAAGAAGTAAACTTAAAGGACTTTAGAGGGAAGAAAGTGTTACTATCCTTTCATCCTTTGGCCTGGACAGCAGGTTGACTCGATCATATGAGAGCCCTAGAGCTCGCCTATGATGGATTCATAGAAAAAGATATAGTGCCACTAGGAATTAACGTAGACCATCAATACTCGAAATCAGCCTGGGGAAAAGTGATAAATATAAGTAAGCTACAAATGCTATCGGACTATAATCCCCTAGGAGAAGTAGCAAAAGCTTTCGGAATTTTTTCGGAAGAAATGAATGCATCGGGAAGAGCCAATTTTCTAATCGATAAAAACGGCAAAGTACAGTGGGTCGAAGTCTATAAAATCTCAGAAATTCCAGATTTTAAAGAAGTTCTTTCCAAAATTTCCGACTTATAAAAGTGAAAAAATAGACTAATATTGAAAAAGTTAAATGTCCATGTAAAATAATAACGTCCTGTTTGAGATAATATACTGGACTCTCAGTCAGGACTTTATTTATCACGGTAACAGATATACACAAAGCATCACACCATAATTTGGATTTTTAACGGAATTAATGCATAAATAAAGGCTCTTCTTTGATAGTGGTGAAGCTCAGCGGACCCTCATATTTAAAGCGTAATTACGAAATTATCTTAAGTTATACATTTCTATTAAATTCAATCTTTGTGCCTCGATAGGGTATAATTAAAATATATAAAATCATAAGGAGCAATCAAATGAAAATAGCCCATGAAGATAATCTAGAAGCCGTCATCTTTAATAGCCCGGACGCTAAGGGTGCATCCATGAAAGCACTGATCTCACCAAAGGAAGGCTGGGAGGGATATGTAATGAGAGTATTGGAATTAACACCAGGTGGATACTCTCCCAAGCATAGTCATCCATGGCCACATATAAATTATATGTTAGATGGAAATGGTACTCTCTTTATAAATGGTGAAGAGCACGATGTAAAAGCAGGTTCCTATGCCTATATCCCGGCGAATACCTTGCATCAATTTAAAAATGCAGGGGAAGGCGTATTTAAATTTATTTGTATAGTGCCTGAAGAAGGTCATAAATAAGATAAAAGAGGAGATCAGTATACTGGCCTCCTCTTTTATCTGGCTCTACAACTTTTGGTGTTGGTGAGAATTCGCCAACACTTTTTTGTTTAAAAAACAATTGAGACATGAGCGTTCATCCATTAGAATAGAGTTACTACACAACTATCGAAAGGAGTGCACGTCAT
>JAAYGQ010000212.1 GCA_012727635.1 Tissierellia bacterium | reverse complement strand
TTGGCAATATCCGGTGTCTCAGTAGATTCTATGGTGGCAACTTCTCGGATTAAATTGGCTTTTGTATTAATAAGCTTTAAATCTGAAAATTTTTGATCATCCAATATATTTTTAAGAATCGTTATGATGTCTATAAGTAGAAACGGCGAGAATTTTGGAATAAGAATTGCTGGAATGGGGGATCAGTGGTTTACTGCTCCGGTCAATACACCCCAGGGCCTTTACTTTACGGGATACACCGGTGAAGATGCCAATCCAGATATTGGGGATAGTGCTATTACCGAAACCTTTGGGGTAGGCGGTATGGCTATGATCGCTGCACCTGCTGTGACTAGATTTGTTGGAACCGGTGGCTTTAGCGACGCCCTCAATATAAGCAATGAGATGTTGGAAATTTGTGTGGGTCAGAATCCCAATTTCATCCTACCCACTTGGGACTTTCAAGGTATATGTCTAGGTATCGACGCAAGAAAAGTAGTGGAAACGGGAATTACACCGGTTATTAACACCGGAATAGCCCATAAAGTGGCGGGAATGGGTCAAATTGGAGCGGGAACTGTCAATCCACCCATTGAATGTTTTGAAAAGGCAATAGCAGCCTATGCAGATAAATTAGGGTATAATGTATAGTAGAATCTAGTGTGACGCTTATTTAATCAATAATCAAGGATAAATAAGCGTCACCAATCTATAATAGGTGATATTATGATGAAAAATATTATTTATGCAAAATCAGTTTTTCAAAGCATTTTAGATGAGGTAAATAATAACAATGAAGTGCATAGTGTATTTGAAAAGGGAATAAACATAAAGGGCAAAACAAAGCTTATATTTATTGGAAGGGACACCCTAGGGGAAGTTCCCTTTGGTATTCACCTGTTGGAAAAAGATTTTTTAAAATTACAAGATATAAGTCCAGGGGAAAACTTCTTATTTAATAGTGGTAGTAAATCCTTTGAAGTAAGAGATACAATCATTTATTTAAAGGAAGCAAAATATTTTTCATCTAAGTTGCCCCATAAGAGGTTTTCTATAAGTGATTCTTCTCTAAGTTTATTGCTTAAAGAAACAATAGAACAAGAGTTAATGACAGGCCTGGACATGAGACTTATAGATTTAATCTCTAAACATAACAGCTTTGGGTCCCAACTTAAAAGAGCATTGTCCTCTCAAGATAATAACTTCATAGATAAAACTTTGAGAAAAACAATTGGCAGAGGAAGGGGCCTGACGCCTTCTGGCGATGATATCCTTCTGGGTCTACTTTGGCTCAATGATATTAGAAGCTTTATCTCTGACGTATTTATATGCACTTTTAAAGCACTAGTAACAGAGGACGGTTTAACGACAGATATTAGTAAAAATTATTATATAGGAGCTCTATGCGGTGATTACAGCCATCTGCTTATTGCTTTGACACAAGCCCTAATAGGAGAAGACGCAGAGGAAATAAAAAATCATATCTTAAGGATTTTGGAATATGGTCACACATCTGGAGCCGATACGTTAGCCGGCATTGCTCTGGGTATCGTTTTGATATTAAATCAATAGGAGGTTAGCTTGAAAATAGTATTAGCACTGGGAGGAAACGCCCTGGGCGAAAGCCCAAAACAGCAACTTGAGCTTGTAAAACTAAGTGCAAAGCCCATTGCAGACTTAATAGAACAGGGCCATGATGTTATAGTTGCCCACGGCAATGGTCCACAGGTTGGAATGATCAATCTTGCCTTTGAGGAATCAAAAAAAATGAACAAGAAAATTCCTGATGTACCCTTTGCAGAGTGCAATGCGATGAGCCAGGGATATATTGGATATCATCTACAAAATGCTCTAAGAGAAGAATTAAAAGATAGAAGCATAGAAAAATCCGTCGCCACCATCATAACTCAGGTAATTGTTGATAGAAATGACCCCGCCTTTGTAAATCCAACAAAGCCTATTGGAGGTTTTTATTCCCTGGAGGAAGCAGAAAAACTCACCGAAGAAAATACCTATGCTTTTGTAGAAGATGCCGGAAGAGGATATCGCAGGGTGATTGCCTCTCCCAAGCCCTTGGATATAGCGGAGATAGAGATTATTTCTACCTTGGTGGACAGTGGACATCTTGTAATTGCCGTGGGAGGGGGGGGAATCCCCGTCTACGAAGAGGGTCATAGGCTAATTGGAATTGATGCCGTTATCGACAAGGATTTTGCTTCTTCTAAACTGGCGGAAAAGCTAAATGCCGATTATCTAATTATCCTTACCGCGGTAGACCAAGTGGCAATAAATTTCGGAAAACCCGATGAGAAGTGGCTTTCTGAGCTGGATGTAGAAACCACAAACCGGTATATTAAAGAAGGACATTTTGCTCCAGGCTCAATGTTGCCTAAAGTTGAAGCGGCCAAGGAATTTGCCCTTTCTAAAAAGGGAAGAAAAGCCTTGATTACATCCTTAGGCAAGGCTTCTTTAGGGATACAGGGAAAAACAGGAACACGAATTGAAAACAAATAAAGGATGCAAACTATGGATTTTCTATTAACATTCCAGAATGTTGCCGTTTTATTTTTATTGATTGTTGTGGGTTATATCGTTGGAAAATTAAATATTATAACCCCCGGTGGCCAAAAAGAGCTTACGGCACTTATTTTAAAAGTAACTATGCCCGCCACCATCATAATGGCTTTTCAACTAGAATATACCAAGGAAAGATTTGCAACGGCTTTAAGAATAATGCTTATCATAACACTGGCCTATATTGGAATGATTCTTCTATCAAAGGTTTTTGCCAGAATGTACAAACTCAGTGACAATCAGAGAGATATTGTGGAAATAGCCTCGATATTACCCAATACTTCTTTTATGGGTTTTCCTATTGTTTTATCCATTCTTGGAAAAGAAGCACTATTTTTTGCCGTATTGGGAGCAGGTTTGATTTTCGAAGTCGTGGCTTGGACCTATGGAGCCTATGTGATAAACAAGAGTTCTGGTATAGACTTTAAGAAAAATTTGGTTAAAAACATACTGCTTAGTCCCGGTATACTTTCTATAATCATAGGATTTGCCCTTTTTATAACATCCCTTACCATACCGGAGCCCTTTAATCGGACCATGGGACTTTTAAGTCAAGCCACTTCACCTCTGGCAATGATTTTAGTAGGTATACTATTATCAAGAACTAATATCAAAGAGTGTCTGCTAAGTGGTAGATTGTATATCATGGCTCTTACGCGTCTTTTGATCTTTCCGGTAATTATTTTTTCCCTGCTAAAGCTTTTAGGATTTAGCGGAATGGAGATTATCATTCCCGTTGTGATGCTAAGCATGCCTACGGCAGCCTATGTGGCAATATTTGCAGCCAACGCCAATAACGATGCCAATTTGGCTTCACAAATTGTTTTTATCAGTTCACTTATGTCACTTATAACTATTCCATTTATAGTAATGATGGTATCCTAAAAAATACCCAATACCCAGTTCATTTGGGTGTTGGGTATTCTTATTTTAGGAGTGTTTATTGGATTGCATTGTAGTTTTGGGTAAAATAAAAACCAGTTAAAGGATAGCCGGTTTATTTATTACATCCCCATTTTTATTGCGTCCTGGGGGCATACCGTGAGGCAAAGGCGACATTTTACACAACGCTGCTCCTCAATCATAGCGTAGCCAAAGGGATCAGAAATGGCTTCCATTGGACAGATGTTCAAACAAGCTTTGCAGTCATCGCAGAGGTTTGGATCAATCTTGATAATCATCTAATTCCTCCTTTAATGCGCTGAGAAAATCACCGATTTTAGTATGGAAAACGTAATCCATCTGTTTTTCTTGCATAACGGGCTCAAGGCCAACATAGCATAGTTTTAATGGAAACATAAAGGGAAGCTGGGCCGCAGGATATACCTCGAGACTGGTGCCTAGAATAAGTAGAAAATCTGCCTTCTCCAGTTCTTCGATGGCGTCTCTAAAGGCAATCTGGGGTAGGGCTTCACCAAAAAGTGTAAGGCTAGGTCGGAGTTTCCCACCGCAGATACAAGGTTTTTGGGAGAGGAAATCCTCAGCCGTGGCCTCTATATTGCAACGGTTGCAGTGAAATCGTTTTAGGCTACCGTGGAGCTCAATAACTTTCTTGCTACCGGCAGCTTGATGAAGGCCGGAAATGTTTTGGGTGATAATAGACTTGATTAGGCCCTTTTCTTCAAGCTCTGCAAGGATTTGATGGCCTCTATGAATATCTGCCTTTTTGAGATTTTCATAGCGGTGACTATAAAATGCATGGAATAAAGGATAGTTATCTCTAAGAGCATCGGTGCTGGCTAAGCTTCGGGGATCATGGTTTTTCCATAGGCCATCGGGGCCACGAAAATCCGGTAAATGGCTTTCAGTATCCATACCGGCTCCGGTAAAAACGCAAAGGTAGGATGAGTCCATTAGGTCTTTAGTAAGTGTTCTCATTTGATACTCCTTTCTTCCTATGTAAAATCCAGAGGGGATCTCGAGATTTTGAAACCCTGAAAGTTCAGGTGGGTGCCCTGCGGGGGTCTTAGAATTGCTTCGTATTCCCCATCGACCCGGGCTCCCTCAAAATATTGTGCGGTTCAAAATACGGTGAGATTCTCTGGATAGATTTATTATATCATAGTTCAAATGGGTTTTGCCTATATTTTTGAGAAATCCATGGTGGCAGGTGGTACTTTATTGTAAGGAAAACTTATAAATTGCTTGAAAAACAAGAGTTTCACAGAAGTTTTATTTTTAAGATAGATTGTACTATCAAGTGCAACGACCCTTAAAAAATTAAAGCCCATAAGGACATCTTCGTGTATGATACTTAGTAACCAAACTAAAGTACTCGAAGGGAGCCACTTATGAGCTACTATCATATTACACCAGAAGA
>JAAYGQ010000003.1 GCA_012727635.1 Tissierellia bacterium | reverse complement strand
GATTATACCACAGCTCTAGCCAAGAAAAGAAGGGAAAATCTAATCCGCAGAAATCATAACTAGTATTTTCTTCCACTCATTTCCCAAGCCTTTTTTGCTGATGCGCCCAAGAAAGCGCCCATGTATTATTCCTTGTTCAAGAAAAGATTTGCCAAAATACCCCCTTTGAACCAGATAATGGTATCTAGGAAGCTCTTCAAATCTTTCTCTTAACAAATAGAGTTCTTCTAGGGACCCATCCCAAAGATAAAGATGGCGCTCTGAAATCTTTCCATGACCAAAATGCAGATGCAAGGGTTGCCCCGTGAAGCTATCGGCTCTATTGTCTGTCACTTCCTTTAGCCTCTTAATACGGTGATCTTCTCCGCTTAGGCCCAGGGCGATTCGGGTGTTTTTTACTAGATATTTGCATAAAGAGGCTAGCCCTTCAAAGGATCCACAGACATGAATTTTACCCAGAAGCTGGGGCATCTCAAAGTTTTTCGTAAAAATTCTTTCGGGGTAATCCAGCACTAGACCTTCTTTGAAATTTTCCATTTCAACAGCCCAGCCCCGGGGAAAATCTTTAATCTTATCCTGATCTTCTTCTTTTTCCATATAATAGATCGCGCTCTGGGGGCTGGGTGTTGCCCCCGAGCTTAAAATAGCCACTTCCTTACCGGAAAGTTTCGAGCATAAGCCTGCTAAGTTTTTCCCATCATAGATTATAACCATGGCTCCTCCTATGTTTTTAGCATAGCCTGGCCAATAAAAAATAGAAGACATATCTATCAGTCTTCTATTAAGGATTACAAAAAATCTCCATGGAAATTTCGTTCGGCACAGGGTGATTTATCGCTGAGAAGTTTTCTGAAAAACTTTCTCGAGTCCTCATAACTTTCTAAGAATTCCTGGTATAATTTTTCTGAAACTTCCTTAGAAAAAAGTTGCTCCGGTGGTTTATCGTACCAGTTACTCCTTATCTGTAAAAAATACAAAGGCGAAGCCGAGACTCTAAGTGTTTTTATAAATCTTTGATAGGCCATATTTATCATTTCCGTGGAAAGCTCGATTTCATAAACATCCTCCGCAGCCTGCTGATAAAACTCTGCTATGGCTTCAGGAATGTTTTTTCCCAAATTGATGAGAGGATGAAAACTAAGTTTTGCATCGGGACGCAGTTTTCTTCTACGAAGTATGGCTTCATCCAAGGCCGCCTTAACGCTTTGCCTATCAAAGCCTTCGTTTCGCAAGGAGTTAATAAAGAAACTACTTCCACTGTCCAGGGCATAGTGGGCCAAAAACCCATAGAGATATGATCTGATTTCTTCTTGTTCTAAATGATCAAAAACATAGCAAAGAATTTCCTGGGTTTTCTCCTCGTGAAACATCCCGAAAACATCATAAGCTAAAAGATTTTCAGGAAGATAGGTCAAAAAGTCAGGGCCTAGAGCCCCAAAATAATAGGATTTATCTTTTTTAAAGCTAAAGTTATGATCCTTTGCCATATCTTTAGCGAAATAGTAATGCACCCATTTAGCTGGCATAAGAACCTCCATGTTGTCTATACCCAAACTTTCAAAAAAATCATCATGAAAGAATTGTGAATTATAGTAATAGGGTGGATTGGTATTTAAGATTAAATCCGTCATAAATATGGCCTTTCGCCGGTTATAATAGTGTTTTATATTTACCAATCTATAAAACTTTTTTGCCTTAATTTGTTGTATACTATAAACACCGAATTAAAAGGAGAAATATATGTTTATTTTTGATTTTGAAGAGAACAAGGAAAAGGTGGACCAGTTTATCCAATTCATGGACAAAAACAGGCAGATGAAAGGCGTTTTATTACCCGTACTCCAGGAGGCTCAAAACAAGTTCGGCTACTTGCCCAAAGAAATTTTGCAGCTCATATCTTCCCATCTTGGAATACCCACCTCCACCATCTATGGTGTAGCTACTTTCTATTCACAATTCAGCTTTGTTCCCCGAGGAAAATATTCCATAAGTGTATGCATGGGTACAGCCTGTTATGTTAATGGGGCCGCTGACATCCTAGATGAATTTAGCAAGGTCCTAAGCATAAATCTAGGTGAAACCACCGCCGACAGAAAGTTTTCCATCATAGAAACCCGCTGTGTAGGGCTTTGCTCCGATGCACCGGTGGTCACCATCAACAATCAAGTTTACACCCACTTTAAAAAGAGTGATGTAAAACATATTTTGAGCCTGTTGCCCTAGGAGGTTAAAGTGAACATAAAAGAACTTACTCAAATAAGAGAACAGCAGTGGTGGGAACTCATTAAACGACTTAATGAAGAGCCCTTTAAATACCATATCGGCGATGGGGAAATAAGTCTTAAAGGGGAAGAATTTAAACTTCAACAACGTATTGCCCTAAGAAACATTGGTATTATAAATCCAAATAAAATCGAAGAATACATAGCCACCGGCGGATACTTTGCCCTGGCAAGGGCCCTTGAAAATGAGCCTAAAGAAGTTATTAAAACCATTAAAGACGCCAACCTCCGCGGCCGAGGTGGTGCGGGTTTTCCCGCCGGACGCAAATGGGAAGCCGCTGCCTACCATGAGACCGATGAAAAATACGTGGTTTGCAACGCCGATGAAGGCGATCCCGGTGCCTACATGGACCGCTCCATCCTCGAAGGCGACCCCCACACCGTGCTAGAAGGGATGGCCCTTTGCGGTTATGCCATCGGTGCCTCCAAGGGGTATATCTATGTTAGAGCCGAGTATCCCAAGGCAGTGGCCAGCCTGATTACCGCCATTGAACAAGCCAAGGCCCATAATCTCCTGGGTAACCATATCCTTGGCAGTGATTTTCATTTTGACATTGAGCTGCGTCTAGGCGCCGGCGCCTTTGTCTGTGGTGAATCCACGGCTCTTATGGAGTCCATCGAAGGAAAACGTGGAATGCCTAGAAACAAAGAATTCCGCACAACCGAACGTGGCCTTTGGGGTAAACCTACAGTGATTAACAATGTTGAGACCCTAGCCAACATCCCCCCCATCCTAACGAAGGGCGCCCAGTGGTTTAAAGAAATTGGAACGGAAAAATCTTCCGGCACCAAGGTATTTGCCCTGGTTGGAAAGGTGCAAAAACCTGGTCTGGTGGAAGTCCCCATGGGAATGAGTATCTACGACATCGTCTATCTTATCGGTGGTGGGATTCCCAAGGGTAAAAAAGCCAAGGCTGTTCAAACCGGTGGACCTTCGGGAGGTTGTATACCCTCTCATCTATTTGATACCAAGGTGGACTTTGAATCCCTAGAAGCCGTAGGCTCCATTATGGGCAGCGGCGGCATGGTGGTTATGGATGAAAATGACTGTATGGTGGATATCGCCAAATTCTTCCTGGAATTTAGCGTCGATGAGTCCTGTGGAAAGTGCACACCTTGCCGCATTGGCAATAAAAGACTTCTTGAGATCCTCCAGCGCCTTACTCTGGGCGAAGGAGAAATCAGCGACCTTACCAAGCTTGAAAATCTCTCCAGAGTCATCTGCCAAACCTCCCTCTGTGGTCTGGGACAATCCTCGCCCAATCCCGTGCTTTCTACTTTGAATTACTTTTATGATGAATACAAAGAACATGCCCAGGACAAACATTGTCGCTCAGGAGTGTGTAAAGCCCTTCTACGCTACGAAATCAATGATCGGTGCGTAGGTTGCACACGCTGTGTGCAGCACTGCCCTGTGGATTGCATCAGCGGAAGCATACGAGAGCGCCACTACATTGATGCCACTGAGTGCATCCATTGTGGCGAATGCTTTAAGAACTGCCCTGTTAACGCCATCGACGTGTTTTAAAGGAGAACTCCATGAAGATATTTATTAATGACAAACTTATCCATGTAGAGGAAGGGACCACCATTCTTGAAGCCGCCAAACTTCTTGACATAAAAATCCCCACCCTCTGCCACTTGCATCTGCATGATATTAAATTTATCAATAAGCAAGCCTCCTGTAGAGTCTGCGTTGTCGATGTTGAGGGTTACGACCAGCTTCTTCCCGCCTGTGCCACTCCCTGTAAGGAAGGTATGAAGGTTTCTACGGATTCCTACCGCGCCATCCAGGCCCGAAGAACCATTGTGGAGCTGCTGCTTTCCGATCACCCCAATAGCTGCCTGACCTGTGCTATGAACCTTGATTGTGAACTCCAGCAATTGGCCCACGACCTGGGTATTCGAAGGATTCACTATGAGGGAGAAACCCACAAGGAGCCCATTGACAATAATAGTTACTCCATCATTCGTGACCCAAATAAATGCATTCTTTGTAAGCGCTGTGAAACAATGTGCACAGAAATCCAAACCGTCGGCGCCCTTACTGATATAGGAAGGGGTTTCTTTACCACCGTTGGCTCGGCCTTTAACCGGCCCATGAATGAAACCACCTGTACCTTCTGTGGCCAATGTCTTGCCGTTTGCCCCACGGGAGCCCTTACTGAAGTAAATAATATCAAAAGAGTATGGCAGGCTATAAGCCAAGATAAATATGTTGTTGTGCAAACAGCCCCAGCAGTCCGCGTGGCTCTAGGAGAAGAATTCGGTTTGCCTGCGGGAACTCCTATCACCGGAAAAATGGTAACGGCCCTTAAGCGCCTGGGTTTCAAACAAGTCTTTGATACGGATTTTGCTGCAGACCTTACGATTATGGAAGAGGCTACAGAGTTTGTTAACCGAGTAAAAAGCGGAGGAAAACTTCCTATCCTGACTTCATGTTGTCCGAGCTGGGTAAACTTTATGGAGCAGCAGTTTCCCGATATGCTAGACATCCCAAGCTCTTGCAAATCTCCCCATGAGATGTTTGGAGCCCTTACAAAAAGTTATTACTGTGAAAAAACCGGCCTAAAGCCTGAAGATGTCGTGGTAGTCTCTATTATGCCCTGCGTGGCAAAAAAATACGAATCAAGGCGAGCGGAGCTAGAAGGTGCCGATGGCCACAGAGATGTGGACTATGTCATCACAACAAGAGAACTGGCTATTATGATAAAAGAAACGGGAATCAACTTCCTTGATCTTCACGACAGTGATTTTGATAATCCCATGGGGGAATCCACGGGAGCCGGCGTTATCTTTGGCGCCAGCGGTGGAGTGATCGAAGCCACTCTGCGCACCGCCTATCATATGATTACCGGCGACGAACTGGCCGATACTCAAATGGAATTTCAAAGCCTCAGAGGTTTAAAGGGAATTAAAACCGCCAGCGTCACTATTATGGACCGCGTCTTTAATATTGCCGTAGCCCATGGTCTGGGCAATGCAAGAAAGCTTCTTGAAGGCATAAAAAGCGGCGAATACGAGGTCGATGCCATTGAAATCATGGCTTGCCCCGGGGGCTGTATCGGCGGAGCCGGACAACCCTATCACCACGGAAATATGGAAATCCTTGAACAGCGCATAGCGGGAATTTATAGCGAAGACCGTAGCAAACACAAAAGAAGATCCCATCAAAATGAGTATGTTCAATTGCTCTATCGGGATTTTCTGGGAGAACCAGGAAGTGAAAAGGCCATTGATTTGCTTCACACCCATTACACGCCAAGACCACGACTATAATCTTAAGAAGGTTGCCAATTGGCAACCTTCTTTTTTTAAAAATAGCCCTACCCATCACTTCTAGCAAAGTGGCTCTCCCATCCACTTAGCAGCATAAGGATTTGATTGGATACCCTTTCTTTTCATCTGCTTACACAAATTACAATAAAAGACTCCTTCAAAATACCTACAAACTACTTAAGATGAAGTCCCGCTCTATGAAAAGGCCAACAAAAAATACGAAGTTCTAGACTTCGTATTTCTAATAAATAGATACTTTCACCCTATAGAAACTTCCTTGTTATGGGGACCATTTCCCCGTAACAAAGTACTCGATGATCTCCATAAGTTCTTCTTTAAAATGCTCGAATTTGATATTGTGGCGCAAATCATTTAAAACCGCCTGGAAGGCATAGATTGTACCGGTATTAATGCGATTGATATTCTGGGAGCCTATATAGCCTCCTGCAGCTAAATCTTCAAGCAAAACGCGGTTTCTCACAAATATATTTTTTCCACGGTACATATTCTGAACAACCAGTTGATTGCTAGGCAATTCCCTAGGAAAAATCTGGTAGTAGCTACGCATGGTGACATAAAGATCGTTGCGATACTTTGGGCTAAAGAAAATCTGATAAAAGATTTTTGGCTTAGAAAAAGAAAAATCAATAAAGATGGACCAGATTTCGAGATAACGTTCCAGAGGGTCATCGTAGCGGGCCATAATTTTTACTAAACTCTCGTTGTACTCTGCAAGATAACTCATGGACATATAAAACAGTAGATGATCTAGATCCTCGAAATAATTATATAGAGTTGCCGAATTACAGCCTGCTCGTAGGGCTACATTTCTTATAGTAATCTTATCAAAACCTTCTTCTTTCATGATTTCATCGGCGGCTGTAATAAAAGAAGACATCATTCGCATTCTTATTCTTTCTTTAGGATCCATTTCCACTTCCCTCTATCTGTACTTTTAACCACTTAATTATTTAATTCATTCTTTAGAACCTTCCAGTTTGGTAGGAACTTACTCATATCGGTCTTAAAGGTATCATTGTGATATCCTTCTAGCAAAGGAACCATTTCATGCACTATAACATATTCTAGGCATCTTGGCTCCTTCTTTGCTAACTCTAGATTGAGCCAGATCCTTTTATCCTTTATATTGCAAGATCCCCACCGAGTCTTCCTACGCTTTAGGCCCCAATGGCTAACTTCTACACCAAGTATAGCTTCGCATTTTTTTATATACCCCGGAGTAAGATTTTTTAGTTCTTTACCATAGCACTGCCTTATAATTTCCTCTCTTTTTTCCTTTGTATGACCGGGCCTTACATATAAATCCATGTGCTTACTACTTCGCAGTTCTACTCTTTGCTTTTCATTGAATTCAATGAGATTACGTATATAACCAGAGCCCATAAAAAAGTGGATTTCTCCCGAAAGAAACCTCCTGGGAGCCTGTGCTTTTTGTCTAACAAATCTTTGGCGATGTTTTTTTATCCAGGCTAGTTTCGATAGAATAAATCGACGAATGATTTCTTCTTCCATATGCTCAGGGGCCGATACCCCCACTCTCCCCTTGGAAGGGTGAACCGATAGATAAGTATTTTTAACTTTTTTTGTATACTCAAGCTCTATAGCATCAATGATTTAACGATTTGCTTCGACAGCTTCTTTGTTTTTTTAATTGCAAGACCTCGGTTAAACCTTGCTCCCTCATTAAAATAACTTTAATGACTTTTAAATTTATGTTAATCGCCCTAGTAAAGGGCACTAAGGGGGTGTTAGGCTTTACTAACCCGTTCTTTGAATTTTACTTCTATAAAGAAAACTCATAATACCATTCTACTGTTTTACACTGGAAATCTCAAATGAATTTGTCTTCCCTTTCTTTTTACCTAAAGAAAGAAAAGAAGGCATTGGGGACCTTTGCCTTCTTTTTATCGTTTTTTGCCTTATTCTTTTTAATTAAAGCGATCTAAGGACGGTAACCACTCTTTAAAGAAACGGTCTCATTAAAGGTGAGTTTCTCGGGATGGGTATCGTCTTTGGCAAAAAAACCATGGCGCATAAACTGATAGGCGTCGTGATTGCCAGCCTTGCTAACAACTTGTTCAATTCTTGCTTCATATTCTTTTACAGAATCTCTATTGACCTGTTCAACAAGGTCAACACTATTGTCAAAAACACCATCTATAAGGGAACTGAAGCGATACACCCGGGCAGGTATGGAGGTCTTCTTATCCACCCAGTGAATATTTCCCTGGGGTTTTCTTTCTTTAAAACCCGAACCGCTCTTGGTGGCTTCATCGTAGCTGCAGTGAAGGGCAAGAATCTCTCCCTTTTCATCCTTTATCACTTCATCACAGCGGATAAAATAAGCGCCCATTAGCCGTACTTCTTTACCTGGAGAAAGACGCTTAAAACCCTTGGGAGGATTTTCTAGAAAATCTTCTCTTTCAATGTAAATTTCTCCACTAAAAGGAATTTCCCTGGTACCTAGCCCAGGATTTTCGACATTGTTTTCCATAGTGACACTTTCGCCCTCTTTGGTGTAATTGGTAATAATCACCTTAAGAGGATCCAACACGGCCATAACCCTTGGGGTTCTTACCTTCAAATCTTCTCTTATAAAGTGTTCCAACATCGCCATATCAACAATGGAATTTTCCTTGGAAACGCCTGTAGCTCTGATAAAATTCTTTATTCCTTGGGGCCTATAGCCCCTGCGGCGCATACCACTAATGGTTAAAAGGCGTGGGTCATCCCAGCCATCAATAAGGCCTTCTTCTACCAGCCTAAGGATGTTTCTTTTGCCAATGATGGCTCCTTCAATGTTAAGCTTGGCAAACTCATACTGGCGAGGATGATAGGGTGTATCGGTATTGTCTAGATACCAGTCATAAAGTGGACGGTTGTTTTCAAACTCAAGAGAACATAGAGAATGGGTAATCCTCTCGACATAGTCCTCAATGGGATGGGCAAAGTCATACATAGGATAGATATGCCACTTATCCCCTGTACGATAATGGGTATCGTTTACGATGCGATAAATCACCGGATCCCTCATGATGATATTGGGGTGGTCCATGGAAATTTTTGCTCGTAGCGTTAGGCTTCCCTCTGGAAACTCCCCTTCTTTCATGCGATTAAAAAGGTCTCTGCTTTCTTCCATAGGGCGATAGCGATTTTTACTCTCTACACCGACTTCGGTTAAAGTCCCTCGCATCCGGCGCATCTGATCGGCAGTAATATCATCCACATAGGCTAGCCCCTTGTCGATAAGAATATGGGCTCTTTTGTACATTTCATCAAAGTAGTCCGAAGCATAGCGCAGTTCTTTCCACTGAAAACCCATCCAGTGGATATCTTCTTTTATAAGCTCTACAAAGCGCTCGTCTTCCTTGGCGGGATTTGTATCATCAAAGCGAAGATAGGTAAAACCATTAAATTCCTCGGCAATGTCAAAATTTATCGTTAGAGCCTTACAGTGACCGATGTGCAGTAGGCCATTGGGCTCGGGAGGAAAGCGGGTGATGGCATAGGCATGCTTTCCACTTTTGATATCCTCTATAACGATATCACGAATAAAGTTACTTCCTTCTCTCACAATTCCTCCTAAAACTCACTGGTATCGAATTCTTCTAGAAAATCCTTTAGATAGGCCACGGTATCCTCTACAACCTCGGGATTAAAGGGGCTATCAAAATTTCCCACCTCCAGGATCTTTAAGAAGGGCAAACTGCCACCAACCTTGCAGATGGCCTTATAGTCCTCCCAAAGTTGATCTGCGTCCTGTCTGCTGCGCTTAAAAATTTGCAGGGCCACAATCTGAGCCAAAGTGTAGTCGATATAGTAAAATGGAACTTCAAAAATATGGCCTTGTTTTTGCCAGAAGCCTCCCTGTTCAAGATAATCGTTTCCGTCATAGTCTTTCCAGGGCATATAGATCCTTTCCAGCTCTCGCCATTTGGCTCTTCTTTGCTGGGGAGTCATCTCTGGATTCTCGTAGACCTCGTGCTGAAAATGATCTACCAGTACGCCATAGGGAATAAAACTTAAAGCCCCGGCGGCATGGGAGTAGAAAAATTTATCCGTGTCTTCTTCAAAAAAATCCTTCATCCAGGGCCAGGTAATAAACTCCATCCCCATAGAATGAATTTCCGCCGCTTCCATACCGGGAAAGCGCTGGGAAGGAAGAGGAAGATCCTTGGCCGAATAGACCTGGAAGGCGTGGCCGAATTCATGGGTTAGGACATTGACGTCGCCAATGGTTCCATTGAAATTGGCAAAGATAAAAGGAACTCCATAATTTTCTATAAAGGTGCAGTAACCTCCCGGGGCCTTGCCTTTTTTACTGAGCAAATCCATCAAACCATCGCTGCGCATCATCTTAAAAAAGGCACTGGTTTCCGGAGACAGTTCATCATACATTTTTGAGGCCATGCTAATAATAAAGTCGGCGTCGCCCTTGGGTTTGGGCATTCCACCGGGATACTCAAAACCAAGATCATAGTAATGAAGCTTCTTTAAGCCCAGACGCTTTCTTTGTTCTTCATATATATCCTCTACAAGGGGTACAAGATACTCTCTTACCCCTTCTCTGTAGGCTGCTACGTCATCAGCATTGTAATCGGTTCTGCCCATACGATCATAACCTAGCTCAATAAAGTTTTTATAACCCAGCTTTATAGCAATGCCCTGGCGTAGCCCCACAAGTTTATCGTAGATCTCATCAAACTCTTCGAGATGGGACTGAAAAAATCCAAAGATAGCTTCTCCGGCGCTTTTTCGATGGCCTCTTTTGGGATCTTCTAAGAACACTGCCATTTCAGGAAGGGTTCTATCCTTTCCCTGAAAGGGGATTTGTACCGAAGCCATGAGTTTTTGGTATTTGCTAGCCCACTTACTCTCTTCAACCAGTTCTTGCATAATTTCTTCTTTAAAGGTCTTTTGTTGCAAAAGAGCGGTGTCAATAAAGTGATCGCCATAGAGATGCCGATAATCCTCTAGATAGGGGCTCTCCAGTACGGCGGTAATTAGGCCGTGGCCCAGGGCAGTAAGGCGGGCACTGTTTTCATCCCAAAAATCATTTTCTTTTTCATAGAAACTGTCCATGGTATCTACACTATGGCGTACATTCATAAGAACGGCCTGGGTGCCCAGATCCTTTTCTATATCAATCAGTTTTAGGAAAATCTCCTGATGCTTAGCAAAGCTCCCTGCCTCGCCAAAGCTTCGAAGAAGCTCCCCTGCCTCTTTTTCTATTTTCTCTAGATTTGGCCTTTCATAGACCATTTCATTAAATTTCATCCAGTCCTCCCATATAGGGTCTTAATACCTTAGGAATACGAATTTTTCCATCCTCGGTCTGGTTGTTTTCTATAATGGCGGCAAGACATCTCCCTGTAGGGATACCAGAGCCATTTAAGGTATGAAGAAATTCTACCTTACCCTCTTCATTTCGGTAGCGAAGCATACAGCGTCTAGCCTGGAAATCTAGGAAGTTGGAACAGGAAGAAATCTCCCTATAGTTATCATAGCTTGGAAACCAAACTTCCAGATCATAGGTCTTAGCTGAGGAAAAGCCCACATCGCCAGAGCATAGCTCAATGACACGGTAGGGAAGTTCAAGGCTCTGAATCAGGCGCTCTACATCGGATACCATATCTTCGAGCTCTTCAAAGCTGCTCTTTGGCTCAACAAGTTTAACCAGTTCCACTTTTCCAAATTGGTGCTGACGGATAATGCCCTTGGTATCTCTACCGGCGGAACCGGCCTCTCTACGGTAGCACTGGGTAAAGGCGGTAATATAAACCGGTAGATCCTCCTTGGGAAGAATCTCTTCTCGGTGGAAATTGGTCAGAGTAACTTCTGCTGTGGGGATTAAAAAGTAATCGTCTTCTGTGCAGTGGTACATGTCTTCAATAAATTTGGGCAGTTGGCCGGTTCCTGTCATAGCCTGGCGGTTGGCGACTCCCGGTGAACCAATTTCTGTATACTTGCCACTTAGAGTGTGAAAGTCAAGAAAATAATTCATAAGGGCTCTTTCAAGGCGCGCACAGGCTCCCTTTACAAAGGTAAAGCGGCTTCCTACCACCTTGGCACCTCGCTCAAAGTCAAGAAAATCTCTCTCAACTCCAAGATCCCAGTGGGGTTTGGCTTCAAAGTCAAATACCCTGGGCTCTGCCCAGCGGCGAAGCTCAACATTATCATCTTCGCCCTTGCCCAGAGGAATGTCATCATGGGGGGTATTGGGCACGTAGTAGAGAAGTTCTTCAAAACTGCATTCCACCTCTTTAAGCTGCTCATCTAAAAGAGAAATTTCACTGGATAGGCTCTTTAATTCTTCCAAGAGCGCCATTGCATCTTTTCCCTCTTTCTTAAACTGGGGGATAAGCCTTGATTTAGTTTTCTGCTCGTTACGAAGTTGCTCAACAAGAACCAGTATATCTCGTCTTTTCTTTTCAAGATCTCTGATTTCAAGAAGACCAAAATCTCCCTTGCCTCGTTTTTCTACTGCGCTGAGTATCTCATCGAAGTCCCTGCGTATTCTTTTAATATCGTACATACTTCCTCCTAATAAAAAACTCGTCCCTAATAAAGGGACGAGAAATATTCCCGCGTTGCCACCCTAGTTGGCCCCAAGGCCCACTCAAAGAAAACATGCTCCGAGCTTGATTCACTTTGCTCCATCTTCTGCCTTGCACCACCGGCAGTTCTCTGTAGACTTCTACAAAGTTACTTTTTCTCTTCATCGCATTTATTAAATTAGTGTAAGTGTAGCACAAATCCTTGAAAAGGTCTACTTTTCTAGCAAAAAACACAAGATAAAAAATAAGTAAAACTAAGACTTATTCGCCTTATATAAGAGTGTGAATGCCAGGCGATACACTTCAAATCACCAGAGAACTCCTAGGATAGATCCCAAGTCCTGCACAGCTTGTTTATTCTAAGATAAAAAAAAGGAAACTTTTACGCTTTATACTTTTCTTTTACCCGGGCTATGCAGAATCTATGTGTCCAACCATACATGACAAGCCTAGATTTAAAACACAAAGCCCTATTTTTTAGTACTCTCTTCTACCTGCTTTATTGCAAGGGATAAGTCTACTTCTTTCAGTTGG
>JAAYGQ010000211.1 GCA_012727635.1 Tissierellia bacterium | reverse complement strand
TAAAAGACTATTTGGTCGAGGAGAATGGATATCGGCAAGGCTTTAATTACGACTACAACAAAGAGCTAGCCATCGATACAAGCTGTCTCTTTAATTTCCTTGAGTCTACCCAAGAAAAAGGCATGAACAAACTAAGGGACATCTATAAGACTAACTATAGAAACAAGGTCTTATCTAACATCGTGGAAAACCTCAGAACCAGAGGATCTATTGATGTCATAAAGCATGGTGTCAAAGACTTCGGCGTTGAACTAAAGTTAGCCTACTTTAAGCCTCCGACCAATCTTAATCCAGACCAGTTTGCCTTGTATGAGCAAAATATTGTCTCCGTTATCGAAGAGCTAAATTACAGTGAAAACAAGAGAATCGATCTTGTTATATTCTTAAACGGCATTCCTATTATTACCATGGAACTAAAGAACTCCTTTACAGGGCAAACATACAAAAATGCCATCTACCAGTACAAAAATAATAGAAGTCCTAAAGAGCAATTATTTAAATTTAAAGAAAGAGCCATTGTAAACTTTGCCCTTGATACAGATGAAGCATATATGACTACAAGGCTAAACGGAGAAAGCACTAGATTTCTCCCCTTTAATAAAGGAAGAGACAAAGCGGCAGGAAACCCCACAGTAGACGGAAAACTTAGGACCCATTATATGTGGGAAGAAGTTTTAGCCAAAGATTCCTTGCTCGAAATAGTTCATAAATTTATCTACTTGGAAAAAAGAGAAGAAACTTTGGACAATGCAGATGTGAAAACTAAAGAAACGCTCATCTTCCCTCGTTATCATCAGCTCGATTGTGTAAGGCAAATACTAAAATCAGTAAAAACTGAAGGCCCCGGCCATAAATATCTAGTCCAACATTCAGCCGGTTCAGGTAAAACCAATTCCATAACATGGTTAAGCCATCGGTTAGCTTCCCTCCATGACGAAAATAACAATATTATCTTCAATGGAGTAATAGTCGTTACTGATAGAAAAGTACTAGACCAGCAACTGCAAAACTCCATCTATGAACTTGAGCACAAAATAGGAATGGTGGCAAAAATAGATGAAGATTCAGGGCAGCTGGCGCGTGAACTTGAAAAGGGAACAAAAATTATAATCAGCACAATTCAGAAGTTCCCCTTTACACTGGATCAATTATCAGGAACAAAAGATAAAACCTATGCAGTGGTCATTGATGAAGCCCACTCCTCTACTTCCGGCAGATCGATGGGAGCTTTGAAAGAAGCTTTATCTTTAGAAGAAGCAGAAGCTATAGCCAATATGGAAGAAAAAGAAGAAATAGACACCGAAGATAAAATCAATAAAGAATTGGAAAACTTCACTGATACATCCAGAGTAAGTTTTTTTGGCTTTACCGCTACACCAAAGGGGACAACGCTAAGAATCTTCGGCCGGCAAGCAGAAGATGACAAATACTATCCATTCCATATTTATTGTATGAAGCAAGCGATTGAAGAAGGTTTTATTCTAGATGTATTAAAAAACTACATGACATATAAAATGTTTTATCGTGTCAATAAAAAAATAGCGGAAGATCCTTCTTTTGATAAAAGTAAGGCTAGCAGACAAATCGTAAATTACGTCAACTTGCACCCTCACAATATCTACCAGAAAACCAAAATAATGCTGGAACATTTTAGAAATCACACCCAACATAAAATAGGCGGACAAGCAAAGGCCATGCTGGTTACTTCTTCTAGACTTCATGCTGTTAGATATAAAGTAGCCTTTGATAAATATATTAAGGAAAAAGGATACGATGAACTAGAAACCTTGGTTGCTTTTTCCGGAACAGTCAATGATGAGGGACTTCCTTTTACTGAAAAAGGTATGAACTATGGAATTGCCCAATCCCAATTACCGAAAGAGTTTGATAAAGAAGAAAACAAAATTTTAATCGTTGCTAATAAATACCAAACCGGTTTTGATCAACCTAAACTACATACCATGTATGTCGATAAAATGCTCTCTGGAGTAAAAGCAGTACAAACTTTGTCTAGGCTAAATAGAATCTATTCCGGCAAGGAGGATACCTTTGTCTTAGACTTTGTAAATGATCCGGAAGATATCTTAAAATCATTTGCACCCTTTTATCAGACTACTATTTTGGGAAGCGATATTGATCCTAATGATATTTACAAGGATCAGGCAAATATCATGAACAGACAAATCATAGATGTGGAAGATGTCAACCTTTTCAATGATATTTTGTACAAGGATAAGCATAATCAAAAAGATCAAGCCATCATGAATAACTGCGTCAATAACTCCGTCGTTAGAACAAAGGATTTTACCAGAGAAGAATTGCTAGAGTTCAAAGGCTTGCTCAGCAAATTCATAAATTTATACAATCTAATAATTCAGGTAGCGCCCTTTATTGACCCGGAACTGCACAAACTTTCCCTTTATTCCAGATTCTTGATCAAAAAACTAGACATTGGAAGTACCCCCGGGGTAGATATTACTGATAAGGTAGCACTTGAGTACTACAAACTCAAAAAGACAAGTGATCCTAAAGATTTAGGGTTAAGTTTTGATGATAGGGAAGATCTTAATCTCACTATTCCAAGTAGTGGTGCTGCCGAGCCCGAGAGCGACTATTTAAGCAATATTATCGAGAGGCTAAATGAAAAATTTGGAACTAATTTTTCCGAATCAGAAAAACTATTCTCTAAACAAATGGAACTTAATATCAAGGCTAATGAAAATATTAAAGCACAGGCACAGGTAAATACACTGGAAAATTTTAGATATGCCTTTGCCAATGTATTTAATGACAGCGTAATTCAATCCTACGATCAAAATAAAGAGTTTTCCCGCAAGCTTTTAACTGATGATGCATATAAAAATGCCTTCATGGAAATGATGGTGGTGTCTGTTTACAATGAGTTAAGAGCTAGCTCATAGAAATAGCATCTTCAACAATCCTGGATTCGGTTTAAGCTTTTAAAAGTGTTGTTTATTAAGATTTGAGTTAAAAATAAAAAAATTGCTAGTAAAACACGGGTAGAGTGTAAATAATGGCGCGAGTTGCAACCTATTTTTATTCCAAACATGGAAACGCTTCAAGTATAAAAGTCTTTCAAGATAGGCGAACAAAATGAGGTTTTTTATTTCCAAGAGATCACATCGATGAAGCAGATGTTTATGACAAATAGAAATCAGACATAAATAAGGGAGAAGCATTATGTTTAACATTGGGAAATTAGAAAATATCATTGCTGCTTATAAAGAATCGTTCCCAACGCATTGGGAAGATGAAAAGTACAAGTGGGAGGCAATCAAGCATTTCCAAGACCACTGGGACATTAATGCTTCTGATTTTGTTGAAATGTTTATGGCTGCAACAGCTAAAACTTACAATT
>JAAYGQ010000210.1 GCA_012727635.1 Tissierellia bacterium | reverse complement strand
TTTATTGTGTGCTATTGTCTTCTCAACGGTAGTAATCAATCGATCCAACTGATTTCTTCTATGAATAAGTTGTCTTTTATGTTCGATGAGGGCTCCTGACACATCATAATCCCCATGGGAAATTATCTTTTGTATATCCTCAAGTTTCATATCCATGGATTTATACAATAAAATTTGCTGAAGGAGATCCACCTCTTTGCTCTCATAAACACGATATCCCGAGGAGTTGATCTGACTTGGTTTTAGAAGTCCGATTTCATCATAATATCGCAAGGTTCTAGTACTAATCCCAGCTAAGTCCGCCAGTTCTTTTATTGAATATTCCATTTTTTCACCACCTATAACTAATAATAGACTATGACGTTACGTCAATGTCAACAAAAATAATTTTGATGCAAATAAGCGTACTGTATATTCCTAACCAACTTGTAAACTTACTGTGTTTTGTATTTTGCCTAATCAGCTCCTAGAAAGTAGCAAACCCACTAGGCTTCTTCTATCGGCCTAATAGGATGGTTAGTAGGAGGTCTTTTTTCAAAATTCCTTTTATCGAATAAATACATATTATGACTGCAAAGAAATATTGACCCAAGAGGTCAAGGTGCATTATAATGATATTGACTATACTGGTCAGTAAACTTAACAAAAGAGGGTGATACAAATAGAAAGTTTATTAATAAATATGGATGTAGAAAAAAGAAATGCGATAATTAATAGTGCAATGAAGGAATTTAGTGCAAATTCCTTTCAAAAGGCCTCTACAAACAAAATCGTAGAAGAGGCCGGCATATCCAAGGGGCTATTATTTCATTATTTTGGAACAAAGGACAAGCTATATAAGTATCTCCAACACTTCTCTATTAAAGTTATTTCCGAAGAAATAATAGATCAACTGGACTGGGAGCAAAGGGATATATTTATGCGCTTAAAGGAAATATCTTTGATTAAGTTCAAAGTACTTCAAAGGTTTCCCTATCTCTATGATTTTTCTTTGATCGTTTTCCAAAATAAAACCGCAGAAGAAATACTGCATATGAACACCGATTTCCCACTGGAACTCTATAGTCAAATCTATACTTACAATATTGACTACTCCCTTTTTAAAGAAGGTATAGAGGTTGAAAGGGCCATAAATATCATCCGCTGGACAATAGAAAAATACGGCGATGAATTTAGAAAGAGCCCTGCTGGAGACAATACTAACTTTGATTATAAGAGGATTGAAAAAGAGATCTATGAGTATATAGATATGCTTAAATCCTGTTTTTACAAATAAATCCACTAGCAGATAAGAAAAGGAGTTCTTTTATGATTACTGTTAAAAACCTTTTTCATTCCTACAACAAGGACGGTAATTACCAAGTAAAGGATGTGAGCTTTGATATCGAAAAAGGCGAAGTTTTTGGATTCTTAGGCCCTTCGGGTGCAGGCAAATCAACGGTACAAAATATCCTAACGGGGCTGCTTCAACTTCAGCAAGGCGAAGCCACCCTTGGGGGTTATGATGTAAAAAATATGTCCAAGGATATGTTTAATAAAATAGGCATGAGCTTTGAGCAGTCCAATGTCTATAGCAAGTTAACGGCCAAAGAAAATCTTCATTTCTATGGAAAATTATTTGATAATCCCACTAGAGACCCTATGGAACTATTAAAGCTCGTGGGCCTTGCTGACAAGGCAGACATAAGAGCCGGCGAGTTTTCAAAGGGCATGAAGCATAGACTCACCTTTGCCAGGTCTATGATAAACAATCCGGAGATTTGGTTTTTAGATGAACCCACTACGGGACTTGACCCCTCCATCGCTGCGGATATAAAAGATATTATAAAACAAAAAAATAAGGAAGGCATTACTATATTTCTAACCACACACAATATGTTTATAGCCGATGAGCTCTGTGACAGGGTGGCTTTTATCGTCGATGGAGAAATAAAACTCATCGACTCTCCTGAAAACTTAAAGCTTCAGTACGGAGATAAATTGGTTAAAGTAGAATATTTTCAGGGAGATCAAGTCCTCCAAAAAACTCTATCTATCGTACTTCCCGAAGATAAAGAGCTGCTTCGAAATATAATTGAAAACCATGAAATCCGAACAATGCACACAAAAGAAGCCACACTGGAAGAGATATTTATAAAGGTCACTGGAAGGGGGCTTATATAAAATGAAACTCTTTTCTAGCTTTGTAAAGGAGTTGAAAATCGCATCGAGAGGATTTTATTTTTATATCGAGATATTCATGGCTCTTCTAATTCTGGTTCTCTTTCTTTTTGTAATCCCCGATAACTTTGATAGTAAAAAATCTGAATATATCTATCTAGATATGCCAGCTGAAGGCAGTGAAATATATTTAAAGGCAATTTTAGATGAAAGCATTGAAGGCAAAGCAGAAGAGGTAAAAGTAAAGATAAACAAAGAAGAAAAGAAGGCCTCTTTATATACTACCGATAACAGTAGGATTTATATCCTTACTAGCCGAGAAGATACCATCTACATGGCCGACAAAGAAAGAAAAATAGCTGCCATCATTGGTATGGATGAAAACTATAATTTTCACTATGAATACTATTTGCAAGGATATGAATCCGCTAGATATAAAGATTTGCTAAAGATTCTCCATGTGCACTCCAGTGATGTAATAGAAGAAGCCATGGACAATATCGAGGTGCGTCCACTGCTAATCAATTATGACTCTCTATCGGATAGAGAGAATATGCTTCCTTCTATCTTAGTATTCAATGGCTCTCTTATGGGACTGTTTATCATCGCAGCCTATATCTTTCTAGATAGACAAGAAGGCGTCATTAAGGCCTTTGCCCTGACACCTACTCCGGTTTGGCAGTATTTAATGAGTAAAATTGGAGTTCTTATGCTCACCAGTATAGTGTCCAGTTTTATCGTCCTCCTTCCCCTTATGAAGCTTAGGCCAGACTATCTACTACTGCTTGTTCTACTGATAACAACGGCCTTTTTCTCGTCATCGCTAGGGCTTTTAATAGCAAGCTTTTACAAGGATATTATCCAGGCCTTTGGCACTATCTATATCTTCATGATGATAATGATCCTCCCCAATATCGCTTATTTTATGCCCAGTTGGAATCCGATTTGGATAAAGATTATTCCTACATATCCAATGTTGGAGGGTTTCAAATCTGTGATTCTGGGCAGTGGTGATACCTCTTATGTTTTATCCATATCCGCAGGCTTTCTATTTGCCGGTATGATTTTATTTGCACTTGCGAACCACAGATACAAAAAGACTCTAGTTGTGTAAGGAAGGTGGCTAATGTTTAAACGGATATGGATCATTTTTATTAGGGATTTGAAGGTAAACTCAAAGGATTTTATCTCCCTATATATATTGTTAATCCCCATCTTATTTGCAGTTTGTATAAATCTATTTGCTCCGGGAATAAATGATACCACCATCAATCTTGCTTTAATTGAAGGTGAGAATCAGGATCAAGTAGAATATTTACAAAGATTTGCAAAGGTAGAACTCTTTAAAAATACAGAAGAGATTGAAAAAAGAGTTGAAAAGCGAGATGCCATAATTGGCATTATACCTAAAATAGATGGTTATTATTTGATGAGCCAGGGCGATGAATCCCAAGGTATTGTAGATTATGCAAAACTCCTGGTTAGTTTTTATGAACTGGACATAGATACAGAAGATTCAAAGGGTGAACTGATGGAATTCGGAAGATCCGTCCCCCCTTTGAAAAAATCTTTAGTCAATACTTCAATCCTCTTTATTTCTGTACTGGGGGGGATGCTTATTGCTCTTAATATAGTAGAAGAAAAAGTTGATAATACAATAAGCGCAATAAATTTAACGCCCACATCAAGAACAAGCTTTGTACTGGGTAAATCTGTAATTGGTGTGCTTTATGCGGTATTTGGATCCATCGCTTTACTATTTATTACGGGTTTTGGACGTGTAAATATACTCCAACTGCTCTTAATACTACTAGTGACTAGTTTATTGAGTATTTTAGTGGGATTTATCCAAGGCCTTACCAATACGGATATTATAAGTGCAGCGGCCAGTATTAAACTTCTATTTTTACCACTGATCGCAGGGGTTTTGTCCATTGAAATTCTAGGTGACAAATGGCAAAAATTCTTTTATTGGAACCCTTTCTACTGGGCTTACAAAGGCAATGATATTATCTTAGCCAAAAGTGGAACCTGGGGGCAAATTCTTGTATATTCGGGACTTGTCCTACTATTAAGTGGCATAGTGTTTATTTTCTTAGCTCCTAAGATAAGAAAAGGACTTGAGTAGGAAAATGAAATGAACGAGGGAGGTATTATTATGAATGGGAAGGCTCTTCTTGGTATATTGGCTTTTATTTACGCTGGCTTTGTCTTTTATGTGACTTATAAGAAACCGCCGATGATATGGAATATGGCTAAAATTAAGCTCTTTAAAAAAATCCTGGGAGAAAAGGGAACCGTTGTGTTTTTCTATACCATTGGGCTATTGGCAGTAGCCCTTGGTATATGGCTAATGGGAAAGTAAAAACAGAAAATAAAAAGGCCTTGATATCCTATGGTATCAAGACCTTTTTAATTTGCTATGGGAGATGTTTTTATAAATGTATAGGCCAACTTTATTTTTTAAATAATCCTCCGGCTATTTTACCTAAATCATCCATAATGTTCCCATCGCCATCAGAATCCACCATATTTGTCACGGTTTTCATAATCCCCTTATTGCCGCCCATTGCCATAAGTCCCATAAGCATTGAAAACAGGTCCCTGCTTCCTACATTTTTAGAAGATTTCTGTTTGCCCAGCATAGCCAAAAGCAGCGGTGCCAACTGCGCCAATAACCCTGAAACCTGATTGTCTTGTAATCCAGTTCGCGAAGAAATAGTGCTTTGCACCTGTTTCCTATCGCTTTCAAAGATATGTTCTAGAATCTTGGAACCATCCTGGGTATTTACATTTTTCAAAAAACCGGCAACGTCTTCTACTCCAACACCCTTATGATTGTCCAGTGCCTTTGCCAAAGACGAGGCGCCTTCGGTAGAGCTTGCGTTCTTGCTTAGAGCTTCTATTAATGTAGGCATTGCGATTTTTAGCGCTTGTTGTACCTTATCAGCATCGGCTCCCGTGGATTTACTGAGTTCATTGATTGCACTTCTATCCAGTTGGCCGGATAATAGATCTAAAATATCCATAATGCATCTCCTTCATGTCCAAAATTTCTTAATAAAATATGTATACCTCTTTTTCCCATGGCAAATCAGAAATATATTTCGGGGCCCGGCTCCTTTAATTATTAAGCTAGTTCCATGGAAGTTTTTGTTATATGTGCATCCTCTTAGTTATTTCTGCCTTTATTTCTTCACCACGGAATATAAATATGGCCGACAGAGAAATGATACTAAATCCTATGCTAATAATAGAGGGATAAATTACTTTGACCAAATCCAAAACAATAAACACTATGGGAATAATGCCGAAAACTCCATCCAGTAGTATATAGGTTACATAATCACTGACGCTTAAATTCATAATCTTAGCGGTTACGTACATTATAATCATTGCGGAAACACTGGCGATTGGAATAATATAATCCAAGGACCAGCCCCGCCACCCAATCTTATAATCCCAAAAGACGGCCAGGACTGATACAATGAATACCTGCCATACTATTTTTTTTGGTATATGATATCTCTTTTGAATAATAATAATGAGTCCAATCCAGATACTAATCACTGCAAACATAAAGAGTATGGGCCAATTTATTTCGCTGGGAAATATCATATTGAATCCAAAGCTCACCACCAAAGCCACTATAGATATAAACATCATTATTTTAATACCTAGGCGACTCTCATAAAAGGGTGGTACCTCTGGAAATACTTCTTCTGTTTTCCCGTCAAATTCTTCTAATATATTTTCACACAATACACATCGATCATGATCTTCTCTTATATATACTTTACAATGCCCACAATATTTCATACCAGCACCCCTTTATATATTTGATGTGATTTCAATTTCAATGCCCTTTTTTGAAAGGAATTGAAAAAATTCTCTTTGTATATCCGTCTCTACAAAGGGAGAGGTAAAAGAGAGCACAAGTCTATCGCCATAGGAGCAAAATGTAAGCTTTGGAGCTCTGGCGCTTATACAGACACTAAATTGTTTTATATAATCTTCAAATTCCTTAGCGGTTTTAATCTTTCCGATATTTGAGATGGAAGAACTGATTTTTTTATCATTGAATCTATTGCCGATTTTCATAAAGATATCTTTTATGGTAAGGGGCGCGATTCTAGCCACAGGGTTATTTTCAAGTTTCATATATTTTGCTAGCTTTAACTGTATATTCTCCTCTGTTAATTCTTCCTTAAACTTCTTGCTCACAAGTCCCACTATATCTTTAAATTCATGGCTACTGCTTTGGAAATCATAGCCTACATTCATTGTTGTAAAGAAGTTTCGAGCCGTTGATGAATTGAAGTAACTGCGTAGATTGATTGGAACCGATAATACAATGGGCTTTTTGTTTTTATTTTTAGGCATATCTAAATAGATGGAATATAAAAGAAGGGCTGTCAAAAACACCGTGATATTGGCACCGTATTCTCTAGAAAGTTTTAAAAGGGCCTCTACAGACAGGGCACCCTCAATTACTCTCATCCTATTTTCATCCAGCTTCTTGCCTCTTATTTTGTAGGCCGACTTATTCTCTTCTTTTTTCAAATGAGCACTTTGAATTTTAGGTGTATAGTTTTTCCAAAAGCTATCGGCCATTTTCTGGCTTATCGAAGCTCCATATTCAAAGCTAGGGATTTCTTCCCCCAGTTCCTCTTTATGGACTATTTTCATATAGTGAAAGATCAGAGTCTCTAGAAACCATATGGCGCCTACTCCATCGGACAATGCATGAAAGGCTTCAAGACTAATCCTCTTTTTATAGTAAAAGATCCTAAATAATAAATTCTTGCCTCCCCGTATATATATTGGGGAACAGGGACTTGTGGATTCCAATTCCACCTTAGGGTAAATATCACTGGATTCAAAATAGTACCAAAAAAAGCCTCGTCTAAGGACAAATCTATACATGGGAAAACTTCTCAGTGTAAGATCCAGGGCTTTTTGAAGACTTTCGGGATCTACATCACTGTATAACTCCGCAGCCAATCTATATACCTTTGTGTCCTTATTGTTTGAGGTTGCTGGAAATATCTTTGAAGCATTGTCGAGTTTTTTCCATTCAACCTTTTGTTTTTTATCTTTCGCTTTCATAACTTCTCCGCCTAAGTTCTTGTGCCCCTTAGAAAAGAATTGATCCATTTATAGCTTTGAGCTTGCTGATCTGTATTTAGTGGTGATGAGAAAAATCCGTGAATGGCATCTTTTACTCTGAGAATCTCTACATTATTTCCGGATTTTTGCAACTCATAGCCGTAGGCTTCCCCCTCGTCTCTTAGCGGATCATACTCTGCTGTAATGATAAGAGTGTCGGGTTGATTTGTCAGATCCTTTGAAAGTAGAGGGGCAACATAGGGGTTTAATTTGTCCCCTTCATTTTCGACATAAAGATCTAGATAGTCCTGTATCCTCTCGGAAGTCATGATGTAATCACTTCCGTTTTCCCGCACCGATGGGTAGGGCGAGCTCTCGGAATGATCATAGTTGGTAGCGGGATAAATCAGAATTTGTTTTCTGGGATAAAACTCTTCTCTGTCTCTAGCCATAAGGGAGACCACAGCAGCTAAATTCGCACCGGCACTATCACCTATCAAGGTAATATCTTCCTCTTTACAGTGTAGAAGCTCCGGTTGTTTAAATATCTCCTTAGTAACATAGTAGCAATCTTCCACTCCCTTGGGAAAGGGGTTTTCCGGCGCCAATCTATAGTCTACTGATACAACAATATGCTCGGTAATGTCTGCCATATTCCTGCATACATTGGTATAACTGTCTATATCTCCCGTAACCCAGCCTCCACCATGAAAAAATATAAGCATCTTTACTCCCTGACTTTTCTTTGGTAGAAATAGGCGTACAGGAATTATTCTTCCTTCGGCCTTAACCAGATAGTCCAGGGTTCTATATTCACTTTTGATGGGCGGATTGAAGAAGCCAATCACTTTTCTATATATCTTATAGTTCTTTTTTAAATTCAAATGGGGTACCGATAAGATCTTTATAATGGTTTTTCTTATAGGCTGCATAGGGGTTCCTCTTTCAAAATAGTCTATAGTAAAATTATACACTAATCCATGGATTTTTACTTGTAAGACTTGTTTCTCTACCATCCTTACTCCAATGTTCTATCAAACATAGATTCCACGATCTACATTGGTTTCTATAGTAAAATCCTCTTAGACAAAGCCTAAGAGGACTATCCGCAGCTTGGTTGTAAAAAAGTGGAAGATCAAATGTTTTAATAGCCAAATCCATGCGATGGGATAGCTGCTAAGGAAGACTGGCTATCTTATCCCTAGCATTTCGTTCTACAAGAGGAGTCCTTGATAACACCTTTAGATCTTAATCACACGAACCCAAATTTCATTTCTCCTAAGCATAGGCAATGTAAAGGGAGCATTATAAAAAGCAAGCATATAATTTGATTTCCTTTGATATCCCTTGTCGGATATCCATGATTCAAGTTTTTTCTCCCTTTGCAATTCTTTCGATTTGTTAGAAAATCCCGAATACTGAATGACCGCGAAAAGGCCTTCATCAAATTTTTTAATCTTTAAATTCGGATTATTGGGCTCGGGGATTTGTTGACCAAACTTTCCGGGAACTACAAAGGCCATTTTCTTATTCGCACTGGTGACTTCTTGAATGACCGGTGTTGTCATAGAAATTTTTTCCTTTTCTTTATTGTCACTGGATATATAATTAAACAAAGAGCCAAATCCCTTGTTTATCTCTGGATCCATTTCGTTTTCATATTCGACAATAAAAAAATCTGTATATTTTCTTATCTCATACTCATTGTCTTTCATTATTACTTCATACTCTGGTGTTTCATATTTACTCATAAAATTCTCCTTTCTACGGAACTTTCCTATTTTTAACGTTCTTTCATCCTAATGGGTTTTGTTTTTTATTTGATTTTTCATAGAATTTTTGCAGTAGAAGTTCTTACTCATATTTACCCCTTTTTATCTAAATAAGTTCATCCATATTTGACTGATTCACCAATTGTTTTACCCTAGTTTTAAATTGCAAATTTATCGGTAAAATGCATCTTAATTCCTTTCATACAATCCAATAAGTGTCCTCGTTTTATTTGCTTTAATCACACAAACAAATAAAAACCAACAAGATTCTACTCTTATTGGTCGCTGAGATTGTAAAAACATTTGTATCTATTTTGACTTGTTCTTGAAAACCTATTGTTTTTAAGCCACCTACCCTGGTTAAATAATTTCAAAGGATGACTCGAAAAACTCTTCTTTTGTCAAATTCATTCTACTGCGTTTTAGATAGCTTTCTTTCATTTTGTCATAGTATTTTTGTGCCTTTTCTTGCATCTCTTCATAATTTAATTTTTCTATGATTCTATTTCTCATCACAACTTTCCCATTAATAATAGAAGTACTAACATCTCTACCGGTAGCCGATAGAAAAATGGTTCTAAGGGGATCATCCACTACCCCCATGGGATAGGAACTTAAATCTATGACAATGATATCGGCCTTGGCCCCCTCCACCAATCTTCCCAGATCTTCCCTTCCTAGAGCCCTGGCTCCACCGAGAGTGGCGGCATTGAAAAACTCCCTAAAGTGATTTTCACGCCTCTTCTCATCGGTATGCATACCTAAGATACTTCCAATATTGATATTGCGGATTATATCGGGAGGAAAGGTATCGGTACCCATGGACATGTTAATGCCGAGCCTAAGATACCTGCCAAAGGATTCTAGGGCTGTACCGCTTCTTGAATAGACTATAGGGCAGTGAATTACACTGGTTCCGGTTTTTCTAAGTATTTCTTGATCCTTATTACTTTTATCCTCTAGTTTACTATAGCCCGATGCATAGATAGCATGGGGAATCATAACATTTTTATCAAGAAAACCAATACTCTCTAGATAGGCAATGGGTGACATCCCCGTTTTTTTATAAATCTCACTATATTCAAATTCTCCCTGGGCTGCATGAAGACGAATGGGACATCCTAGTTTTTCACTGTATCTTTTCGTTTCCTTTAATATTTCTTCTGTCTGTAATTCAATCCTCTCGGGAACTAAGACGCCATTTATTAGTCCGTCGTAGCTACCATGAAAATTTTCTATAAAGGTTACGGCTCTTTTTAGGCCCTCTTTGCCTTCCTCTTGCATCCACCCAACTTTCATTTTTCCATCTTCGTCAATGATTTGCATAGCTGAAATATAGCTCGGTCCTAAATACACTCTAAGGCCTAATTTTCCGGCATTGTGGGCTGCCGCTTCTATTTCTTCATAGGTCTCTGCCGCTTTTTTATAGTTGACAGAGGTAATTGGCATAGCTGTGGTGATTCCATTCATAATTAAATGGCTATAGGCATAGAGAGACTTGAAAGCTTCTTCCTGGGGAGTCATCCATTCTTGCCTTTTTTTTTCAAAATACTCCTCTGACCAAGACAAGCCGATTCTTTTTTCCGATGGTATTTCACTGCTAATAAGAGCGTGATCTATATCCCCCAGTGCGTCTAAGTCAATAAAACCCGGACTAATTATAGAATTACCATAATCTATTACTTCGTCTGTTTTTCCATTATACACCTTGCCCACATAGACTATGGTGTCCCCTTCATAGACAACGATTCCATTTTTATATATTACGTGTTTATTGCCATTGTATCCAATTACATACTTGGCTTTTAGTTTTCTTTTCATCCTCACACCCCCGCACCTAGTTATATTTCCTCTTCATAGCGGTTTTCATTTATATAATTTCTACTGCTTTCCCAAAAGCGATCCAAAGGCCCCCTATAATTTCTTAGTCCAGCCCTATCTATGGCTTCCACGGCCTGCTGGGTCATCTCTTCTATTACGTCCTATTCTTAGAAGTGTGTCAATCATTGTTCATCCTTTTTATAAATCATCTATGCTGAAATACAATGATTTTGGATAGATCTTCCTTCAGCCAAGGAGAAAATTAGAGATTTATTTCCATTGTTATAAGATCTGAGGCTTCCCTCTCAAATCCACGTTCAATTAAAAATCTCTCGAGTCCAGGGTTCTTCAGGGGAATTGTAAAGGTTATTTTTGGAATTTTTCTTGAGAAAGCAAAGTCCTTGGCAAAGGCCAAGCAAGACTCATAGTCTCCACCCATCATACTTATATGAAGGCAGAGTTCCTTTTGAAATCTTGCACCATAGACAATGAAACTCTCAGTTTGTAGGTTTTCAAATACCTTCTCCTCTAAAGCAAAGCCCTCGGCGGTATCGGGGTTGATTTTATAAAAAGTACGATTGCTAACAAGATAGTCGTGATATTCCCTTGCTAGAGAGAGGATTAGCTCTGCCCCACGCTCAGGCCCTACAGATTCGAAATGATGCTCCCTATTACTGGGAACAAAGGTTATAAGATTATAGCCTCTAAAGTCCTGGGCCTTTTTAAAACCAAAGTTTGAGGCAAGACCAGCACTTACCATATTGCTGGTACCGGTGTACATGGCCATGGATTTGCAGGCATGCTCCTGTGCTTGCTTAAAATAATTTTCGTATAATTTCTTTCCAACACCAAGGCCCTGGTATTTTGGATCCACTCTTAGGGTTTCTAGCCAAGCGCTACCATCATAAAGTAGGGTAAACTTACCTATTCCCGCCATCTTCCCATCTACATAGGC
>JAAYGQ010000209.1 GCA_012727635.1 Tissierellia bacterium | reverse complement strand
TCCATACCTTTGGTTGCCAAATGAATGATCATGACAGCGAACGTATGGCAGCCCTTTTTGAGCTGATGGGCTATGAAAAAAGTGAAAGCGAAGAAGAAGCATCGGTTATTCTTCTTAATACCTGCGCAGTTCGCGAACATGCCCAGGAGCGAGTCTATGGCTTTCTTGGTCGTATCAAGTACCTGGGAGCCCAGGGAGTCATTCTAGGGGTTTGTGGATGCATGGTCCAGCAGGCCCACGTTGTAAATAAAATCAAAGGGAGTTATCCCTATGTTGATATGGTTTTTGGTACCCACAATTACGCCAAACTTCCTCAATATCTTTTAAAGGCCTTGGAAGGAGTAAAAACCATAGCCGTTCTAGAAGATACAAAAACCATTATTGAAGGAATGCCGGCCCTACGAAGTTCAAAAGTCTCGGCCTATGTCAATATCATGGAGGGATGCAATAATTTTTGCACCTATTGCATCGTGCCCTATACCCGGGGAAGAGAAAAAAGTAGACTCCCCGGAGACATTATTGAGGAAATAAAAGCGCTTATCAAGGAAGGAACCAGGGAAGTGATTCTTCTTGGACAAAATGTCAATAGCTATGGTCAGGGCCTTAGTGAAGAAATTGACTTTCCGGATCTTTTAGAAAGAATCAATAATCTCGATGGCCTCTACCGCCTACGTTTTATGACTTCCCATCCAAAGGACCTCAGTGAGAAGCTTATTGAAGCGATGAAGCTTGAAAAGGTTTGTCCTTCCTTTCATCTTCCGGTCCAATCAGGTTCCACGAAGGTGCTAAGGGCTATGAACCGAAAGTACACAAGAGAAGACTATCTTTCAAAGGTTCGAGCTCTTAAGAAAGCTATACCAAATATCGGCCTTACCACGGATATTATTATCGGTTTTCCCGGAGAAGAAGAAGAGGATGTAGATCAAACCATTTCTCTTATTGAAGAAGTTTATTTTGACTCCGCCTTTACTTTTATCTACTCTAAGCGGCTAGGGACCCCGGCTGCCAATCTTAATGACAATCTAAGCGCCCAAGAAAAACACCAACGCTTTGAGCGTATGCTCGAAAGACTAAATGAAATTGTCATTGAAAAAAACAAAGCTCGCCATGGAGAAGTTTTTGAAGTTCTCGTTGAAGAAGAAAGCTCTCCAGGGATTTTCCAAGGAAGAACGGGGCAAGGTTTTTTGGTCCGATTTCCCGGCTCAAGTCAGGACCTTGGAAAGCTACGCAGTGTAAAAATTACCAAGGCAAAAAAATTCTCTCTTGAAGGTGAACTATGCCATTAAACATTCAAAGTCTTACTCCAATGATGCAGCAGTATATGGAAATCAAAGCCGGTGTACCAGAGCATATCCTCTTTTATAGACTGGGGGATTTTTATGAAATGTTTTATGAAGATGCCGTGGTGGCTAGTAAGGCTTTGGATCTTGTTCTGACTTCCCGTAACGCCGGTGGAGGAATGAAAGCCCCTTTGTGTGGTATTCCCTACCACAGTGCCCAGGGCTATATTGCAAAGCTCATTAAAAAGGGTTTTACCATTGCCATCTGTGAGCAAGTGGAAGACCCAAAGCTAGCTAAAAATCTTGTCAAGCGAGAGGTTGTCAAAATCGTAACCCAAGGTACTTTGATTGATGAAGATCTCCTAAGTAAGAGTCAGAACAATTATCTTGCTTGCCTGGCTGCTGAGAAGGATGGATATAGTCTAAGTTATTGTGATCTATCGACTTTTTATCTTCGATCTTCCTTTTATGGCCTTGAAGAAGAAGAGGAACTAAAGGAAGAACTAGCAATACTTATGCCCTCGGAGCTTCTGGTTGAAAAGGGTCTTCCCTTTAAAGCCAGTAAAATTATTGACAAACCTGAACTATCCACAAAACTCTTTGACACTTTTTTAAAGGTTTCCCCCGAGGAAGGAACTCTACATTCCCTTAGTGCGCTTTTTGAATACATTCTTGAAACCCAGTTTATTTTGCCTAATACTGCCTTTGACTACGCCTTTATCACCAGAGAAGATTTTATGCGCCTCGATAGCACTTTATATGCCCATCTAGAGCTCTTTGAGACTTTGATATCTAAGCAAAAAAAAGGAAGTCTTTTGGGCCTTTTAGACCGTTGTAGCACTCCCATGGGAAGTCGACTTCTTTTTCAATGGATGCAAAAACCTCTACAAAATATTCCAAGCATCAAAAAGCGACTTGATCTTGTACAATTTTTCTACGAGAATCCAGAGCTTATAGGGATTTTGGAAAAAGAATTGACCGGAGTCTATGATTTGGAGCGTCTTATTAGCAAGTTGGTCTTTGGCCATATTATGCCGAAGGATGTAAGAAAAATCACTGCTTCTTTGGAAGCCATACCCAAAATTCTACAAAATCTAGCCTTACTCAATCACCCTGAGCTTTTAACTGGCCTAAAAGAATTTCCTGAGCTTTGGCAGCATTTGGATGATACGCTTTTACAGGAACCGGCAGCCACCATTGCCGATGGAGGTGTTATAAGTGCAAAGAATTTTCCCGAGCTTCAAGAGGTTCTTTACCTTTTGGAACACGGAAGTAGCCTGCTCTTAGAGCTCGAGGCCCAAGAAAAAGAAAAAACCGGAATTAAAAACCTTAAAATTCGATACAACCGGGTATTTGGCTACTTTATAGAAGTTACCAATAGTAATTTGGCCATGGTTCCCGATAGATATATCCGAAAGCAAACCCTAGTGGGCAGTGAAAGATATTTTACAGAGGCTCTTAAAGAACTTGAGCTTAAAATACTCAGCGCAGAAGAAGAACAAAAAATCCTGGAAAGAGATATTTATGAAAAGCTCGTCGAAGAAGTGAAGACCCACGGCCAAGATCTACTGGAGCTTTCAAAAGCCCTAGCGATATTAGACACATCCTTAAGCCTTGCTCGAATCGCCAGGGAAAATAATTATGTTCGGCCCCACATTGAACAAGGTAAAACTTTAGAACTTAAAAATAGTCGTCATCCAGTGATAGAAGCTTTGCAGGGTAGAGAGAATTTTATTGCCAATGATCTTTTTATGGATGAAAATGAACATTTTTTTATTATCACCGGTCCAAATATGGCAGGCAAGAGCACCTATCTAAGGCAGGTAGCTTTAATCACATTAATGGCCCATATGGGCAGCTTTGTT
>JAAYGQ010000208.1 GCA_012727635.1 Tissierellia bacterium | reverse complement strand
TCATTTTGCTATTTTTTCGATGGTCTGAGCCGAAGCTCGTTTCCTTGAGGTGCCTTATTAATATACCCCATTCTTATCCATAGGTCAAGGCTATTGCAATTTTATTTGTTTAATAATTTGTAACAATATCCTGTGCCAGTGTCCAACAAGCTCAGGGGAGAAAAAAATCCGTCATATATTAGAAGAAACTATTCTATTTGGATAATTAAAAATAGGATAGGCTTTGCCTATCCTAGTAAAGGTCCAGTAAATCCAAATAATGAGCCCCCTTGGTTTCAATAAGAAACTTTCTTTGTTCAATATTTTCTCCCAGAAGAGCATCAAAGGTATAGTGGGCTTCTTCTTCATCATTGAACTTTACCTGGACAAGTTTTCTTGTTTTTGGATTCATCGTCGTCTTCCACATCATCTCAGGATCATTCTCTCCCAGGCCCTTGGAACGATGTATAAGAGCTTTTGGGTCTTTTAACATATCTAGGTGATCGTTTTTCTCTTTATCAGAATAGGCAAAGAAGCTTTCCCCTTTACTAATAATTTCATATAGAGGAGATTCAACGATATATACTTTACCTTCTCGCAGTAGTGTGGGAGCCAGACGGTAAAATACCGTTAGGATGAGTGTGCGTATTTGGAATCCATCGACATCAGCATCGGTTGTGATGATAATTTTGCCATAACGAAGCCCCTTAATATCAAAACTATCTTCCAAGGCTTTATGTTTAGTTTTTATTTCAACACCTGCCCCTATAACCTTCATCAAATCCATTATGATTTCACTCTTGAAAATACGATCGTAATCAGATTTAAGAGTATTGAGTATTTTACCTCGCACAGGGATCATCGCTTGAAAGTTGGCATCTCTTGCCATTTTACAAGCCCCTAGAGCCGAGTCCCCTTCCACTATAAAGAGCTCACGCTCTTCAGGCTTTTTACTGCGGCAATCGACAAATTTAGGGACCTTGTTAAAAACATCGTGCTTAGCACTCAGTTGCTTTTTTATCGTCGTCCTGGCTATTTCGGCCTTTTCACGGCTTCTTTTATTAATTAAAACCTGATCCAAGATTTTATTCATGGCATCGGGGTTTTCTGTAAAAATAATTTCTAGGTGACTACGTATAGAATCTGTTAGAAATCGCTTTATAAAGTGATTGGTAATGCTCCTTTTTGTTTGATTTTCGTAGCTCGTAATCGTTGAAAAGGAGTTACATATCAAAAGTAGGCTATCTTCAATATCCACAAAGTTAATCATAGATTCGTTTTTGCGGTATTTATTGCTGCTTTTTATGAATTTATCAATTTCATAAATAAAGGCTGTTTTTACAGCAGCATCGGGAGAACCTCCATAAATAAGCGAACTGGAATTATGAAAATAGCTCAAAGCATTAACATCATTATTAAAGGTAAAAACCAGTTCGTATTTTACATGGTAATCGGGGTGATCCCTTCGGTCCCTTCCGGAGCCTTCATCAGTGAGTTTGAAAATAGGAACAAATTCTCCTTTGTCTGAGAGCTCTTCGAGGTAATCTTCAATCCCGTTTTCATAGTAAAATTCTTCCGTGGTATCTAAAGCCTCATTATGGTAAACAAAGTTAATCCCCTTGTTCACCACAGCCTGTTCCTTTAGCATCTTTTGAAAATGACTTGCTTCTATTTCTATTTCGGTGAATACCTCAAGATCTGGCATCCAGGAAATTTTTGTTCCCGTGGGATGTTTCATGGCCTTTTGTTTTAAATCACCAACCACTTCCCCCTTTTCAAAATGAATGAGATATTGCTTTCCATCACGATAAATCTCTACATCCATATAAGCCGAACTATATTGTGTAGCGGTAAGCCCTAGGCCATTTAGGCCTAGGGAATATTTGTAGTTCTCGCCTTCATTGGTATTGTACTTTCCGCCAGCATAGAGCTCGGTAAAAAGTAGTTCCCAGTTGTGCTTTTTTTCTTTTCTATTATAACCTACGGGGATTCCTCTACCAAAATCTTCGATGGTTATAGCATGATTTTTATGTTGAGTAAGAATAATCTTTTTCCCGAAGCCTTCTCTGGCCTCATCTATGGAGTTAGAGAGGATTTCAAAAACCGAATGCTTACAGCCTTCTATACCATCGGAGCCAAAGATAACCGCCGGCCGCTTTCGCACCCGATCGGCACCCTTGAGGGATTGGATGCTTTCATTGGTGTATAATTTCTCCATTATTCTCCTCCTTCGGATTCGTCGGATTCATCGGATTCATCGGATTCTTCCCACTCTTCCTCCCAGTATTCTTCTTGCTCAGGAAGGAGAGTCCCCTGGGGTACATAGGTTTCATAGAGCCCCTTCTTAGGCGGATTCGTGTGAAGTCCGCTCATATCAGCACCAAAGTTTACAATAACATTGGCACCTCGAAGAACTTGCTCACCGGCCCGGGGAAATTGTTCTAGGACTAAGGCTTCTTCATCGAGGCTATCATAATTTTTGTATATTGCCCCTAAGCCCATATCCTTTAAATAACTCAAAGCTGAATCCGGCGAGTGACCTATAAGATTAGGCACTTCGACGATTTGATCTTCCTGGACATCACCGACACCGTAGCCCACATAACGCAGAATATCTTGCATCAAACTAATAACATAATTGGCATTATCCGTTGATGTCATTTTCTTTTTTGGTTGGTCAACATGAAGGTAAATCGAATAACGTGGATCTTGAATGGGTGCCGTCAAATAATAAGTAAGTCTTTTTCCGAAATCTTCAGAGTAGATACCATCTATCATAAGATTGGTCGTTCCGGTTTTTCCACCCATGGGAATACCCTTAGTATCATACCGCTTTTGATCATCGACATTCACAATAAGCGCCATCATGTCTCGCACTAACTCTGATGTCATAGGAGAAATAACCGACCTTAATTTTTGTGGGGGATTTTCCTCTAGGGTTTCTCCGTCGGGTTCAATAATTTTTTCAAAAATTGTCGTTTGCATTAGATCACCATGATTGACTACACCATTTAGCGCGCTTAGCATTTGTAGTGGTGTAACTGCATAGCTATAACCATAGGTCATAGTAGCCTCTTCGACAATGTTTTGAGGTTTCGGTAGAAGCGGAAATGCTTCGTTACCAATGGCAACTCGAGTCCGTCTTTCCAGTCCAAAGGCCTCAAGATAATGATAAAGCCTATCTCCGCCAATCATTTGTCCCATTTGAACAAAAGCAGGATTACAACTGTTGAGTAGAGCATTGGCCGTGTCTTGTTGACCATGAGAATTGGGATACACCCAGCATTCAATGGAGATATCCTCGCCCTCTACAGGGAATTCATACACACCATCACAATAAAACTGAGTATTCATTGTTATTGCGCCCTCTTCTAGCCCCGCAGAGACCGTTAATAGTTTACCAACGCTACCGGGTTCAAAAAGTGCTTCTACCGCTGGGTTTCCCCAGGTTTTGTATAAATAATCAACATAAGCCTCCCCACTGAGCTTATCAATGCCAGGTAGCTCATAGGGAGCATTGAGATCAAAAAACGGTGGCGCACTCAGGGCTTTGATTGCCCCAGTTTTCGTTTCCATAACGATCATAACAACACGCTCCGCCTCGGTTTCTTCAAGGCAGACCTGGCTCCAATAATCGCTATACTGCTGAATGTTAATGTCTAACGTCGTTTGAAGTATTTTACCATCGCTGGAAGGATAGCGCTTAGTATCACTAAGAGCTAGGGCGTTGCCTCGCAGGTCCGTGTCAATTACATACTTGCCTCGCGTACCGCTTAGCTGATCATTAAAACTTAATTCCAGTCCTGAGAGCCCAACGCCTTCTTCATTGGTCACTCCAATAAGATGGCAGCCTAAGCTTTGGTAGGGGTAGACTCTCTTATATCGGGAGGCAATGGCCAGCCACCCTGGTTTGCTTTCTATAATCCGGTCCGCCACCTCTTTACTTACATCCTTTGCAAGAAGGTTGCTTTCATTCCCGGTGAAGATTCTTTTTCTCAAATCCTCTACAGGAACATTTAGATTCGCAGAAAGGAAAACCAAGTCTTCTTCAAATTCTGCCCGGTCTATTTCGTCCATGTTTTCGTAATTAACATCGGTCTTTGTCACCCAAAAATCATAGTACTTAGCCGATGTAGCCAGAACATTTCCCTGGGAATCAAGAATATCGCCCCGTATCGGTTCGATGTCTATATCCAATTTACTTAATGCCATAGCCTTGTCGGACAATTCTTTGTGCTCTAAAACCTGAAGCTGAAAGCTCCTTGCCAATATTACCAAAAAAATAAGACATATGACCATGAAGGCGACATATATCTTTTTATTTGCATTTTTCATGTTACCTCTTTATTCGCCGCTAGCTTTTTGATCTTTCTCACTCTTTACTATAACACTGAAATCCTTAGGATACAATGCAAAGCTTTTGCGTTGTTCAATACTGATTTTTTGTGAATCAAGAGGATAGATCATTCCAAGCTTCTCGGTAGCGATTTTTTCGATTTTTTCGCCCGAAGTGTTTTGCTGAATTTTCACTTGCAACTGGACAATCTCTGAGTTCAATGTCTCAATTCGTTCTGAGAGTTCGAGGTTTTCAAACTTTACACTGTTTAATTCCACATAACCATCTATGATATTGGCAAAGATGAAAAACGCAAGAACAATAACAAAGGTAAATCCTAAAAAATTCCCACGTTCCTGAGGCTTTTTTTTGTAACTTTTACTGTCTTCGATTTTTCGTTGTTTAATGTCTTCATTATAAGCTTTGTCAAATTCACCAAAATCTAGCTTCATCTTATATCCTTTCTATCACACGCATTTTTGCGCTACGGCTGCGAGGATTAAACTCCAGTTCTTTAAAACTGGCTTCTATAGGTTTTCTTGTAATTATTTTTCCAATTGGTTCCATTCCACAAAGACAAACCGGAAGTTCAGGAGGACAGATGCATCCTTTTTGCATACTTGCAAAGGTCTTCTTTACGATACGATCTTCTAGAGAATGAAAGGTTATAACAACCAACCTCCCACCCTTATCCATTCTTGCAAAAATTTTATAGAGACTCTCTTCTAATGTATCTAGTTCTCCGTTGACGGCAATCCGAAGGGCTTGGAAGGTTTTACGCCCTGGATGTTTGTCTTCCCGAGCAGCTGCAGGAATGGCTCGCTTTATTACATCCACTAACTCCAAAGTCGTTTCTATAGGCCGATACTCTACTATGAATTCCGCAATCCTCTTGGCCCATCTTTCTTCGCCGAATTCCCAAAGGATACGAGTTAATTCTTCTTCTGAATACTCATTTACAATAAAAGCTGCATCCAGTTTTTGACACTGATTCATACGCATATCTAAGGGGGCATCCTGGTGATAACTAAAACCCCTCTGACCTTCATCCAACTGATAGCTAGAAACACCCAAATCCAGAATCGCTCCTTGAATTTTGTCAATCTCCAGTTCATCTAAAAGTAGGTCGGCATTATAAAAGTCTGCCTTAGCAAGAACAAAGTTCCCACCAAGAGCATTTAATTTTTGCTTGCTGTGATGAAGGGCATCTTCATCTTTATCGATGCCAATAAGCAATCCCTCTGTAAGCCGCTCAAGGATACCAGAAGCATGACCTGCCCCGCCCAGCGTCCCATCTAGGTAAATACCATCGGGCTTAATTTTTAAATATTCTAGAACCTCATTGGGCATTACACTGATATGGGAGAATACCATATCAAATTCCCAGTTCTTCCATGTTGTCAGCAAGTTCATCGTAACTGAGTTCATCTTCGTTGTACTGATTCCAGATCTCTTCAGACCATATTTCAACTCTTGAACCAGCTCCGATGACTAATATTTCTTTACCAATTTCAGCAAAATCCCTAAGGTTTTGTGGAATTAGTATACGACCGGATTTATCAAGGGAGCATTTTGTGGCTCCGGCATAGAAAAACCGTGTAAAAGCTCTACCTGTTTTGTTGGTAAGGGGCACATTTTGAAGTTTTTCTTGGAACCGGTCCCATTCGGATTGAGTAAATACAAATAGAGACTTATCAAGACCTTTTGTTATATAAAAGCTCTCGCCTAAATCTTCTCTAAAAATACTGGGTATACTTACCCGCCCTTTGGCATCGGTTGTATGTTTGAATTCACCTATAAACATATCCATTAGTCCCTTCGGGAATGAATCCCACTTCGTGCCACTTTTTACCACTTGTAATGTTATAATACACGAAAAAAAAAGAATCTGCAAGGATAATTTGCAAATTCATCTAATTGATTTTTTATTGATTAAGTGAAAGGTCCCCTAAAGAGACCTTTTCTTTAAACCATAGAAATACAGGGCGGAGAAAAGAACAATCGTTCCCATGCTAACCACTTGAGCTATGCGCAAAGGTCCCAGCATCAGTGAATCTGTCCTTAATCCCTCGATCCAAAATCTGCCTAGAGAATATAAAATCCCATGGAGAAGGAAAATTTGACCATCAAATTTCTTCCTCTTAAGCATATAAACTAGAAAAAAGAAAATACCTAAATTCCATATAGACTCGTAAAGAAATGTTGGATGTACCTTCTCACCAGCCACAGTAATAGCCCAGGGAAGATTGGTGGGACCGCCATGGGCTTCGCCATTGAAATAGTTCCCCCAACGGCCAATGGCCTGACCGAGAATTAAACCCGGCGCAATAAAGTCGGTAAGTTCAAAAAAGTTAAGGCCTCTTCTTTTGGCAAATAGATAGCCCCCTATTACACCACCAATAATTCCGCCATGAATGGCAAGGCCACCACCGCGAAGATTGATAATCTTTAAAATGTCTCCTTGATAATATTCCCAGCTAAAGGCTACGTAATAAAGACGCGCCCCAATTATAGCTGTAATAATGACGACTAAGGTTAAATCTAAAAGGTCGTCTTCCTTATACCCCTTTTGTTTTCCCCAGTACTGTAAAAGAGCTCCCGCTATAATAAAACTAAGGACCATTAAAATTCCATACCAACGTATTTCAAGGCCAAAAAGTGAAAATGCCACAGGATTCATAGACTCTCCTTCATCGTTAAACTAAAGCAACTGGCTCCTTTAAAGAGGTGGCCATCGCTGCTAACCAATGTTTTTTCCATCAAAGGTAGATAGTTAAATAGATCCACTCCCCGGTGATGCAAAAAGGTGAAATTCCCTGCGATACCCGATAGGGAATTAAAACCCATAAGATATCTACCCATAAGCCTGCGTTTAACACGAAGAATCTTTTCTTCATTGGCTATTTTCGGTTTATCTAAACAGCTTGCTATCGCTTCTTCTAGAATAAAGGGAGACCTTCCTTCACCACTTAGACTTATGACACCATAGCCTGGACCGTAGCTATAGTCCGCTGAGAAATCAAGAAAGTCTCCCTTTTCATAGTGATGGGTATAAAAAGCACTTCCTTCACCGAAAAGAAAATCTAGAATAATCGTATAGTTTATGGACTTATTAAAACCAGCCATCCTACTTTCTGAAGCCGGCAACTTAATTAAATAAGAAAAACTAGCTGTTGAGATATCCTGATGAGAAATAAGTCGTTGGTGGGATAAGTCATTCTCCTCTTCAGGATAAAAGCTCTGGGCCGAGGGCTTTTTATCTAAATAGAACCTTGGTAGAGTTTCAATTGTGTTCTGGATTTCATTTTCACTAAAATCTCCAATAATAAAAAGAAGCATATTCGAGGGGACATAGTAACTTTTTACCGCAAAATCAAGTACATCCTTATCAATGCGTTCTAAGCTCTCTAGACTACCTGCAATATCTCTGCCTACGGGATGTTTTGGGTAAAGATAACTCAGACCTTTATGGTAAGTGTGATAGTCCACGTCATCTTGATACATTTTTATCTCATGGGCGATAATATTTCTTTCTTTAATAACCCCTGGGCGGGTATAGCCGGGTTTTATAGGAATTTGCAAAAGAAGGTCTAGGGACGCCTGGAAATGAATGGGAGTGTTAAAATAGTAACAGGTGAGATCGTGGGAGGTAAAAGCATTCACCGAAGCCCCAAGTCTACTCATTTTTTCAAAAAGATCCTCTTCTCCTTCAAAAAGCTTATGCTCTAAAAAGTGAGCCGTTCCTTCAGGGATGCTAAAGGGTTTGCCCATAAAATTTCCTTGAAGATCCGTGGAACCAAAACCGACACTCAAATAAGCAGCCTTTAAAAACCGCCCTTTTTTAGGATAGTGTACCAAAGTAAAGCCACTGGGAAATGAATATTTAACATAACTTTCTCTGCTCATAGAATCAATGATACGTTCTTTTTTCATGCCTTCCTCACATATAAATCTAAAGCGCCGGAAAGCTCCCTAGCTGCTTTAATGACATCGGATTTCTCGACTTTTTTAATTTCTTCCATACGCTTCGTAATATCTTTCTCTTCAGCATAGAGATCCCTGATAAAGCTATCCTTTAAATGGCGCCCCTGACTATCAGGAATCGAACCCAGGCCTATGCATAGATCTTGCTTTGTTTCCTCCAACTCTTCAAGGGAAAAATCGCCTTTTTTAAGACTGTCAATTACTTCCTCTATGGTGCTAAGGAGCTCTTGATGTTGCTGTTTTTCATGGCCGCTCACGATAAGAAAAAGTTGTTTATAGCGGTCATAGCGACTGTAAATAGAGTAGCACAGACCCTTTTCTTCCCGAACTCTTTTAAAAAGAAGACTGGTGCCGGAGCCCCCCAGCAAATGATTTAGAACTAGACTGGGGTAGACCATTGTGTCCCCATAGACCCAGGGCACGCGGTAAGCTTTTACCAAAATACTTTGTAGGATATCTCTATCTTCTTCAAATTTTTCTTCCTGTAAGGACACTTCTACTGTATCCATCTCAAGGGTATGCTTTATTCCTTCATCATTTCTTTTTTCATCGCCGTGATGATAAATATAGAGTGGGGCATCCATAAGCTCCCTATAAAAATCGATTAAATCTCTCCCACTTAATTGCTCTAAAGACTTTGGATCACCGTATTTATAGATTCCCAGATTGCTGTCGGGGAAAAGGAGCTCCATACTTCGTAGAAGTGCATAGCTCTCGGGGTCCTTTAAAAGGGACTCCATATCTTGGGCCAGCATTTCCTTTTCTTGTAAAAATATATTTTCTTTAAACTTGCCTTCTTCTAAAAGTGGCCGATAAAGCAAACTTTGAAAATAAGAATGGGCCTCCTCCTCTAGCTCGGGTTGATCAAAAAAAAGATAATTTGGAGTCAGAAGCTTGGCTTCAAAACATAGATAACTGCCATAAATATTTACATCGAAATAGGCCGTAGCTCCATAGAGTTCGTCGCCTCTATCGTGGATGGCCTCTACCGTGGGATAGTCCTGGCTCCCCCTCTCAAGAACCCTTGCCAATAGGGATCCTAAAGTGGCGGACTTGGGACTAAGGGGCAAAATATAGTAATAAGAAGTAAGTTTTGTGGTAAAACCTTCTTTATAAATCCATTGGGTATAATTCATTATTCCTCCTCTGGCAATTATAGCACGGCAAAAGCAAAAAAAATATTGAAGTTCTAGTGTGACTACTCTATAATAGCCCTGAGGTGAATAAATGAAACTAGGAATTGTGGGGCTTCCCAATGTGGGAAAAAGCACCCTTTTTAATGCCATAACAAAAGCCGGTGCAGAAAGCGCCAACTATCCCTTTTGCACCATCGACCCCAATATGGGAGTGGTGGACGTTCCCGATTCACGGCTACAGATACTGAGAGATATGTATGATTCACAAAAAATCATACCGGCCCAGGTGATGTTTTATGATATCGCCGGTCTTGTCAAGGGTGCATCAAAGGGTGAAGGTCTAGGAAACCAGTTCCTCTCCCATATAAGAGAAGTTGATGCCATCCTCCATGTGGTACGTTGCTTTGAAGATACCAATGTAACCCATGTTGAAGGAAGTATTGACCCTAAAAGAGATATAGAAACCATCCATCTCGAATTAATTTTAGCGGATCTTGAAACTCTTGAGCGCAGAAGAAACCGTCTAGAACGCCAGATCAAAGGGTTCCGCGGGCTTAAAAAAGAATATGATCTTGTTCTAAAGCTCATAGCTCATCTTGAGGAAGAAAAGCAGGCAAAATCCTGTGAACTGGAAGAAGAAGAAATCTCACTTTATAATGAGATGCAGCTTTTAACTTCAAAACCGGTAATTTTTGTGGCCAATGTTTCCATGGAGGACCCAGAGCCGCCTGTCCTTGAAGAGATCAAGGAAATTGCCCAGGAAGAAGACGCCTTGGTCCTTGCCATATCCATTCAAATTGAAGAGGAAATTGCTGAGCTTCCCGAAGAAGACAAGGAAGATTTTCTCCTAGAAATGGGACTTAAAAGCTCGGGGCTCGACCGCTTAATTCAGTCCAGTTACTCTCTTTTAAACCTTATTAGCTTTCTTACAGCAGGTCCAAAGGAAATCCGAGCTTGGACCATAGATAAAGGAACAAAGGCCGTTGAAGCCGCCGGGAAAATCCATACAGATATCCAAAGGGGCTTTATCCGAGCCGAAACCATTGGTTTTGATGAACTGATTAAAGCAGGCTCTATGCATAAGGCAAAAGAGCTTGGCCTAGTTCGCTCGGAAGGCAAAGAATACATAGTCAAAGATGGCGATGTTATTCTCTTCCTCTTCAATGTCTAGACAATATAACAAACCTTTGTGTTTTAACAAAGACAAGGACTCCTTCATATACAAGGAGTCCTTTTTCATCTAAACATAATGTATTAGCCTGTTACTCTTCATCATCGCAATCGTCATAGAGTTTCGCTTCTTTACCAATATCGATAATAATTTGCTCCTCGTCTTTTCTAATGGTTCCAATGGCCGATAGACCATTCTCAAAGCGCACAATGCAACCGCCGGTTTTTTCGTCTATCCTATCTTTATCTACATAGGCTTCGCTTAAAAGCATGGTTCTCTCACCATCGGACAGTTGACCCCATCTCATTCCTAAGAACTCTTTCATACCTTTGCCTCCTTCTTAACTGCTATATTCTTCTACTACTATTATTCTATATTTTCATCGAATTTAAACACTTAGCTATAATTATATGAGATAAAAGTGTAAATTCACCCTATTAGCTACAAAAGTGGAACTCTTCTAATAGAGTATATCTTAGACCCCGGGCAGTTAAGAAGCTGGAACATAAATCTAAAGTGAGGGGAGAAAAGGCGGTAAAGCTATTTTCTTTAAAAAACATTGTAACTTCCTTTTAGTATCCCCCTTCCTAATAAAGTAATATGGGCGTTAAAACTCTTCCCGTCATAAGAAACACTAAGGTCATCCATAGCTTTTCTAGTTTATTGGTTAAGCTCGATCAGCACCTTAGAGTTATAAAGATTCAGATAGATAATCTTCTGCTTTTAGAGCTAAAAAGTTCTAGCCCTTTTACCTCTAAGATTCTTTTTTTTACGAAAGTACTTTTACTTCTTCTATTAATCTGATGACATCCTCTACTTGTCCAATAAACTCAAGAGTGAGATGAACATGACTCCTGGGCAAGGCCTTTTCCTGATGGGCGTTTTTAAGAAGGTCTACTGGCACTTTTTCAATTTCTGTTTTCCATTTATCATCTATGACTAGGAAAAAATATTTTCATAATCACCTCTAGGATTACTATAAGATTTAAGCTGATATTATAGCTAGGCTGGGTATAATAGAGCTATGGAGGTTCCCATGAACACTAAAATTTTATGTCTAGCCTTTCCTAAAATCCATCTAGCTGCCCCCAAAGAGAATGCTTCTGTGCTTGAGAAACTGATTATAGAAGCTGAACATAAAGATGTTGATCTTCTGCTTTTTCCTCCCCTAACCCTTACTGGGGATGAACTAGGAGAATTCTATCGTCATCCAACAATCTCACAGGGTTCTAAGGAAGTACTTTCCTATTTAGCAAGTTTGAGTAAGATGCCGGTTTTTATTGGGCTCCCTCTTCTGATTGAAGATAGGATCTTCTCAGTAATGGCATTTATAGAAGATGGAGCCATCAAAGGATATATTCCCCTTTCCAGCAAAGAGAAAGCTTTCTCTGATCCTCTTTTATTTCCTAGAGATCTTCTTGCTGATACTGAGCTCTACAAACTATCCATCTACTTAGACGATTCCTTTAGCAGTCCTAATAAAAAAGAAAAAATTATAAGAACTCTTGTCAAAAAAAGCGAAGAACAAGATCAGCCCCTTGTGTACATGTCCTGCCCCGAGAGCTATAGCGTATCGGGAGGAATTCACTCATCAAGTCACCTGCTTTTTGGAAAAGGCAAGGTCTCTCACAGAGGCAAATGGTCTTCGGAACTTATTGCTCTAGAGCTTCCCGTAAAAAGGGGTGCCATTGAACTCCAGAGTTACCCAACACAAAAGGAAATAAAAACTCCAACTAGCCTACCCTTTCTTTTTTCAAACAAACAGGTCTATGAAGAGCTATTACAGCTCCAAGCCAGAGCCTATGGGAATAAACTAAAGCGAACGGGAGCCAGCCACTCTCTCATTGGTGTCAGTGGTGGACTGGACTCCACCTGGGCGCTTATTGCAACTCTTCATGCCCATCTGGAAATGGATCTTCCTATAGAAAATATCCATCCCATTATTATGCCGGGTTTTGGTTCTTCTGAAGATACCATGACCTCGGCCCTAGACCTTCTAGACTCCCTGGGCTTAGAGCCTCAGATCATTTCCATTGACAAATCTGTGATGCAACACTTTGAAGATATAGGTCATGATTCAAATAACACAAATGTTGTCTATGAAAATGCCCAGGCCAGGGAGCGTACCCAAATCCTAATGGATTTAGCCAATAGCTACAATGGCCTTGTTGTGGGAACGGGAGATATGAGCGAGATCGCTTTAGGTTGGTCGACCTACAACGCAGACCAAATGAGTATGTATGGATTGAATGCAGGAATCCCTAAAACCCTTATTCAAGATCTTATACTTTGGTACGCTAAGAAAAAAGGCGGCCCATTAGAGAAAGCTCTGATGCATATTTTGGATAGACCCATCAGCCCTGAACTACTTCCTCCGGATAAAGATGGGGAAATTCTCCAAAAAACCGAGGAACTTATTGGAAAATATGAAATCACAGATTTTATCTTGTATTATAGTTTACAATACTGCTCCATTTCTCAGATTGATAATCTAATGGTTGAGGCCTTTGGAACTTTAACAAAGGAAGAAAGAAAAGATCATCTTTCTCGCTTTTATAAGCGTTTTATCAACCAGCAATTCAAACGAACCGCCAGCCCCGATGGCGTGAAACTAACTGAACCCAGCCTTGTTGGCTTCAAGATGGCCAGCGATTTAAGTACCATAGACTTTATAAAGGAGATCCAAAATTTATGATTATAAACCATATATACCATAGCTGCTATACAATCAGCACAAAAAAGCACCAGCTAATCTTCGATTATTTTCAAGGTGAACTAAAGCTTGAAGAGGAAAAAATCAAGATTTTCTTTGTCAGCCACGGCCACGATGATCACTACAGCCCCAAGATCCACCCACTGGCCGATGCCGTGGTCCTCTGGGAAGGAATGCCCTATCGCGATGATAAAACCTATGCATTGGCCCCGGAAGAAGAATTGGAGCTAGAAGGTATAAGGATTCGCACCAGTGGTTCCACCGATGAAGGACTGTCCTTTGAAATTGAAGTTGAAGGAAAACGCATCGTCCACGTAGGAGACTTAAACAACTGGGTATGGCCCGAAGATACAAAAGAAGAAAGAAATCAAATGAACGACGACTTTCTCTACTCTCTTATGAAATTCAAAAAAGAGCCCGATGCTCTGCTCTTCCCCATAGATTATCGCCTAAAGGAAAACTATACTATCGGTGTAGATCAGGCTGTAGATTATCTAAAACCAAAACTTCTTTTTCCCCTACATTTCAGAGAGTATCCTGAAATTCTTCCGGTATATAAGGAGCATATAAAGGATAAGGTAAGGATGATCCTTCCCAATGAGATGCCCTTTGAAATCAAGTGACCCCGGTAACGCATAAAAGGAATTGCATCTTCAACGCTGTGATTTTTCTTTCTGTGCTAAACCTTTAATATAATGAATAAAAAAAAGAGCCTATGCTCTTCGTAGATTTTCATCTAGGATGCATAGGTTCTTTTTTTAATTAGGCATCTTCTGATACATAACCTGCAGCTGCTAGAATCTGAATGGCAACTCCAACTTTTGATTCATGAACCATAACAACAGGGCCTGTGCAGCCCATGCCGCTACTGGCGTAAATGCCTTCTTTCCAAAGAACTTTTACGGCGTCTTCCAGTTCAAGAATATCGATGCCGCTAACTTCTCCTGTGGTTACTTCTTCGGGAGGAGCAACAACTTCTTCTTCCTGAGCTTTTTCCTTGGTCTTGGTCAGTCCAGCTAGGATTTCATCAAGACCGGCTGCCTTGGCTTTTTTGTATTCCTGTGCAGCGACTTTATGAATATCACCTTGAACCAGACCCTTTGCATAAGCAAGGGCATTGGCTACCACTGGGCTTCCACTGACCCTAGAAAGAATTAGAACAAGGCGATCAAAGCCTTCTCCGATTCCAGGACCATAACCGTCACCTACAGATTCAAAGTTTCCTCCGGTGTGAAAAGAAGAAAAAGTCTTCATCAGGATGTTTCCCGTAAGGGTATCGGTAACCATGATATCGGGGGTTCCCCGTAGAAGGTCATTACCCCGCATAACACTTCCGCCATCAGCTCTATCACTTTCTGCGAAGCAAATAGGGTAACCACCGGCAGATAGTTCTTTAAGAGCGCGCTCTACAGGACGGGCACCGTCTACATTAAGAATTCCAACTGTGGGCTGTGCAATACCGGTGGCTTTTGCAGCAATAATTCCAGCAATGGCATTTTTTACCATAGCTTCATTACGATGGGCAGAACTGGTACCCGTGGTGGTGGCAAGATAGAGCTTTTTACCAAAACCTGGGGATACAGTTCTTCCAACGGTAGAAACACCTATGGGAAAACTATAATGCATAGTGACACAGCCTTGGATTCTTCCACTGTCAAGGAGTTCTTCCATTTTTGCATACTGAGCATCTTCACTGTCAACTTCTACAAGAGTTAAATTTGTCTCAACTTTAGGTCCTATAAGAACCACTTCTACATCGGCGTTGTCCTTTGCAAACACTTCTGCGCCTTTAAGAAGATTGTCAACACCAAGCTCACTGCCTAAAAGGGTAAGTCCCAGTGCTACTTTATCGTGGAATAGGCCTGTTTCCAGCCCCTGGGCAATCTCTTCGAAAACTTCACCAATGATTGCTTTTATCTTTTGATTTTCCATGTTTCCTCCTACTGATTCAGGGAAGCAGCAAAGTTACTCATGGCTTCAGCGACCATTTTACGGATTTCCTCTTTGGAAACACTTCCTTCTTCCACTTGGATTCCGGGGTTGTTTTCTACGACGATGGATACGCCATCAAATAAATTGGTCATACGTCCTAGGAAGAGGGATCCTTTTCCTACAATCATGGCCCGGTGAATTTTTCCACTCATAATGTCGTCAATGGCAAAACCACAATAGGGAACTCCTGAAGGAATATGTCCCTGTGTAGGGGCCCAACCAACCATGCCGTGTTTTTCAACAAAACTGTTGAGTTGTGTTCTCTCAAGATCTTTACGCATAACGCCTAGGGCGGCAATCATTTTGTAGTTTGCTTGAGGAACATCGCCGGCTCCTGCAGGTTTGGTAATGTCAGGATTTTGCATTTCTACGGAGTACTTATCAATATCTGTAATCTTTAGGCCCCCTTTGTCAAGGGCCTTGGTGATTAACGAGCTCATAACATTTTGAGGAGAAGAACCGGTTCCAACGGTGTGTCCACCCACTAGATCCGTTCTCAAAATAGGATGTTCTCCATCATTCTCAGAAACAAGAAGAGCGAAACCGGCTACACAGTCTTCAAGAATCGGCATACCTTTTTTGACGTGATCTTTACCATTCATCCCAAGTTTAGCTGTGGCACCACCGGCGGCAACTACAACATTCTTATAGACTCCCGACTTGACAAGGGCTGCTGCTTCAATTAGAGCATGGGTAGGTGCTGCACAGAAGCCACGGGTATCACTACCGGTAGCGTTAACGCAGTTTGTCATTTCAGCCAGGGCCTTAGCAAAGTTGCCTCCACCGCGCTGGTTCATATCTCCACAAGCCTCTTCAGAACACTCGATAACATAGTCAATGCTGGCAGGATCAATGTTATTAAGAACAAAGAGTCTTTCCATAGCAATCATTCCCGAAGCCTTAACAACGAGATTTTCAAAGATTACATGGGCGTTTAGATTGACGTCAATATCATGGGCACGTTTAACGCAGCCAACGACTTCGCCTTTGTAAAGTAGAGGCTCAGCGCCACGATTTTGAATTTCTGTCGTAATTTTTTCCAATTCTATTCCGGCGGGTAGAGTGCTTGCCTTTGCATTTAGACCAGGATAGGCTTCAAGCTTGGGGCGAACCGATTCAGTGAAATCCTTTTCAAGAAGAACAAGGTCAAAGGAATCAGAGGCCTTTATAAAGGCAAGAAAAACATCTTCTTCAAAGATTTCGCCTTTTTTCCCATGGGCTGTAGCCCCTTCTATAGCCTTGTCATACCAAGGCATTTCATAGGTGGCCAGCTCTTCAGGAGTAATATTCCCAATATAGCACTGGTTGGGGGGATAACTTACAATTTCCTCAAAGGGACGTAGGTTTTCATTAACTTTTTTAAGATATTCACTTTCGGGATTTACGATTCTTTCGGTAGTCTGGGTCGTACCATTGTTTAACACCATATCCGGTGTGTGCATAAGCACATAACTAGCAGCTTTTAATACTGGGAACATCAATTCCTCCTCGATAAATTGTGATAAAAAAGGGTGATATTTCTATCACCCCGTTTTTTTGATTATTCAAAGACAGTTTGCTCTTCCACTTCCGTTTCAAGAGCGTGCAGAGCCTTGTCAACAAGTCTCTTACGAAGGGCCAGCTCTTCTTGAGCATCCAGATTAGGATTACCCAGGGGATGGGGAATAGCTACAGTGGGAACGATTCTATTCGCTCCTACAGTCAATGAAATTGGAACAACAGTACACATGTGTACTACAGGGATGCCAAATTTTTCGATTCCCTTAACCATCGTTGCACCGCAACGAGTACAGGTGCCTCAGGTTGAGGTAAGAATAACAGCATCAACGCCATCTGCAATCAGCTTTTTGCCAATTTCATCGGAAAAAGCATTGGCACTGGCAACAGCCGTACCGTTTCCTACAGTAGAGTAGAAATAGCGGTGAAGTTTGCCAATTTTACCTTCTTTTTCATATTGGCGTAGAACATCCACAGGAATAACTCTGTCAGCATCTAGATTGGCATAGACAGGGTCGAAACCGCCGTGGGCCGTTTCATAGGTTGCTTCTGTAAGATCCATAACGCCTTCGATATCATACTCGCCGTATTTTGAAGCGGAGGATGACTCTATATGGTCAGGATTTCCTTTAGGAACAATCCCCCCGGAAGTAACGATGGCTATAGTCGCTTTACGAACGTCAGCCAAGGCTTTTGCCGGAGCCACTCTATCAAAGCTAGGCATAGGATATTCAGTTACATATTCTTCCCCACCTAGTTTTTGAAGAAGCATATCTACAGCACGCTCGGATCCGCGTTTGTCTGTAAAGAAATTCTTGCGAATTCCTCTAGGAAAATAGTGTTCAACTGCAGGCTCACCGATTTCTTCTTTTTTAGCCAATTTTAGGGCCAGGGGAACCATTTTTTTGACAGCATCACGCATACCGGCAGCACTATTTTTAGTGGCTACGATATAAACTTCTTTACTATACATGTCAACGCCGGGGTTCTCCACATACATCCCTGTAAGGGCAGGAATACCCAGTTCTTCTTGAACTGCAGCGGTGATGGCACCACAGGCAACGCCATAACGTCCAGCGTTGAAAGCGGGACCGGCAATAAACAGATCCGCTCCTTGAGACTTAATCATCTCAAGAACTGTTTTTTTAGCACTCTCCAGATTTTCGTTGAAGTAGGAGTCACCACAAATAACTGTAGCGACAATTTCAGCCTCATCACCAAGGGCAGCATTAATGGCCATTCCTGGACCAACAATACCTTCTCTTAACTCAGGTTGAATATGGGCTTTTTCTTCTCCACCGATACCTGCAAAGAACTGGTTGATATAATGTACAACCTTGATCTTGCTCATATCTCTCTCCTAACGCTTTTAGTATTTAGTGAATTCGTCGCGAATGGCACTCATTTCGCTGATGATATCATCAACGTCTAGTACCATTTCCATCATGCCGATTTGCTCGTCATAAATTTCGGAATCAACTTCGTTTTTAAATTCTGGCTCGCAGCAGTGGTAAACTCTGAGTCCCAACTGGACTCCTGCTAAGGGACCTGCAAAAGTAGGATCACCTGCTGTAACGGTTTCAGCTGCCAGTCCGGCGGCTTCTCCTTCAGCAGCACCAAGAACAACAATTACGTTCTCAGCACCATATTCATTGGTTAAATCCAGTACTCTTCTTTGATTCTCCAGGTCCATAGCACCAGCAGCGGTTCAGACAAAACACTCAGTTGCTGCAAAGATTACTTCAGCATCAGTGGACTTTAAACATTCTTCCATGGCAGGAGCTGGAACACCATCTCTATCGCCGAGGAGAATGACTTTTTTTCCATCATATAAACTCATCTTCGTATTCCTTTCTTTTTTCTTGTTTTTTTTAGTACCCTTTGGTACTTAATTTGTTAAAGCCAAGTTCGTTGGTGGCACCGGTAATCGCTTGAAGCTCTACCATTATGCTTCCGTCTTCACGGAGGCTACCATCAAATCCACCGGCAATAACGTTGGCAACTGAAACGTTACCTATTACTTTGTCCATAGGAGGAAGTACAATAACTTCATTGGCATTTCCCCCTGTGACAACGGCATCGGCCTTTGCATCGGCGTCAGCTAGTGATTGACTGGCTCCATCACGGCCTGCATATTCGTCGGTAATGATAACGGTTTTGATGCCCTTATCTTCGATTTTTACGCAGTTCATGATAAGATCCGTGTCGGGATTTCCAAAGCCTTCTTGAGAGATAACGACGCCATCCACACCAATATACTCGGCTAGTTTGCTGGCCCAGTCAGAGGAGCGAATTTTGTCGGCAAGATAAACGTTTTCATTGGTGATAATCACACCAACAAAGTTGAGTACTTTACCGTGCTTCTCGAACAAATCTTCCACCACAGGATTATTAAGGTGGTGATAGGTCGTGTTTTTATCGCAAGCAGAAACGCAGTTACCGCTTATGATAGCGCCATCCATGATTTCTGTAGGATAAATTAAGGTTGAAAGGGTTTTCTTCGCATCGACACCATATACATAGGTATCGTGAAGAAGACCTTGAGATTGTAGCATTTGTACATAGGCTACTTTAGGTAGATCAGGGTATTTTTCTGCAGATTTGAGAAGTGGCAGAGTTTCAAAAGTTTTCACTTCATCGGGTTCAACTTCGCGAGCGGCTTCGCCTAAATAAAGAGCGGCTTTAAGGCCGGCATAGCGAAGAATTTCTTCGTGGGCATGTTGCAGGATCTCATGTTTTACGTCCATAGTGATTACAACATTGTTGAGCTTTGAAAAAGGTGTGTATTCAGCTCCAGGTCCTGTCATATCAATGATTCCCTCTTGGAAACCAACGATTCTACCGGCAGTAACTACGGCTGCTCCTTTTAGTACATGGGTTCTTCCAGAGCCTACTTGATGAACTTTGTTGATAACGCCGGGGAAGATTCCACCGGGTCCTTCAACTTTAACTCGAGGTTCAATTACGTCCTTAACAGGAGTAATTCTTACGCTTTCTCCTGGTCTAGCAAGGTCGATTTGAACATCAATAATATGCTCATCTTCTCGGATCAGTGCTTCAAGTTCTTCTTTGTTAACATAGAGCACTCCGTCTTTTACATGGGTTGTTGCAGCAAACTGAACATCTTTAATAAAGATATTGCCTAATTCAAG
>JAAYGQ010000207.1 GCA_012727635.1 Tissierellia bacterium | reverse complement strand
GTGGTACACCCGAGGCCAGTGAAGCACCTGAGGCCAGTGAAACACCGGAAGAAGAAGTTGTTGAAGAACCTGTAACAGAAGAACCAGCCGAAGAGAGTGGCGAAGAAGGTTATAAAGAAGAAATCATCATCGCTATGGCTGATGAATTCACTACCATCGATGCAATGGAGACCACTGCAGAGTCTAATCAAATCGTTCAAGATTGTACTCATGACCTATTGACTGATACTAATCTAGATGAAATGGTAAATGCTGGAGAGCTTGTTGAATCATGGGAAATGATAACTCCGGACAATTGGAAATTCCAACTTAAAGACAATGTAACTTTCCATAATATGGAAATACTCACCGTTGATGACGTTGAATTTACCTTCGAGCGAGCAAAAACTAAAGCAACTACCTCTGCATATATGGAAAAAATAAAAGAATTCAAAAAAATAGATGATCTTAATTTTGAAGTTTTCCTAGAGCAGGGAGACGTTGACTTTAACTATGTATTTGCTGCCAACTCCCTTGCCATTTTGTCAAAGAAAGCCTTTGATGATTTGCCCGAAGAAGAAGCAGTTAAGATTGGTACTGGACCCTGGAAATTCGAGAAATTCGTTGCTGGGGACTATGTCTCCTTGGTTCGTTTTGAAGAAAGCACCTTGTATCCAGTTCCAAACACAAAACGACTTGTCTTTAGAATGATTCCAGAAGCCTCAACTAGAATGATTGCACTTGAAAATGGCGAAGTAGACGTAATAATGACACCTAGCGCAGTGGATTATTCTAAGCTTGTAGACGACGAAGATTTAGAGCTCCTTTCCGAGACAGGCCGTGGACAACACTATGTTGCCTTTAATTTATCCAATACAGATAGCATAGTATCCGATGTAAAATTCAGAGAAGCTATTGCCAAGGCCGTTGATAAAGAAGAAATGATTTTGGCAGCCTGGGACGGTTATGGCGTACCATCAACAAGTATTATGTGTCGAGACATGGAATACTATGCTGATATTGATGGCATAAGTCATGATCCTGAAGCAGCAAAAGAATTACTTAAGGATTTTTCTCCTGATGAGCTGAAACTTAACCTGATTACATCAGACGCCGCTCATAGAGTAAAAATGGCGGAGAACTTCCAAGCACAAATGGTAAATTATGGCTTAACTATTGATATTGAATTTATGCAGCAGGCAGCTCTAGTTGATAGACTAGAAAATGATTCTAGTGTAGAATTATTCATTCTTTCCTGGACACCGGGCATGAATGCAGACTATATGTATAGAAATCCTCTTTATTCTACAGGAGGAAGAAACTACGCTAATTTTAACGAACCTGAGATGGATGAGCTGATCGATGCAGCGGCAGGTGAGACTGACTCAGCAAAACGCGCCGAAATGTATAGACAAATTCAAGAGGATATTACAACTAAATATATTCCTTGGGTACCAATAGCTCAAGCTGATCTTACAATGGGAATTGCTAAGGGAATAGAGGGTATTAAGATTCACCCCGCCCTAGTACACCAATTTAAGATGATAGAAAAAAAAGCAGAATAATCAATTTGTAGTTGTGCGTTCCTCAAAGGGGGAACGCACAATTTTAAAGGAGGTTTTACTTGTTACGTTATATATTAAAACGCTTTCTAATGATGATTCCTGTTTTACTAGCCGTTTCTTTTGTAGTATATTTTCTAATGGATTTGGCTCCTGGGGATATCGTTTCTTCTATGGCCCCGGCCGATGCATCAGAAGCAGATATCGAAAGAATGCGTGAGGAGTTGGGCCTTTCTGGGAATATCTTTGAACGTTATACACGCTACATTGGTAATCTCTTACGTGGTGATTTAGGAATGTCCTTATCTATGAAAAGACCGGTTATAAATGTTTTTTTTGAACGTTTTCCAGCTACTTTAAAATTAGCCTTTGGTAGCATTTTTATTGCTCTAGTAATATCCATCCCCTTAGGTATTTCCGCGGCGACTAATCATCGCTCTTGGATTGATGGAACAAGTATGGTGCTCTCCATGTTAGGCCTTTCTATGCCCAGCTTTTGGCTTGGGTTATTATTAATTTTAGGCTTCTCACTTAAACTTGGATGGTTACCCTCTGGAGGTAGTGGGTTCTTTAGTGCAATAATTCTTCCAGCTATTACTTTAGGAGCCGCCCAAGCGGGAAATCTAACAAGGATCACACGCTCCTCTATGCTAGAAGTTACTCGACAAGACTATTTACGTACTGCAAGAGCTAAAGGTGTAGCTGAAAATGTAGTTATTCGAAAGCATGCACTAAAGAATGCTTTGATTCCAATAATTACAGTGTTTGGTTCCACTCTTGGAAATGCTCTAGGGGGAGCGGTTGCCATTGAAACTGTATTCTCATGGCCAGGAGTCGGTCGCCTTACCGTTGCGGCTATAAATGTTAGAGACATGAATTTAGCTACTGGCTGCATTATAATGTTTACTATCTTTTTAACCTTAACTCTTCTAATAGTAGATATTGCCTATGCTTTCGCTGATCCGCGAATCAAAGCACAGTATTCGAGGTGATGATAATGTTTAAGAAAAAAAGCAAGGTTAGGGCTTCTAAGAAGAGAAGCTATATGAGTGAATTGTGGAGAAATTATAAGAAGAATCCCAGTGCCATGATAGGTCTTATTATCGTTGTCGTGATCATTATTATTGCAATTTTTGCTCAAATAACTCTAGATTACAATCAAGATATTGTTCAACAAAATATGAAAGAACGTCTACAGAAGCCCTCATCAGAACATATAATGGGTACGGACCAGTATGGGCGCGACGTATTAGTTCGAGTTCTCTATGGAGCTAAGTATTCCCTTGCCGTAGGGATTATCTCAGTGGCAATTTCTTGTTTAATAGGTAGTAGCCTGGGTCTTATAGCAGGATATTATGGAGGGGTTATTGAGAACTTGATCCTTCGTTCTACCGAGGTATTTATGGGTATTCCCTCTGTCCTACTGGCAATTGCTATTATGGCGGCCTTTGGACAGAGTCTATTTGTTTTGATGCTTGCCATCGGACTAGTCTATGTACCTATGTTTGCTCGTACTGCTAGGGCAGCAGTTTTGCCGGTGCGTGACGAGGAATATATCGAAGCAGCAAGGGTCTCGGGAGTGGGAGATTTAAAAATAATCTTTAGCCATATTCTTCCTAATTCCCTTTCTCCTATTATCGTCCAAGTCACCATGGGGGTTGCAAATGGGATCCTTACCGCCTCTCACCTAAGCTTTCTTGGCCTTGGTGTACCCGTACCCGCTCCAGAATGGGGTGCTATGCTATCAGGAGGTAGAGAGTTTATTCGCGATTACAGCTTTCTAACTTTCTACCCAGGTTTTGCAATCATGATTACAGTTCTTTCTTTTAATCTTATGGGAGATGGACTCCGTGATGCTACAGACCCGAAATTAAAGCAGTGAGGATATGTTAATGAAAGAAAAAGACTTGATTTTAGACTTACAAGACCTTTATGTTCGCTTCGAGGTCGAAGATGGTGTTGTACACGCAGTAAATGGGCTTAGTCTTCAGATTGAAAGAGGTAAAACTCTTGGACTAGTGGGCGAAACCGGGGCAGGGAAAACAACTACGGCCTTGTCTCTTTTAAGACTGGTATCTGAACCACCAGGAGTAGTAGAGTGTGAGCGGCTTATAGTTGATGGAAAAGATGTTATGGCGCTATCACAAAAAGAATTGGAGTCTTTTCGTGGAAACGATATTGCTATGATTTTTCAAGATCCAATGACGGCTCTGAACCCGGTTTTTACCGTAGGGGATCAGATTGCTGAAACTATAGCAATACATGAAAATATATCCCAAACCGAAGCCCAGAAAAAAGCAATTGACATGCTAGAACTAGTTGGTATTCAAGGTGAACGAGCAGATGAATACCCACATCAGTTTTCAGGTGGAATGAAACAAAGGGTAATAATCGCTATTGCCTTGGCATGTCAGCCTCGGCTACTTATTGCCGATGAACCTACCACGGCACTGGATGTTACAATTCAAGCTCAGGTATTAAATTTAATGAGAGAACTACGAGATCATTATAAAACTTCAATGATTATGATTACCCATGACTTGGGTATTGTCGCTCAAATCTGTGATGAAGTAGCGGTAGTTTATGCTGGAAATATTGTAGAATATGGAACCCTACAAGATATCTTTAATCGAACAAAGCATCCCTATACAGAAGGGCTTTTTAACTCTTTGCCAAATATAAGAGATAGGAAGGCGGAATTAAATCCAATTAAAGGCCTTATGCCGGATCCAACAAACTTACCCCAAGGATGCCCTTTTCATCCGCGATGTCCCTATGCTGATGAAAAATGTAAAGAAGAACAAAGTGTTAAATGGGTATCTGACACTCACTATATTCGCTGTATTGCTTATGAACGAGAAGGCTTTCATATTAAGCTAGAGGAGAAACGATGATGGATCCTATTTTGGAAGTAAAAAATCTTACAAAGCACTTTAAAACAAAATATGGTCTTCTTCACGCCGTAGATGGTATTGATCTTACCTTAGAACGGGGGAAAACCTTAGGCCTAGTGGGTGAATCAGGATGTGGAAAATCCACCACTGGGAGATTAATTCTCAAGCTTATTGAGCCTACAACAGGACAGATTATCTTTGATGGAAAAGACATCACCAATTACAAAAATCGGGCCATGAAGGAAATCCGTAGGGATATGATGTTTATTTTCCAGGATCCCTATTCTTCTTTGGACCCTAGAAAAACGGTAAGTCAAATTATTAGTGAACCCATTATTGCTAATAATATTTTGAAGAAGAGTAGCGACATTGAAGATAGAGTTACCGAACTAATGACGACAGTTGGCTTGGCTGAGCGTCTTTACAATACCTATCCCCATGAACTTGATGGAGGAAGAAGGCAAAGAATTGGGATTGCTAGAGCAATTGCCATGGAGCCTAAATTCATCATTTGCGATGAACCAGTGTCTGCCTTGGATGTTTCTATACAAGCGCAAATACTGAATCTTCTAAAAGAATTGCAAAGAAAATTGGGCCTTTCCTATATTTTCATCACCCATGATTTGTCGGTTGTTAATCATTTTTCCGATGACATTGCCGTCATGTACCTGGGTAAAATTGTGGAAAGAGCACCGGCAGAAGAACTCTTTTTAAATCCCCTTCACCCTTACACCAAGGCTTTGCTCTCTGCCATACCGGTGCCAGAGCTTGATGTTAAGATGGAGAGGATTCTTATAAAGGGTGAGATATCATCACCAATTAATCCAGGTGAAGAATGTCGCTTTGCCAAACGCTGTTATTTTTGTCAAGATATTTGTATGAAAGAGCCTAAACTTTTAGAATACTCACCTCAACACTTTGTTGCTTGCCACCGGGCAGAGGAGCTCAAGGGATTGGAAGGGGGTCTCTAATGTCTTTTACAACCGACTACCGAGTAGAAGACTTTGTTCTCCAAACACGGTGGGATGATTTTCCTCTAAATGTCCAAGAACAAGCCAGATTGTGCACTATTGATCTAGTAGGAGCCCTGCTTCTTGGCGTGAGAGCTCCTGTCTATTCAGTGGGCCGCTCTATGGTTGAAGCAACCTTTCAAAAGGGAAATATAGCTGTTTTGGGGGATGGATTTAAGAGTAGTGCACTGGGAGCAGCCATTGCCATGGGCCATGCCTCTAATGCCTATGATTTGGACGATGGTCACAACATAACTAGGACTCATCCTGGTTCATCCTTTGTAAGTGCTCTAATGGCAGCTTCCTATGATGTGGATTGTTCTTTACAAGAGTTTATGCAAGCTCTTGTGATTTGTTATGAAATCACTCAGCGTATGGGAGCTGCTCTGATGGAATATTATCAGTTTCCTCATAGTAGTGGTACTTTTGGTGCTGTTGGATCAGCCCTAGCCTGGGGGCAATTATATGGTTTAAATAAAAACCAAATCAATATGCTCCTCTCGGTTTCTGAATTTAATGCACCTCTAGTTCCTGGAATTCGTTCTGTAGAGTTTCCCTCTATGAATAAAGATGGAGTTGCCTTTGGGACCATGATTGGCTTATTGGCTTTTCAAGAGGTTAAAGCTGGCTTCACAGGTAATAAAAATATGTTAGAGAGGAATGAATTTAGCTGGCTAACGGAAGATCTAGGGCAAAACTATCAAATTATGGATTTGTACTTTAAAGGGTATCCCTGTTGCCGATGGGTCCATCCGGCTTTTGAAGCATGTAAAGAATTGGCAAAAACTTATAATTTTGATCCTCAGCAAATTGAGGAAGTAGAAATCGAGAGTTTTGAGCGTGCTACACTACTTTCTAAGATAATTCCATCAGATCCCGATGAAGCGCAATATAATATCGCCTATCCTGTTTCTGCTATGTTGGTGCGTGGAAAATTCGGGATGGAAGAGTTACAAGACGAAGCTTTTTCAGATCCACTAATAATAGAGATGATGAAAAAGCTAAAGTTTATAGTTGATCCTGATATGGAAGCAAAATTTCCTCAAGAAAGATTATGCAGAGTAACACTAAAATTAAGTGATGGAAGAAAGTTCAAATCATCGATTTGTAAAGCCATGGGTGAAGCGGGAGAAGTAGATCGCGACTGGATAAAAGAAAAATTCGAGTCTCTTTTAGGGCCAATTTATGGCATTGAAGCCACAAAAGAAATTCTTTTGATCCTAGAAGGAAGACTTGATCAAGATATGAGAGAGATCATCAATAAAATAAACGAGCTCGTTATGGGAGGGATGTAATGAAATTTGGATTATTAAAAGACACGAAAATTGGAGAGCATAGAACTATTTTGACACCGCTCGAAATAGGAACTCTAGTATCAGACGGGCAGGATGTGTATGTTCAAAAGGATGCGGGTACTTTAGCAGGTTTTCCCGATGAAGCCTACGTAAAAAGTGGTGCTACTATTTTAGATACGGCTGAGGAAATGTATGCCCAGTGTGACTTTGTTACAAAAGTAAAAGAGATAGAACCCTGGGAGTTTGGCCTACTAAGAGAAGGACAGATTATTTTCACCTGTATCCACCCTGCCTCTTATTATGATCAGGTTAGCGCAATATTAGAGAGCAAGTGTATTGCTTTTACTGCTGAAGACTCTCATCGCTATGGTTCTCCAAATTGCGAAGCTGCAGGAAAAGCAGGCGCTTTAAAGGGATTACAATATTTAGAAACCAATAATGGTGGAAAAGGAAAATATGTCGGTGGACTTGCGGGCTCTCCTTCTATTAATGTTCTTATCCTTGGAGCTGGAAATGTTGGTAAGGCGGCTTTGAGCGTGCTTACAAACCTAGGAGCTAAATGTACGGTTTTTGATATTAATATTGGAACAATGCGTGAGCTCGAACTACAGTATGCAGGCCGTGTTGACACAATGCTTTCTACAAAAGAAAATATAGCAAGTCTTTTACCCCAGACGGATTTAGTTATAAATAGTGTCAAGTGGCAAAAAGACAGAACAGATCATCTTATTGAGCGAGATATGTTAAAACTCATGGAAAAAGGATCAGTTATTGTTGATATCAGTGCCGATGAAAATGGCGCCATCGAAACCTATAGAGAGACTTCTCATGATGATCCAATTTATGTTATTGATGGGATCATACATTATGGAGTTAGTAATATTCCGAGTGTTATTGCCCATTCCACTTCTCAGGCCTATGCTGTTTCAGTGCTAGGGCATATGAGAAGCATTATGAAACATGGAGTGAAAGAAGCCTGTGTTAGAGATGGTTATTTGAGAAGATCAATGGCTAGTTATAAGGGCTACCTTACTCATGAAGAAACCAGTGCTTTACAAAAAAGACCTTGGATACAGCCGGAAGTTATTCTTGGCATAGAAGATAGAGTGCTAGACCCTGCTCCTTATGCAACAGTCACTCGTTCGGAGAATTATTTAGATGCATCATCTATATCTTTAGGTGATATTGAATAGATATATTCGCTGATAAAGAGGTTTTTGATTGGAATCAAATATTAATTTCAAGTAGTTTCTAAGTCATTTAGAAAGAATTTAGATCCTATTTACTTCTAAAGAAGTAAGAGAAGGTAGTGTAAAGAGTTTTGTGTAAACGATCTTGTAGTGTAGATAGAAACAAAGGTCAAGGCGAGTAGTTAACGGGCCGAGGAAAACATCTCCAGGAGTTCGTATGTTACGTGACTCCAACCGCGATG
>JAAYGQ010000206.1 GCA_012727635.1 Tissierellia bacterium | reverse complement strand
GGATATAAAATACTCGAAATAGACTCCAAAGAGGATTTAATGGATCAACTTCCCGGACTTCTATATCAATTTAGAATAAAGGATTTCAAATCAGAAGCTAGGAAGAACTCAAGAGATAAAGTTACAATAAATGGCAAAGAACTTATGGTACATATAACCAGGATGGAAGTGAAAGGGGTTCAGCGATTTCTACTAGACTTTAATTCTATGGACACTTGTAAAGGCTATATAAAGCGTATAAAAGATGAGACAGAGGCTCTTTCATTACTAAATACCATAATGGATGCCACCAATGACTGTATTGTCTATGTGAACAAAGATGGTACTATTGAACTTCTATCCCAAGCCTATGCGGAATTCTTAAAGGTCAAAGCCGAAGAGGCTATTGGAAAACATGTGCGGGAAGTAATAGAAAATACCAGGATGGATGTTGTAATAAAGACCGGAAAATCCGAAATCGCACAAGTGCAAGAAATACATGGAAAAAATATGATTGCTACGAGGATTCCCGTCTTCGTAAACGGAAAAGTAACCGGCGCCGTCGGAAGAGTATTGTTTAGGGACATTGATGAGCTCAATGAACTCTACTTAAAAATAAGCAGTATAGAAAAAGAATTAAATTTATATCGAGATGAATTCAAAAGGTTAAATAAGGCAAGTTACGCCCTAGATAGCATTATCTGCGAAAATAGTGATATGAAGCAGCTAAAGGAAATTACTCGAAAAGTTGCTAATACCAACTCTACTGTTCTAATCCTTGGAAATTCTGGCACAGGAAAAGAACTCTTTGCCCACGCAATCCATAACAATAGTAAAAGAAGAGAAGCGCCCTTTATTAAGGTAAACTGCGCTGCCATTCCCTTTGATTTGCTCGAATCAGAACTCTTTGGGTATGAAGGAGGGTCCTTTACCGGAGCCAGAAAAAATGGCAAAATCGGTAAATTTGAAGCAGCCCATGGTGGAACTATTTTTCTCGATGAAATAGCAGATCTTCCGCTAAACATGCAGGTTAAAATTCTAAGAGTCCTACAGGACCGGGAGATTGAGAAAATTGGCTCCATTAAATCTGAAAAAGTAGATGTAAGAGTTGTGGCTGCCACAAATAAAAATCTCGAAGACATGGTAGATAAAGGATCCTTTAGAGTCGATCTATACTACCGATTAAATGTTATAAATTTAAGAATACCGGATTTAAAGGAAAGAAAAGATGATATCCCTCTGCTGGCTAATTATATAGTAAAGAAAATATCAACGGCAGAGAATATTTACGTAGAAAAAATAAGCTCGGGAGCCATGGAATTCTTAATTCGATATGATTGGCCGGGCAATGTAAGGGAACTTGAAAATATTCTGGAAAGAGCAATAAACTTCTTGGATGAAGATACAAAAATTATGACCAAGCACCTTCCACCGAAAATAACCGGTATGGTAGGAGTAGAATCCGTAAATAGTTTAGAAGATACAATGAATAAAGTGGAAAGAGAAGTATTGATTAATAGCTTAATCCTATCTAAAGGTAATAAATCCAAAGCAGCCGAAGCTTTAAAAATAAGCCGAACAAGTTTCTATCAAAAGATACAAAAGCATGACTTATTAAAGGGTTAAAAAGATATCAATCCATCATAAATAAGAATTATGTACACATATCTTAACAGTATTTATTTATTGTCTAATAAGATAAACACTAATGCTCTAAACCAATCAAATGTGTAAAGGAAACGATACACCGGGACTCAAGTGTAGTTCAATCCCGATAGAAATTACTCTAAAAAGCGTATAACACCTTCATATTGCGTCAGTTTGTCGATGGAACTACGGAATTAAGGTGTTTTTTTGATGAAAGTTAAATATATATAACAACTCTGTCTATTAACATGGCATGCTATTTGCTATAATATATAGTGTAGTTCAAAATAAAAAGGGAGGTAAAGAAATGCTTAAAGACAAAGTTTGTATTGTTACAGGAGGTGCTAGCGGTATAGGACTGGCCATTGCTGAATCCTTTGCAAAAGATGGAGCAAAAGTAGTAATCGGCGACATTAACGAAGAAAAACTTATTGAAGAGGCTAATAGACTGGGCATCAGTTACTGTAAAGTTGACTTAACCAAAAGAGAAGACTGTAAGAAGCTTGTGGACTTTACTATTAACGAATATTCAAAGGTGGATATATTAGTAAATGTTGCAGGTATTCAAGTGGTTTCACCCATTGAAGATTTCCCTGAAGACAAATGGGATTTTATCATTAAACTCATGCTTACAGCACCTTTTTTACTCACAAGATATGTTTGGCCTTCAATGAAAGAACAAGGTTGGGGAAGAGTTATTAACTTGAACTCGATTCATGGACTTGTTGCATCGGAGTTTAAAGTTGCCTACGTGTCGGCAAAACATGGTCTTTCCGGTCTTACAAAGACAGCAGGACTTGAAGGTGGCCCCTTTGGTATCACGGTCAACTCAATTTGCCCAGCCTATGTAAGAACTCCGCTTGTTGACAATCAAATTGCCGATCAAGCAAGAACCCACGGTATCTCAAAAGAAGAAGTGGTAGAAAAGATTATGCTTCAAAAAGCTGCCATTAAAACAATGATTGAGCCCGAGACAATTGCTGAAGTGGCTAAATTTTTATGTTCCGATGCAGCAAAGAACATTACCGGCTCAACGATGACTATAGATGGTGGTTGGACAGCAGGTTAATAAATTCGCTAGAAATAAAATTAGGAGGATATTATGTTAGGTATTTTTATTGGTCTTGCACTATTGATGTTTTTAGCATACAGAGGATACTCTATTATTTGGGTAGCCCCTTTAACAGCCCTGGTTGTTGCACTCTTTGGAGGCCTGGAGTTACTTCCAGCCTATAAAGATGTCTATATGACAGGATTCGTAGGCTTTACAAAATCATGGTTCCCAGTATTTATGTTGGGTGCTATTTTTGGACACTTAATGGACTATACAGGAGCCGCAAAATCCATTGCTAAATGGCTTACCAATGTTATTGGCGCCAAAAGAGCGACCCTTGGCGTTATCCTTGGTTGCGCCGTATTAACCTATGGTGGAATCAGTTTATTCGTAGTTGTTTTTGCAATGTATCCTTTGGCTCTTGAACTCTACAGAGAAGCCAATATTTCAAGGAAACTTATTCCCGGGGCCATCGCACTGGGCTCTTTTACCTTTACAATGACAGCAATCCCAGGAACACCGCAAATCCAAAACCTTATTCCCATAGACTACTTCTTCACTACCCCTACTGCAGCACCAATAATGGGTATTACTGCTGCACTATTCATGTTTGGTCTGGGTTATGCCTATTTGGTATGGAGAGAAAAAAGCTATACTGCTAAGGGTGAAGTATTTGTTGAGCCACCAGCAAAAGCCAATGCTGCGGCAATCGATCCCAATAGGATACTGCCCAGCCCAATACTCTCTGTACTTCCTCTATTAACTGTACTACTCACTCTAAATTTACTCAAATGGGACATAGTAGTATCACTGGTAGCTGGTATAGTTCTAGCTATGGTAATTAGCTTTAAAGATTATCAAGGCTTTACTAAGACAATAAGTGCAGGAGCTGTTGGATCTATGACGGCGATTATTAATACAAGTGCAGCCGTTGGATTTGGCGCCGTTGTTAAAGCAGTACCTGGATTTGAAACCTTAACGAATTTTGTTATGGGCATTAAAGGATCCCCCCTTATTTCAGAGGCCGTCGCAGTAAATATTCTTGCCGGTGCCACGGGTTCAGCTTCCGGTGGTATGGGAATCGCTTTAGCCGCTCTGGGTGAAAAATATTACGAACTAGCACTTTCAACAGGAATTAGCCCCGAAGCATTCCACAGGGTAGCATCCCTTGCCTCCGGCGGACTAGATACACTACCTCACAATGGAGCAGTACTGACACTATTAGCGATTACAGGTATGACTCATAAGGAATCTTATATAGATATCGCTGTCACATCTTTAGTACTACCAGTATTATCTTCAATTCCAGCTATTATACTTGCGAGCATGGGCATTTATTAGTTAGATAGATAAAGACTTCCTACCGTTTTTTGTAGGAAGTCTATCTTCCCGACAATACCATCTATGTAGAAAGGTAGATATGCATATGAATAAAGAAATTGATATAAACAAAGCCGTTGACCTAATTGAAGATGGAATGACGATTATGGTTGGAGGATTTTTAGGCTGTGGAAACCCCCATAGATTAATAGACAAACTGGTAGAAAAGGGGACAAAAGACCTTACCCTTATATGCAACGACTCTTCATTTCCTGATTTTGGAGTGGGCAAACTGATTGTGAATAAGCAAATTAAAAAGCTTATTGCATCCCATGTAGGCACCAATCCCGAAACGGGAAGGCAGATGAATGCAGGAGAGATGGAAGTCATATTGGTTCCTCAGGGGACTCTAGCCGAGCAGGTTAGAGCAGGAGGAGCCGGTCTGGGTGGATTCTTAACTCCAACAGGGGTAGGCACTGTGGTTGAAGAAGGCAAACAAAAAATAGAGATAAAGGGAATTGAATATCTTCTTGAACTTCCACTCAAAGCCGATGTTGCTTTAATTGCCGGTGAGGCCGTAGATACCTATGGAAATATCGTATACTTTGGAGCCACTAGAAACTTTAATGAATTAATGGCTACGGCGGCAGATATTGTTATCGTAGAAGCAGAAGAAGTAAAACAAGTCGGAGAATTGGACGCCAATGATGTGGTAACTCCAGGCATATTTGTAACCTATATAGTCAACGGAGGTGCGATATAATGGATCGAAATGAGATAAAGCAATTTATAGCAAAGAGAATTGGTAGATTACTCCATGATGGAGACGTTGTAAACTTGGGAATAGGGCTTCCTACCATGGTGGCAAACTATCTTCCTGAAGGTGCAAATATATTCTTACAATCAGAAAATGGTTTTATAATGGTAGGACCAGCTCCCCTTAAAGAAGATGAAGATATGAGAATCGTCAATGCCGGAGGCCAATGTGTTACAATCCTTCCCGGCGGTGTATTCTTTAACTCTGCTACTTCCTTTGGAATTATAAGGGGTGGTCATGTAGATATGACCGTTCTTGGCGCTCTACAGGTAGATGAAAAGGGCAATCTGGCCAACTGGATGATTCCTGGCAAAATGGTTCCGGGAATGGGCGGTGCCATGGATCTAGTAACCGGTGCGAAAAAGGTAACCATTGCCATGGAACACACGGCAAAGGGAGCTAAAAAGATACTAAAAGAGTGTACACTTCCACTAACAGCCGCTGGGCAGGTTGACTATATTGTAACTGAGATGGGCTTTATGGAAGTAACAAAAGATGGTATTGTATTAAGAGAAATCAATCCAGAGTTTACAGTAGAACAGGTCCAAGATGCTACGGAAGCTACCTTAATCATTCCTGAGGATATTAAGGAAATGGGAGTATAGTTTTAACTGCACCTCAGGAGATAATTCTGAGGTGTTTTACTAAGGAGGGTAATATATGCAACTGGAACAAATCAAAAAAATAGGCATAGCCGGTGCAGGGACTATGGGCTCTGGAATTGCACAAATTTTTGCAAGACAGGGCTATAAAGTGGTTATGACCGATATTAATGATAGTATTCTTGAAAAATCAAAAAAGCTGGTTAACATATTTAATGACAGTCTTATTGAAGAAGAAATCATGTCTAAAGATGAAATCGACGTGGTAATCGCTAATATATCATATTCAACTGATAAGGCCGTTTTTAGCGATTGTGACCTGATAATCGAAGCCATAATAGAAAAAATGGATATAAAGCAAGCCTTTTGGAAAGAAGTAGAAAGCATTGCCAGAGAAGATGCTTATTTTGCTACAAACACATCGGGCCTAAGTATCAATAAGATTTTTGATTTAGTTGAGAAAAAAGAAAGAACCATTGGGATGCATTTTTGGAATCCCCCCCATATTATTCCACTGGTAGAACTTATCCGTGGGGATAAAACCAGTGACAGCACCGTAGAGGTTTTAAAAGAATTGCTTAAAACCATTGGTAAAGAACCAGTGGTGGTTCAAAAAGATGCCCCAGGATTTATCGGCAATCGGCTTCAGTTTGCTGCCTTTAGAGAAGCCATGTACATTGTTGATCAAGGCATAGCTACGGTGGAGGATGTGGATAAGGCTATGAAGTTTGGCCCAGGATTTAGATATCCTGTTATTGGTCCCCTTCAAACTGCAGATCTAGGCGGATTAGATACTTTCTACTATATTTCTTCCTACTTGTTTAATGAGCTAAGCGATGCCAAAGAGCCACCGGAGATGCTAAGAAGCAGGATGGAAAGCGGAAAACTTGGAGTAAAGTCCAAAGAAGGCTTCTATGATTATTCCGATGGTAAGGATGAACTGGCCATTAAAACCAGAGATAAGATGTTCTTTAAGATGCTCAAATACATTCATATGGAGCAAAAGGGTCGTTAAGACCCTTTCAGAGTGAAGACAAAGTATTGACTATTCATAGGATTCACTCTGGTAGACTCAGAATAAATCGTATTATTAAAAGCTCGAAAGTGTTGATTTATCAGTGCTTTCGAGCTCTTTTTGTGGTATAATTAGTGTAATAAAGGAGGTTTCTATGC
>JAAYGQ010000205.1 GCA_012727635.1 Tissierellia bacterium | reverse complement strand
TCTATTTGCTACAAAAAGGCCCCAATTTGTTCCATGTTCAAATTCCCTTAAGTCACTCATGTGATTGGACAGTATAGCAATTCGATGGGTAGTCATCATTCCCATAACCCTATTGCTGGCATCGGTAAAAGCTTTTTCTCTAAGAATGATACCTGGTTTGTACTTCGCAAAGCAAATAGGATCTAGGTCCACATCTCGAACATACATCGTTAAACCAGGAAACGTATCATTGGCAAGGTCTTCAAATTTCTCATACATTACGCTGTCTACCTTTATTTTCATTATTCACACCTCCTCTTCTAAGCTAATTTCATAGCTCACTGGATAAAAACACCATATTGAGTATTCCGACGTAAGAGTGCACCCTTACTGGCAAAAGAGAGCCACCCTTACCAGTGAAAGGGAGCCACCTTTTCCGATATTTGAGATCCGTCATTTCCGACATTTGGGAGCCAGGCCTCTATAATGAATTTATGCACAATCTACTCTTGTGCAAATTTATTTAGGAGGTCGATAATAATGATTAATTATCGAGAAATCATAAGGCTACATAGCCTAGATCTAAGCTTTCGTTCTATTAGCTCTAGTCTTGGGTGTTCAAGAAACACTGTAGCAGAGGTGGTCAAACTTTGGGAGGCTCACGGTTTGTCCTGGCCAGTTTCAGACAAGCTCACCAATAAGGACCTAGAAACCCTTTTTTATCCAGGCAGAGGCAGCCGATCTGAAAGGAAGATTCCTGACTATGAGTACATCCATAGTGAACTGGCAAAGCCGGGGGTAACCTTGACTCTTCTTTGGGCAGAGTACTGCGCTCAGTGTCAACTGGAAGGAGAAGTGCCCTACCAACTATCTCAGTTTAGCGAGAAGTACAGGGCCTTTGCAGGTTCTAAAAAGATTACCCTAAGGATTAAAAGAAAACCTGGTGAAACTTTGGAAGTAGACTGGGCAGGAGACACCATAAGTGTCTATGATAGTGCCCTTGGTGAAGAAATAAAGGCATATATTTTTGTTGCCTGTCTTCCCTGCAGTCTCTACTGTTACGCAGAAGCCTTCAGTGACATGAAGTCAAACAGCTGGATAAGGGCTCATATGAATGCCTTTAGATTCTTTGGTGGAGTAAGCAAGATCTTGGTTCCAGATAATCTAAAGACTGGTGTGATTAAAAACACTAAGTACGAGCTGATACTTAATAGAAGTTATCAGGAGATGGCCGAGCACTATGGCAGTGTAATTATTCCGGCTAGGCCAGTAAAGCCAAAGGACAAGCCAAATGTAGAGTCAGCTGTAGGTTTTATAGAAACCTGGATTCTGGCCGCCCTTAGACACCAGAAGTTTTTTTCTTTTGAAGAGCTAAACTTTGCCATAAGAGAAAAACTTCATGAACTTAATCAGAAGTCTTTTCAAAAAAGAAAAGGAAGTAGACTCACTGGGTTTATAGAAGAAGAAAAAGATTATCTACTCCCCCTGCCAGCTACTCCCTATGAGAATGCGCTCTGGAAAAGAGTCACCATCCAGCCTGATTATCTCATAAGTGTAGGTGAAAGCAAGTACTCAGTTCCCTATGAGTTTATTGGAAGAAAGGTTGATGTTAGAAGCTCAGATAAAACTATAGAGGTCTTCTATGATGGTAATCGTATAGCTTCCCATGTCAGAAAAGATGGAAATGGGGAGCCTGTCTACCTGAGAGAACATATGCCAGAAAAACATAAAAAGTTTCTTAGCTACAGCTCTGAAGGATTTATAGACTGGGCTGAAGAGGTAGGAAAAGACACGCTTGCTGTAGTAAAGCACTTCCTAGGCTCAGGGCGCATGGTGCAGCAGGGTTTTAAGAATTGCAGTACTCTTATGAGACTTGCTGATCGCCACTCTACCACAAGGCTAGAAAGGGCCTGTACAAGGGCACTTAGCTACACCCCAAGTCCTAGCATTAAAAACATCACTACTATCCTTAAAAACTCCCAGGATAAACTGGATGATTACGACAGCATAAGGTCTAGGGATAGTAGAAAGTATGGGATTACAAGGGGTTATCACTCCCAGATAAGTAAAGGGGGTACTGATCAGTGACTAGAGAAAGTACAGTTAATAAACTAATAGAGATGAGGCTTTCTGCCATGGCTGAAGCCTTTAGAGACCAGTGCGCAAGCCCTGAAGTCTATAGAGATCTTAGCTTTGAGGATCGTTTAGGTTTTCTTGTAGATAAGGAGTGGGAAGAAAGAAGAAGTAAAAAACTTCAAAGGCTTATTAGAAGTGCAAATCTGCGCTATCCAAATGCCTGTATGGAGGACATAGAGTACCATAGTGATAGGAAGCTAGATAAATCCCAACTTCTTAGACTATCTTCTTGCAGATACATCCTAGAAGCTCATCACATTATCCTGAAAGGGGCAACTGGAGCTGGAAAGACCTACATCTCAAATGCCCTAGGAGTAGCCGCTTGTAAAAACTATCTAAAGGTTCATTACATCAGGCTCCCTGACCTACTAGCTGAACTAGCCATAGCCCATGGGGAGGGTACCTTTGCAAAGTTAATTAAAGCCTATAAAAAGATTGATCTACTTATCTTAGATGAGTTTCTGTTAACCCCACTTACTAGTAGCCAAGCTAGGGAGCTTCTAGAAATAATTGAAGCCAGATCCATAAAGGGTTCTACAATCTTTTGCACTCAGTTTGAGCCCCTTGGTTGGCCAAGTAGGATTGGTGACGAGAAGGATGAGACTATCTGTGAAGCCATAATGGACAGGATTATCCATAATTCCTACGAGATCCTGGTAGAAGGAAGAGTATCCATGAGGGAGCGTCATGGTATAGGTAGCAACAAGGTAGGTGAAGATAATGAATAATTACTGCGCCTTCACTAAGGATCATGAATGTTTAATCTGGATGGATTACACCACAACAAGATTTGAACTTGAAGAAGCAAATGATCTTTGTCATGGTAACTGGATAGAGATTTCAAGATTGAAAGAAAGAATTGAGATCTTAGAAAATCTTCTCGATTCACATCAGATTAATTACTTAGACTACTACCTAGACCACTATGAGGACAATAATGAGTTTTAACTAATAAAGGAGTACTACTATTTCCGGAGATATTGGCCCCATTTCTCCGGAAATGGTGGCTCTCAAATATCGGAAAAGGTGGCCACCTTTTGTCGGAAACCCTGGCTCTGAATTATCGGTAAGCATGCACTACCTCATCGGAATATACAATTTCCACATAAATCAGTAATAGAAAATACAGTTTATGGATTAAAGTTTAAAAAGATGACTAGAAAAGAAGCAATGAAAGAAGGACAAGAAATTTTGGAAATGGTAGGTTTAAAAGGCTATGATAATAGAAGGATAAACCAACTTTCTGGCGGAGAACAGCAAAGAGTCGCTTTGGCAAGATCATTGGTAGTAAAACCAGATCTATTGTTATTAGATGAACCTTTTTCAAATC
>JAAYGQ010000204.1 GCA_012727635.1 Tissierellia bacterium | reverse complement strand
TTGCAACCGTTACACACGTAGGGCGGTTTGGAGAGCTTATTACAAATCTCTTGTTTATACTCCGAGCATCTTTTTGAGCAAGGATGTGTTTTACAGAACTTACAGTGACGATGGCAGCGAATATTACCGCAAAGGTATTGTTCTTCACAGCTGTGTCGAAAAAAGCAGTCGTTAAAGGTTCGTCCATAGCAACCTGTCTGATTAAATTGCAGATGGTTTCGTACTTCCTTAGAAATCGTTGAGGGATCCTTGTTTATTTCCCTAGCAATCCATTTAAATGACTTTCTTTCTGTCAGTCCCTGTTGAATAATGCTACTATCGTTTGAAGTTAAATGTTTATATTTTATCATCATAAACCCCTCTCCAGAGGCACCTTCTTTAAACTAACCTTAGCTTATTGCAATACTAACTTCTACTTTTACGTTTGCAATACTTACTTTTACTTAATGTACTTTAGGGGTAGAAGTTAAAAATTCATTTGAAGAAGACCCAACAAATTGTAGCAAAAAACAGGTAACTATGGAATTTTCTCTTCAGATAGTGTATACTCATTTTATGGAATCTTTTGGGACGTTAACTCAGCTGGGAGAGTGTCACCTTGACGTGGTGGAAGTCGTAGGTTCGAGTCCTATACGTCCCACCATTTTAAAGAAGGAATTAAATCAGATTCCTTCTTTTTTCTTATAATGTGAAAAAAGACGTGCGACACAGACTTTTGTGACGCACGTCTTTTTCAGCCAAAAACTCATTGTTCTTTATCCAGATACAAAGGCAACCCCATCTATCGGGTTACCTACTAACTATAAATTTTTAAACCTCTTCAACTTTCGAGAATTCCCTTTCAAACTTGACCAAGGTGATATAATTAACTTAATTAATATTAATTATTGTCTTTATGACAGTATTTTGGAGGACCTACATTGAAAATACTTCCCTTCATAAACACTCTAGTTTATGCCATAAACTTAGGAATCATTCTTTCACTGGTCTTTTATAAGCGAGAGCGCCCTGAAAAGGTGCTTGCTTGGTTCCTTGTTCTTGTTTTCCTTCCACCCGTCGGTCTCTTCCTGTACTTCTATATGGGGATCAACTGGCGAGATACCGTTTTAAACGACCGCTTCTCTCCTACCATTTCAGATTTAATCCATAAATCTTTGGGAAGATTTGAGGGGCCCAATGCGGACATGGCACGTATGGTATCTAATCTAAATGCATCACCTATGTTTCACCATAATGAAATCACACTGTATAAGGATGGGATTGAAAAGTTTTCAGCGTTAATTAAAGATCTAAAAAACGCAAAACACCATATTCATCTTGAGTATTATATTATAAAGTCAGATGAACTAGGACGCCAAATCTTTGATATTTTAAAAGAGAAAGCCGAATCAGGCGTTAAAGTCCGGGTGATCATGGATAAAATAGGCTGCCGTAAATTCAACAAGTTCTATAAAAAAGATTTAATGGCAGCAGGCGTGGAAATCGTCACCTACACAGCTACCTTTGCTTTTGTTTCTAGTATTGTCGATATGTCCATTAACTATCGAAACCATCGCAAAATGGTTATTATCGATGGACAAATTGGATATACGGGGGGAAATAATATCGGAAATGAATATGTTTCAAAAGGACATATGGGCTATTGGCGCGACACTCACATGCGAGTGGAAGGAGACTTTGTGCTAGGTATGCAAGGCCTATTCTTTGATGATTTTTTCGCTGTTCTCCACCGCAATCAAGCAAGTAGAAAGTGGGAGTATATCAAACAAAGCGAAATCTATACTGAAGAATCAGATTTAGCCGAGTATTTTGAGCCCACACAGATCACTAAGAATCTACCCATGCAAATTTGCTACTCAGGACCAGAATCCGCCTTTTATTCTATCGAGCTGATGTACATAAAAATGATAACAACTGCCAAGGAGCGGATCTTTATTTCTACGCCTTATTTCATTCCCAGCGAAGGAACTGCCTCCGCTTTAAAAGCAGCTATAAAATCGGGGGTTGATGTTCAAATCATGTTTCCGGCTCAGTATGATCATCCCATGGTTGGTCACGCCTCTATGACCTATTTAGCGGAAATGATTGAAAGTGGCGCCCGAGTATTTCTATACGATAAAAAAGCCTTCACCCACAACAAAGCGATGATTTGTGACGGGCGCTCTTTTACCATCGGAACCGCCAATTTTGATGTCAGATCTTTCTTTTTTAATTATGAGGTAAACACACTGATTTACGATGAATATTACGCCTCAAAAATGGAAGGTCTTTTCCAAGAAGATCTTGAAAATGCAGAGGAACTTACTTTGGAAAATTATTTTAATCGTTCTCGTACCGTGTTTTTAAAGGAGAGTTTTTTCAGAATCTTCTCCTTACTCT
>JAAYGQ010000203.1 GCA_012727635.1 Tissierellia bacterium | reverse complement strand
TTGTGGCGCTGAAGATCTTCTTTTTTTGTTAAGTCAGGGGCTCTTTTTCAATCATGGTGCAACAGCCCCTTTATCTTTGGTTTGTTTGTGTATTTATACAATGGTTTTCTCTTGATTATATAAATAATTTGAGTCTGTCTTCTATCTCTTTACTTGTAATTTCTTCCCTTGATGGAATGACTCCTCGAGAAAGTAGGGGTCGTCTTTGTGTATATACTGGCCTTTCTACTTGATAGAGTATTCCAGTAGGGATTTCTTCGCCCCAAGTACCGGCAAGTTTTATGGCGGCTTCTTTATCCTGCACATTATGGCTATGGTCAACGGGCTTCACTCTGTCTTTATACCACTTGAAAGTGTTTACTTTATTAAAGGTAACACAGGGCTGAAGAATGTCCACAAGGGCATAACCTTTGTGATCGATGGCCGCCTTCATAATTTCCTTCAACTGCTCCCTATCACCAGTAAAGCCCCTAGCTACAAAGGTGGCACCGCAGGCTAGTGCTAGATTTAAAGGACTCAGAGGGATGGAAGAGTTCATCGCTCCATCAATACCATCGGTAACATCGGTAGTAGGAGAAGGTTGGCCCGTAGTAAGTCCATATATTTGATTATTATGGACAAAGTGAGCTATATCAGGATTTCTCCTGATGGTGTGAATCAGATGATTGCCCCCTTCACCATAGGAATCTCCATCGCCGGTGTTTATAATAATCTTAAGTTCTGGATTGGCTGCATGAACTCCCAGGGCAGCAGGAAGAATCCTTCCGTGCAATCCACTGAATCCATTGCCGGGAATAAACTGATTTAATTTGGCTGCCTGTCCAATGCCACCCATAAACAAAACTTCATTTTTAGGAATATTCATTTCATTCATAACATCTACTATTGCGGCAAGGATGGAAAAATTACCACAGCCAGGACACCATTGGGTCTGTGTACTAGTGTATTTTTGATTGAACATATTATTTTACTCCCTTCTCTAAAGTCTCCAAGGCTGCTATGATCTCTTCGCTGTCCATTTGTCTTCCATCATATTTTAAGAAGGCAGGACGACAATCAATAAGGGTTTCTTCTCTTATTATTCCGGCCAATTGCCCGTTATAGTTTTGTTCTATGCTTACTACTCTAGTGGCCCTATTGGAATACTTTAAAAGTTTCTTAGTGGGAAGGGGATAGACATCTCCAAAGGATAAAAAGGCATATTTCCCATTTCCTCTGGCATTTAATGTTTCTATCGCACCCTTTATGGATTCATAGGTAGAACCAAAGCCCACTATAAGGATTTCAGGATTTTCATCTCCAACAAATATCGGTTCTATTAATTCTTCTTTTAAAAGTTCTAGTTTACGTGCTCTTTTACGAACCATTTGGTTACGCACATCGGCAGATTCTGTTATAACACCATATTCAGTGTGTTCATCTGAATCCAGTCTAATGAGATAGTCCTTGTTTCCGTAGTACTTTAGCGGAGAGATTCCTGTATCGGTGTATTGATATCTTTTGTATACCCCATCTTCATCCACCTCTATGGTATCGGTCTGTTCTAACTTTTTAACCAGATAATCTTTATGATCGAGCATATCCTGTATAGGAATAACGCTGGAGCTATCGGCTAGGAACTGATCGCTCAATAATATGACGGGTATCTGATACTTTTCTGCAATATCAAAGGCCCGCCAGCTCTGATGATAGAGTTCCCTATGGTTTTGTGGAGAAATCACCATTTTCGGAAACTCTCCCTGGGCGGCATGGATGACAAATCTTAGATCAGATTGTTCAGTTCTTGTGGGCAGCCCCGTTGCTGGCCCCGGTCTTTGTACATTTGCTATGACCAGTGGAATCTCCGCTATACCCGCCAGCCCTATTGCCTCTACCATCAAGGAAAATCCTCCACCGGAGGTTCCCGTCATTGCGCGAGCCCCCGCTGAAAAGGCGCCAATAGCCTGGTTGACAGCGGCAATCTCATCCTCTGCCTGCTCTACAACAATATTTGCTTCTTCTTTAACCCCATTGAAATAGTTAAGTATTGTGGTGGCAGGAGACATAGGATAGGCAGAATAAAATCTCATATTGCCCGCTAAGGCTCCTGTGCTCATGGCTTCAGCGCCATTGATCCTAATGTGGTTTGACAGGTCCTGGCCCTTGTCGGCATGGTATTTTTTTTCTACCGCCCTATAGCCATAGAGTAAAGCATTTAGGTTTGCCTGGAGGATTGGCTCTGGAAAATAATCTCTAAAAGATTCTTCGGCCTTTTTTAAATCCAGTCCATATAAAGACAATACCGCGCCAATAATTACACTTCCTCCGGCCCGAGGATTCCCGGCCTCTTTTGCTAAGCTTTTAAAATCAAGCTTTATAAGATTCCCGTGGTCTATGAGAAGGCTTGGGTCGCATATAATAAATCCATTTTCTTTTAGATCATCTTTATGAAGATGAAAACTCTCCTCATTGATAGCAATTAAGCCATCTAACTCCCTTGCATGGCTATGGACGGGTTCACTGCCAAATCGGATTTTATTGAAATTATGCCCACCTCGAACCCTAGACATAAAATCCCTTATGGAAAAGACATTATAACCAAGATGCTTGAGTGTTTTTTTAAGTACAGCCGCCGTGGTCTCTATACCATCGCCAGCAGCGCCGCCAATCAAGATATTGTACATTTTAACTCCTCTCTTGTATTGTAGAGTATAAGTAAACTCTATGTACAACTAATACCCCAAATTACAGCCTGTAAGATATACATCGGTGTTTTTTGGCATTGATTAAAAAACCATATAGAAATATATACTAGGTTAAAAAAATTTTTCATAGAATCTCCCTAGGGAAGATGAAGGTAATGGATAGGGGTTTAGAAGAAAAACCAACAGTCTTATGGAAACTCCATTCTTTTGGAGTATAAAGCCTGGTTTTATCATTCTATTCAAAGAAATTAAAATTAGATAAAGATGAAAATTAGAACTCCGGCGATAGGGTATACTTATAAAATTAGATGACAAGCTCAAAAGTAGAAACATTTCTAAACAGAGGCGTCTTGATATTGGAAGACTGTCTTAGTGCTTAAGATCATCCAGTAGATAAAAAGGCTTAAAAGAAAAAGAATTAGTAATAGAGAAATATGTAATTATAAAAATAGATCTAAATAAAAAAAGGAGGATATATTATGTGGGAATTTATGAAAACCTATTTGGTGGCCTTTGGTGTATTTGCTGCAGTTGAAGGCACATGGCTTACGCTGATCGCCAAGGATTTTTATCAAAAACAGATTGGCTATATCATGTCGTCCAGTCCAAAGATAGTGCCTACGGTTTTTTTTGCTTTGATCTTTATTGTGGGACTTGTTTTCTTTGTTATCAGTCCAGCCCTTGCCAAGGATAGCTGGAAATACGCTGTTCTCGTGGGCCTGCTTTTTGGTTTGGTATCCTATTCAACCTATGACCTTACAAATCTGGCCACCCTGGAGGGTTGGCCTTCTATAGTATCCATCGTAGATTTGATTTGGGGAGCCACTATGAGTGCCTTGGTCTCAACCATTTCTTTTTTTATTTTGAAAAGGTAGGATTGGATTAAAGGACTGTGGGCCTACTGAGGATAAGTTATAGCGCTTAGACAACGATTCTAGCAATTGTAAATTCGGCGCTATTATAACTATCTCTAATTGATCATAAAGTAATAAATGGAGCCTAGGGCTCCATTTATTATATTGTAGTAAGTAGCAGTAAAAAAATTATGAAAAAAGCTAGCATAAAAGAAAAGCATGCAGAACAAGAATCCCCAATTATTTTTAACTACTAATTAGCTTACAATGATGTTACAATCTTAAATAACATTCACGGGAGTGTTTTTACTAAAAACCATCTGAAACTAGGGAGGAACCTATGAATTATATATTTATTTCACCAAATTTCCCATCGAATTATAAATATTTTGCCATGCGATTACATAAATTAGGGGTCCGTGTACTGGGTTTAGGGTCCGATGATTATGATGCCTTGGACCCAGAACTTAAGGGAGCTTTGAGTGAGTACTACAAAGTTAAAGATATGGAAGACTATGACCAGGTTTTAAAGGCCTGTGGTTACTTTACCTCTAAATATGGGAAAATCGACCGTATAGAATCTCATAATGAGCACTGGCTTTATCAGGATGCCAGGTTAAGAACAGACTTTAATGTGTTTGGATTTAAGCTTAAGGATATGGAAGTGATAAAGGATAAATCCAAAATGAAAAGAGTTTTTAACAGGGAAAAAATCCCCGTGGCAAAGGGAAAGCTTATTGGCAATGTCAATACAGCAAAGAAATTTGCAAAAGAAGTGGGATATCCAGTATGCGTAAAACCCGACAATGGAGTAGGGGCCGTAAGCACCTTCAAGTTAAAAAACGATAAGGAATTGGAAAACTTTTTTAACACTAAGAATAATTCTGATTATATTATGGAAGAATTTATTGAAGGAGAAATTCATAGCTTTGACGGATTAGTGGACCAAGAAGGCAAGGTTGTCTTCATGAACTCCTTTATCTTTGACAAGGGCGTTATGGAGACCGTTAATGAAAATCTCGATATGGTCTATTACAACCAAATAGAAATTCCCGAGGATATAAAAGCCTATGGGTTAATAATAGTAAAGGCCTTTAAACTCAAAGAGAGATTTTTTCATATTGAATTCTTTAGAACCCCCCAGGGAGGATTGGTGGCACTGGAAATCAATGTAAGGCCTCCCGGTGGTCTTTCCATGGATATATTTAACTATTCCAATGATAGGGATCTCTACAGAGCCTATGCTCAGCTGGTGGCTGGAGAGAAACTAGAGCTGGAAGAAAGAGTTCCCAGTTGCTGTATGTATATTGGGCGCAAAGAAGGATCCGGATTTAGTCACAAACATTCCGTCGAGGACGTTCTTATAAAATACAAGGATTTAATGATATACAATGGCCCCATCGCTTCTGTTTTTGCCGCCGCCATTGGCAACTACGGTATAGTATTAAAGGCGCCGGATAAAGAATCTTTAATAGAAGCGGCGCAATTTATACTGCAAAGAGAAACACTTTAACAGCGAAACCAAAGGGAGTAACAGTGAGATGCATATAGAGAACCATTCTTTTTATAGTTCGAAATTGGCAAGAGTTATGCAGTTTAAAAGCTATGGTCATAGCGGTAAACCCCTAGTGGTATTTCCTTCCTCGGGGGGGAGATTTTACGAATACGAGGGTTTTGGCATGATCGAAGCCTGTAAAGATTATATTGAAAGCGGAGTTATCCGGGTCTACACTCTAGATAGTATAGACAATGAGACCTGGCTTAGTAAGAAAGAAAATGTGGAGGATATAGGTAGGCTCCACAACGCCTTCGACAGTTATATCGTCGACGAAGTCATTCCCTTTATCCGGCTCCACAACAATTACCCTGGGAAAATGATGGCTACGGGCTGCAGTATGGGTGGATATCATAGCGCGAATTTCTTTTTCAAACATCCCGATATCTTTGAGAGTGTTATCGCTCTCAGTGGCATCTATGACGCTAGATTTTTTGTGGGAGAAAATCTAGATAAATTTGATATCTATACCAATTCCCCGGTAGATTATTTATCTCAGCTGGAGGATTCACGCTATTTGGATTTGTATCGAAATAGCAATATTATTATTTGCACAGGCCAAGGGGCCTGGGAAGAAGATAGCATTAAGGACACCCAAGGGCTTGAACATATTTTGTATGAAAAAAATATTCCTGCCTGGGTTGATTACTGGGGATACGATGTAAATCACGATTGGGACTGGTGGAGGGTTCAAATTCAGTATTTTTTATCCAAACTTTTAGAGCAAAATAAGCTTTAACCATGACCATGGAAGTCACAAAGAACCAAATAAATGAAAACAAAAAAAAGAAGAGGACAATTTTCCTCTTCTTTTTTTACCTTAAATAGGCTTTGGGCTTTGTTCTTCATAGACACTAGGAGCTATTGTCAGCGAGCCAGAGGGCCCTTTGAATTTTCAGTTTAAATGTGCAGATCACTTCTTTCTACACTGATAATATTTTCTATATTGGATAACTTGGCCATAATGCCTTGAAAGTCCGTGCTTTTGTTTTTTATTTTAAAAACATTTTCTCGAATGACATAATCAACAAAGATATCACTATTGTAAGATAAAAGTTCATATTTAAAATCCAAGCTATCCAAGGTGACTTTTATTTCCTTTAGAGTAGGAGCTCCTCCCATATACTTAACGATAATACTATAGGATCTATTTACATTGACAAAACGTTTAAATATAAATAAGGTCAAAATAACAAAGAGAAATCCAAATACGGCGATGGGATAGAATCCCATACCCAGGGCTAAGCCAATACTGGCCACCGCCCAGATGGAAGCAGCAGTAGTCAGTCCCGATATATTGCTTTTTGTAACGATAATGGTTCCGGCACCCAAAAAACCAATGCCACTAACAACCTGGGCAATTAATCTAGAAGCGTCGGAGGTGACATTCATGGGCCCCAGGGGATTGGCTAGGCCAATTTCTCTTACGTATTGTGTTATTTCTACTTGCATCAAAGCCACAATGGTTGAGCCAATGGCAACAAGGATATGTGTCTTCAGGCCAGCATTGCTTTCACTTACTTCTCTTTCATATCCTATGAGACCCGAAAAAATTAGAGCTAGAAACAATCTAAAGAGTATTATATCGACATTATCCCACATTTTCTTCCTCCGTTTTTATCGGTGCATTAAAAATGCCCAGGCCTCTTTCCTTAGAATTAATAGTGTAAATGCATTTAAAACAAACCATAGGTTTGGGCATCTAACTTGGCCTATGGTTTGTTAGGATATCTTCCTTGCCCTTATCTTATTTTGCCACGGAAGCTGCGGTATTTACTGCTTCCCAGGTTAGAGAAAAGGGAGGCGAATAAGCGTAGTCATAATAGGCTAGATCCTCAGTGGTAAGATTCCCATGGATAGCCGTGGTAAAGGGAAGAAGCCGGAGTACGGCATCCCTCTCTCCGAAAATTCGAGCTCCTAGAATCCTGTAGCTTTTCTTTTCATAGATAATTTTGAAATCCAAGGGATGGGAACCGGGCATATAGCCTGGTTTATTTTGGATTTTAGACTGGGCAACAGCATAATCGTAGCCCAGGTCCTCTGCCTGAGTTTCTGTAAGCCCTGTAGTACCAAACTCTAAATTTCCTACCTTTACAGAACTGCTGCTTATGGATTCATAGGGGGCAAAGAAATCTTCCTCTTGTTTGGATAAATTTATCCCTATTTGCCGGGCTATTTTACTGGCACTGGTTGCCAGAGGAATATAAGCATCCTTGAGAAATTTATGGGGAACCGTGGCACAATCGCCTACGCTCCATACATCTTTGATGGAAGTCCGGCCGTATTTATCTATGACAATCCCACCGTTTTTAAGTTTCTCCAGTCTTTTATCACTAAAAATATCTGTATTGGGCCGAAAGCCTACGGCTAAAATTAAGGCGTCGATTTTATCCTGTCGATTTGTGGTAATGATTTCCTTTACACTTTTATTCTCTACAATAATATCTTTAAGTCTTTCGGAAAAGTGAATCTTTACTCCAAGTTTGATTAGTTCTTCTTCGATGGCTTTACCCGCCTTAGCGTCATAGACTTTATTTAAGAGCTGATCTCGGGAGTGGTATAGATTTACCTTTAGGTGTTTGTACTTAGATAACTGCTCGGCCACTTCCACACCGATAAAGCCACCGCCAATGATAGCGATGGTTTTATAGTCTTCAAGATTTTCTTTGAGTCTTTTAACAATATAGGGTTTGGTAATGGTGTATACATTATCCGAATCCATTCCGTCCATTTCGGGAATGAGCGCCTTTGCTCCGGTGGAGATTACCAGCTGATCGTAGTGGAATATCTTTTCTTCCCCTTTATCTAAATCTCGGGCAAAAACTCGCTTTTTATCAAAATCTACCGAGCCTACTTTGTGCCTTTGCAACAAATGGATGTTTTTTTCCTGGGCATCCTTTAAGGTTCTTGAGAACATTGTCTTGTCTATATCATTAAATATATCACCGATATAATAGGGTAGGCCTCAGGCCCCAAAGGATATATAATCTTCTTGTTCTAAAACTGTAATGTCTAAGTTAGGATTTTCACGGATTGCTTTAAAAGCAGTACTCATACCTCCTGCCACTCCACCTATGATAACAACTTTCATATCACACCTCTTTAATTTTTTTCCATTATTATCTAATTACCCTAAAGCGCAAATACTTAACTGAATCCATGGAGATTGGAATAAAATGAAGTCCTAGTATAAAAAACTTGAATTTAAAACAATCAGTTAGCTAGGCAACACAAAAGGTTAGCCCTTTTAGGTGCCTGTCAGGGCCTGTAGCCTATTTACTTCAATATATTGGGCTGATAGAAGAGAGAAAAATGAAAGCAATTTATTTTGAATCTAAATCGATTTTCCTTTGTTTTATTTTTATATTTTGTTACAATAATAAAGATAAAAAGAATAGATTTGTATTTCAGGTATCATGAAATTTTAGAGTAACGGATATTTTTTATGTTAAAAATTAGGAGGTTGAACTTGACTACATTGCTAATTGTTGTGGTTATACTGGTCTGTGGTTCGATATTTGTAAATGGTTGGACAGATGCGCCCAATGCTATAGCCACAGTGGTTTCCACACGGGTTCTGAGTCCTAGGGCTGCCATTATCTTAGGCGCGGTCTTTAATTTTCTGGGAGTGTTTCTTATGGGCTCTGCCGTGGCTAAAACCACTGCAACCATCGTTGATATTGGCGCAGGAAAAGAAGCCCTAGTGACCCTGGGTGCTGCACAGCTTTCCATAATTATTTGGGCAGTGTCGGCTTGGCGCTATGGCATCCCTACCAGTGAAAGCCACGCTCTGATAGCGGGCCTCATGGGAGCCGGGATGTCTCTTAATGGAATAGATGCTTTTAACTGGGGCTCATTAAACAAAGTTTTAATCGGTCTGCTTATTTCCTCTGTACTGGGTTTTGTTTTGGGCTTTTTAGGGTCCAAATCCATTGCTTCTTTGTTTAGAAATGCAAAACGAAGGGCAGCCAATAAATTCTTTAGCAGGGGACAGGTAGTGAGTGCTTCTTTGATGGCCTTTAGCCATGGTGCCCAAGATGGACAAAAATTTATGGGTGTTCTTTATTTAGCCTTGGTTATTGGTGGTGTTTATTCCAATGATCTAAGCGGAGCAATGAATATCCCCCTTTGGATTATGATATTGTGCTCGGTTTTAATGGCGGCAGGAACTTCCATCGGAGGATACAGAATCATCAAAACCATGGGTATGGATATGGTTCAGCTTGAGAAGTATCAGGGCTTTGCAGCGGAGGTTGTGGCTTCAGGGAGCATGCTAATGGCCACTGTCCTAGGAATTCCCCTTAGTACCACCAACACCAAGGGAAGTGCTATGATGGGGGCCGGAGCTTCAAAGGGAGTCAATAGAGTCAATTGGGGCATTGCCAAGGAAATGATGATTGCCTGGGTTCTAACTTTTCCAGCTTGCTTATTTTTAGGCTACGTATTTGCTACGGTTTTCCGCTTCCTTCTTATCTAGTTCTGAGCCCTTGACCAATTGAAATAAAACCTGGAGGTATATTAAAATGAATAATAAAACAAATCAAGACAGTAGTAAGGAGAATCAAGAGTCAAGGTCCTTTGTACAAAAAGTCCTAAATAAATTTTCCCGTAAAAAAGTTGATTTTTTTGAAATGTTTGTAGAGGGATCAGGGGTTTCTCTTGAAGCCGCGCGGGCATTAAAGGCGGCTTTCCAAGAGGAAAGAATTGATAGAGAAAGCTTCCAGCATATAAAAGATATAGAACACAAAGGCGACGGCCACCGTCACAGGTCTTTAAAGATTATTGAAACAGCCTTTATCACCCCCATTGATCAAAGCGACATTATGGACGTGTTGGAAGGGATTGAAAATGTAACCGACAGCATCAATGACATTGCCATTCACCTTAATATTATGGGAGTAGAAAAAAGAGACGACTTTATGCTGCGCTTTGTAGAGGTTATCGTTTTAGCCTGTGAGAAGACCCACGAGCTTATGATAGCCTTTAAGGATTTCAAGAAAAACCCAAACAACAGAATTAATAATTTGGTTATTGAAATCAATGCCCTAGAAGAAGAAGGAGATATGATTTATTCTGAGAGTATGAGGCACATCTTTGAAGACGAATCGGATGTTCTTAGCATTATAAAGAAAAAAGAAATCTACCAACTTCTAGAAAACACCTTGGACTCCTGTGAGGATGTAGCGGACTTAGTAGAAAAGATTATGCTTCAAGAATAATCAGAAATACAAAGTAGAATTCTCACACTGAATTTAGTAGAAGAGAAGTAGACCTAGATAAACCCCAATTGTATCCATTTTAATTGGGGTTTTTAAATGGTCTCCTATTTTTCTTGCCTATAGATGGATCTGGAACGGAAAAGTATTCCATCCACAAGCTCTAAAGAAGGAGGAAACTTTATAGGACAGCTATTGATGAAAGCAAAAACAAAGTAATGATTAAGAGGCGAAATCCTAGGTTTAAGGCCTTCTCAACTAACATTTTTAACCATGATAGTATATAATAGATATCATAGTTATCATAATATATATAGCCTAGGGCCATGAGCGTGCTTCTTATAATAGGAGACTCTTAGTATATTGATCCCAAAAGTTTCATAAGAATAAAGAAGAAAACAAAGGGAAAGAAATCCCTTTGCTTTGTAGTGATATTCGGAGGCAAAAATGAATAATAGAAACAATTCAGACCTTGGCGATAAAATAATCAGTACCGTGCAGAATGTATTAAACAATAAGGACTTTCATCGATTGAATCGCGATATTCAAAATATTGCCAAGGATGCACTCAATGAAGCTAAAATAGCCATCGCTTCGAAAAGTAGACTCTATACAAATAGCAAACAAAGTTACAATAGCAAAAACTACAAGGTAAAACCCAGTGAATATGAAATTATTTCAGGTACTGTACCCAAAGCACAATCAACAAGTGCAACGAAAATAAATGGCAAGGTAGAAATTAGCAATTATAAAAAAGCCCCTACTCAGACAAAGCTTACTGTGCCCATGGGGCAGGTTTCCGGTACACTGATGACAGTGTTTGGAGCCCTAGGGACAGTGGGATTTTCCGTTTCGACCTTTGTGCTGGTAATACTTGGCGGTGTCTTGGGCAGTTTGTTTTATAACCTTGCCTTGATTCTTTCACCCTTTCTCCTTTTAAGTATAGGGCTCAGCTTAAAGGGAAGCAGTGAGAGAAAAAGAGTAAAAAGATTTCAAAAATATCTCTTGTGCCTTGGAGATCAAAGCTACTGCTCCATTAGAGAGTTATCCATGGCCACGGGATTAAGCGAAAAATATATAGAAAATGATCTGCGTAAAATGATTGCAAAGGGAATGTTCCCCGAAGGCCATATCGACAATGACAATACAACTTTTATGCTGAGCAACGAAAGTTTTAATCAATATCAAGAAGCTCTCTACCGGCAGAAGATCGCCTCTGAAAAGGCAAAAGAAATTGAGATGGCAAGAGAGGGCTACCATGGCCTAAGTTCACAAGATAAGAAGACCCTGGACCAGGGACGTGAGCTGGTTTTGAGAATCAAAGAAGCAAATGAAGCAATCCCCGGTGAGGAAATATCAGAAAAATTAGATAGACTCGAAGAAGTAACGGAAAAAATCTTTAATTATGTTGAAATGCATCCAGAAATGTTCAATGAGATAAGAAAATTTACCGATTATTTCTTGCCCACCACACTAAAACTACTGGATGCCTATAAAAAACTAGACAATCAACCGGTGCAGGGACAAAATATCTCCAGTGCAAAAAGAGAGATAGAAAAAACTATGGATACGATAAATATTGCCTTTGAGAACTTACTAGACCAACTCTTTGGGGACTTAGCTATGGATGTATCAACGGATATATCTGTACTGGAAACAATGTTTGCCCAAGAAGGCCTTACAACCGACGATATGAGAGCTAGAAATAAAGTAAGAGAGGATGAATAATGAATAACGAAACTCCAATACTAACCTTTGAACCCTTTGAAGAGGAGGCCTCTGCCGAGGAGATCCTAAGTAAAGAAATACTCAAAGCCGATTATGCCAAGCTTCAAAGCGCAGAGCTAGATGAAAGTATGCTTACCCAGGAAGAGAAGAAAATTGTAGAGGATTTTGTAAATCAAATCGATCTGCATAAATCCAATCAGATTCTACAATACGGAGTGGGAGCACAAAAGAAAATAGCGGATTTTTCTGAAGCAGCTTTGAACAATGTAAAGACAAAGGATCTGGGTGAAATAGGCGAAATGCTTTCCGGCGTAGTTACAGAACTAAAAAGCTTTGATGTAGAAGAAGATGAGAAGGGTTTCTTAGGAATGTTTAAGAAATCTTCCAATAAGATTACTACCATGAAAGCAAAATACGATAAAGCCGAAGGCAACATCAACCGGATTACTGAAGCCCTGGAATCCAATCAAATCCATCTATTAAAAGACATTGCCATGCTGGATAAAATGTATGAACTCAACAAAACCTACTTTAAAGAGCTTTCAATGTATATTCTAGCGGGTAAAAAGAAGTTGGCCAGCGTTCAAGCAGAAGAACTACCGGCCCTTTTAGATAAGTCCGTGGAAAGTGGTCTACCCGAGGATGCCCAAGCCTTTAATAATTTGGTTGCCATAGTCAATCGTTTTGAGAAAAAAATTCATGATCTCGAATTAACCAGAATGATATCTATCCAAATGGCACCTCAAATTCGCTTGGTGCAGGGCAGCGATACCATTATGGCAGAGAAAATTCAGTCAACCATAGTCAATACCATTCCCCTTTGGAAGAGCCAAATGGTTTTGGCCCTGGGCCTAGACCATTCTACCCAGGCGGCAAAAGCCCAAAGGGAAGTGACCGATATGACCAATCAGCTACTGAGAAAGAATGCTGAAAAGCTTAAGATGGCAACGGTGGAGACGGCCAAAGAATCAGAACGGGGCATCGTAGACATAGAGACCCTCAGATTTACCAATGAAACATTAATTTCCACCCTGGATGAAGTCATGCGCATTCAACAAGAAGGCCATCAAAAGAGAAAAGAAGCCGAAGTAGAACTCTATAAAATTGAAGGAGAATTGAAAACAAAACTCCTGGAAATCAGAAATAAGTAAAGGCTCTTTGTGAATAAAAATTCTATCATAGCCCAGAAGAAAAATTCTTCGTAAAAGTATAAAGTAAACCTCAGGGCTCTTCTTTTTAGAAGACTTTGAGGTTTTATTTTTTATGAAGCCCTTGTAAAAAAAACACTGGTTGGAAAGATTGTCCCTTTTAAAAGAAATAGGATAATAAGCCTATGATAGTATATAAGAAATAGGAGTGGATATGAATTTAAGTGAAAGAGTAAATTTTTATATGCCTAGAGCCCAGTCCAAAGACCAGGCAAGTAGAGGCAAGTACAATTGTGCCGAATCCATGTTTAGAGCCATTGTAGACTATTACAATCTAGATGTCAGTGAAGACGCCAAAATACAAATGGCGGCCTTTGGCGGTGGTCTGTCTCAGGGCGACGCCTGTGGATTATTAATTGGTGGCTACGCCGCCTTAGCTCATATCTATGGGGGCAAGAGCGCTCCCCACTCAAACCCCCAGCTTAAAGAGATGTGCACACAGTGGTATACAAGCTTTAAAGAAAAATTTGGAAACACCAACTGCCGTCACCTTAAGCCCGGTGAAGGGGGCTGCAGCGCTTTGGCCATAGAGGCTGCAGGGGTATTTGAAAAAATAGCAGTGAAATAGAAATCAAATAAAATAAGAGGAATTCTTTGTGGAGGGCCTTTATTAAAATCCTCCAAGGGGTGGATTATAGTTTTGTAATGGATAAGCATAAAGCAAAGAGAGGGTAGAGGAAAATCATGGAAAAAGATCTAAGGATTTATAATGGAATAGAGCTGATATGCGATTTAGATTTAAATAAGTATTTGGGGAAATGGTATGAAATAGGTAAACTATCGGCCAAGGAACAAGGGGGGCTGGACAATGTAACGGCCCTTTACACCCTTAGAAGTGACAAAAAGATAGGGGTTGACAATAGAGGCTATAAAAATGGTAAGAAAAGAGGTATTAAAGGCCTCGCTTGGCTTCGCGACGAGAAATGCAGTGGAGGCCTATATGTGCAGTTTTTCTGGCCCTTTAAAGCCGACTATAATGTTATTAAGTTAGCCTCTGACTATAGATATGCCCTTGTAATGGGAAAGAGCAAAAGCAGTCTGTGGATTCTCAGTAGAACCCCCAAGATGAATAAAAAGGACTATTTGGAAATAATTAAATTCCTTGACTCTCAAGGTTTTGAAACCAGCAAGATCCTAAAGACCAGGCACTCTTGATAAGCTAAGGTCTCTTAACCACCCAGTCATTCTACTGAGGCGCAAGGAATACTCTCTCCGGGAACTATTTCTGCTCTTTATAAAAGACAGACCTAAATAAAAACCCACTTAGGGGTAATTTTATAGTTTGGAAAAAAAACGCAATAGAAAAGGTAAAAACTATGCTTGTAAAAGATCGAATGATTGAAGAAATCAACAAGATCGGCGATGACCTTGTATCACTAAGTAAGAAGATCCACGAAAAACCTGAACTCCTATTTGAAGAATACAGTGCAGCGGAAAATATAATAGCTATGCTGGAAAAACACGGATTTGTGGTAGAAAAACCAGTGGCAGGCTTAGAAACGGCTTTTAGAGCACAGTACAAAGGAAAAGAAGGCGGGCCAAAGGTAGCCTTTTTAGCCGAATATGATGCTTTGCCAGAAATAGGCCACGCCTGTGGTCACAACCTCATTGCAGCCATGTCTACCGGTGCAGCCATCGGCCTGAGTAAAGTAGCGGATAAATTTAGTGGGACAGTGGTATTAATGGGAACCCCTGCCGAAGAAGGTGGCGGTGGCAAGGTGATTATGGTCAAGGAGGGGGTCTTTGATGATATCGACTATGCTCTAATGATCCACCCCAGTACCAGCAATATGATATGTAGAGGGGGCCTGGCAACAAGGGGAGTTAGGGTAGAGTACTATGGTAAATCCGCCCACTCTTCTACACCAGAGAAGGGGATCAATGCTCTGCAGGCCGTGATACAAACCTTTAATGCGCTAGATCATTTAAGAGCGGTCCTTCCTTTAAAATCCAATATAAATGGAATTATAACCCAGGGAGGAAGGGCTTCCAATATTATACCGGACTATGCCTCTTGTAAATTTAGTGTAAGGGCCGATACTGTAGGTGATTTAAGGATCATTCTAGATTATATGGAAAAGGCTGTAGATTCCGTTGAAAGACTTACCGGAGCCCAGGCGAAAATCTCCAAAAGTTTAATTTATACCGAGAGATATCCCAATAGAATCATCGCCGAGGCTCTAAAAGAAAACATTGCTCAGTTTGGAGAAGAAATGAAGTATCCTGAACCGAATATGAAATATGGTTCCTCGGATATAGGCAATGTCAGTCTTGTGGTGCCCTCCATCCACTCCTATCTGAAGATTGCTGAGCCGGGCATAAACAGTCACTCTCTTGAATTCACCGAGGCTTCCATTTCAGAGCGGGCTCATCTACAGATGATAAAAGGTGCCAAGGCCCTGGCTATGACGGGCTTTGATATATTTAATGATAAGAAAATGCAAGAAGAGATCTATGAAGAATTTAAAAGAGTGGTTCCAAGCTACAGTAAAGCCGATTTGGAATAAAACTAACCACCATATTTTTATAGTATGCTCAAGAAAAGAAGAAAAAAATAAAAAAGATAAGGAAGGAAAAAAGAAAAAGTAGAAGGGCTTTGGTTCTTACATGGGAACCAAAGCCCTTTGTTAGATTATTTCTTGATTTCTACAAAGCCTTGCTCTTGAAGCATCTGTGCAGACTGTTCCATACTAATGCCCAG
>JAAYGQ010000202.1 GCA_012727635.1 Tissierellia bacterium | reverse complement strand
TATAAATTGTGAAAATTGATTTGAGTCAATGCTAACTTCCTCCTAATTGGGTATGCTTTATATATACAGATAAAGCGAAACTCTCTAGGAGGTTTTTTCTGAGTCAAATCAAATAGGAAGATGGAAGTAGCTCCTTGGATAAATGCAAATACAGTTCTAATGACCGATGAAAATATCAAAGATCTTGTCTTAAATGCGGGAGAAATAGTGGTCTATTGGGTAAAAATCTAGATGTTCATTGTCCTATTGATGTGCCAAATTGCGCCAAGAGCATGCTCGAGAGATTTTACCTATCATCACACTCTATAAAAAACAGGAGCCGTAACTACACATAGATAAACAAAATCAAAAAAACTTTACTAAAAACATAATATATTGGTATATTTCGTAGAAAAGGGGAAAATCTTCTCCGATGCCAATGCACTAAAGATATAGTGAAAGAAATCAGGCTTAAGCAGACAGCCACTCAGTCAATAAAGCGAAGGTAATGCACAATAATAATTAGAAAAGGATGAGTAAAAAATGAAAACTTCTGAAGTTTTAAAAGGAATGATTAAAAAACTCCACGATGGAGCCAGTGTGGATGATGTTAAGGGAGAATTTAGAAAGCATTTTAAAGATGTACCGGCACAAGAAATCGCCGATGCGGAACAGGAACTGATCAATGAGGGCTACACCGTAGAAGAAATACAAACTCTTTGTGATGTTCATGCAACTTTATTTGAAAACCGTGTGCAGATCGAAGTAAAATCAAAAGAGCTGGGGCATCCCCTTCATATATTTAAAGAAGAAAATAAAGGGTTGCTGGATTTTCTTGACAACAACTTTGAAGGGCGATTTGAAGAATATCAAAAACATCCTAAGCAGGAAAAAGAGAAGATTCTCCAAGCTCTAAAGCAACTTTCAAAGGTGGATGTGCACTATAGTAGAAAAGAGAATCTGCTCTTTCCATTTTTGGAAAAAGCAGGGGTTACAGCACCGCCTAAAGTCATGTGGGGAGTTGATGATGAAATTCGAGCATTCTTAAAGGCGTCATTAGAGGCAGTTGCAGAGGATAGAGTTGGAGATGCAACTGAGTCAATCAAAAAAGCCCTAGAACAAATTCGCTCCATGATGACAAAAGAAAATGATATTCTTTCGCCACTTCTTGCCAAGCACATCGATGCCCAGGGCTGGAAACTAGTGGCCCAAGAGAGTGCCCATTTCGGTTATGTATTTACCGGAGATAGAGAAAATGCCAGTCCTTCGGATGCAGTGGCCTGGCTAAAGAAAGGCTCTGCAGCTGTGGAACCAACAAATGATGCTCCTATTCAGTTGCCCAGTGGTTTCTTTAATGTGAAGGAACTTACCACTCTTTTTAATAGCTTACCCTGCGATATTACCTTCGTAGGAGCCGATGATAAAGTTCATTATTTTAGTGAATCAAAGGATAGGGTTTTTCCCAGAACTCGTACGATTATAGGACGTGAAGTTTCCGATTGCCATCCACCAAAAAGTCTTGATAGGGTTACCGCCATTGTCGAAGACTTTAAGGCGGGAAAAAAGGATTCAGAGATTTTTTGGATTAAAATGGGAGAGAGCTTTGTTTTAATTCGCTATTTCGCACTAAGAGATGAAAATGGGACCTACCTAGGCGTTTTAGAGGTTTCTGAGGATATTGCGCCCCTTAGAGCCCTTGAAGGGGAGAAGAGGCTTTAGTTCCTTTACTAGTGACAAAAAGATAAAGTATATTGTGTGATCAAAAATCCCCTGGAGCGATTTCTCCAGGGGATTTTTTACTTATCTACCATAGCTTTGATAGCAGGGAAGGAAAATTATTCTTTGTCGCATTGGTTACTGCATAGAGGGCAAAGATGTGCATAGGTGTTTGGAATAAAGAGGTGTTGGAAAGTTTTTAAATATAAATTTTCCTGATATGAAGTCCTTAACCTAATTTTAATTTTTCAAAGTCATCATAAAAAGGACTTTTCATTGGAACGAAGAGTTTGGATAAATCAGCTCCCTCGTGTTTGAGAAGTCTAACTTTCGTTGAGAGTCCTCCAGCATAGCCGGTTAAACCACCGTTTTTTCCCACAACCCTATGGCAGGGAATGATAATCGATAGAGGATTGTGTCCCACAGCGCCACCAACAGCCTGAGCGGACATGCTTTTTATGTCCAGTACTCTGGCCATCAGTTCTGAAATTTCTCCATAGCTAATGGTTTCGCCATAGGGGATATGCCGTAGAATATTCCAGATCTTTTTACGGAACTCACTGCCCATAGGATTTAGTGGCAGAAGGGATATCTCGGGCCTATTGCCTTTAAAGTACTCGTCTAACCACTGGCCAGAATAGGTTAAAATAGAGTTTTTATCATCTTTAATGATTAGGCTGGGTAAAGCTTGGTCATAATATTTTTGATCTATTTTCCAAAGGCCTAAGAGATGTTTTTCATCTGCTGCCATAGTATAGATTCCCAGGGGAGAATCATAGGAAGAATAATACATATGCCCTCTTTTCTAATAGGAAGTTTGAATGGAACATTGTCTGCGCCCATATGTTTTATTTTATCATATTACTGGTGATTTTCTTCGGCTGGCTTTCATGTATGTTTTAAAAGGTCATTAATTTGAAAACCAAGCTGTAATTTACTCATTCTTTACTCATCAGACTTTATCAGAATCGTCATTTATACAATCTTTACTCAATTATGGTTAAGATTAGAGTAATTTACTTCACCTAAGTTGATTTACATATGACAATTTGTTATAATTTATTCAATATCTCTAGACAGACAAATTGAGGATTTCATCATAATTTGTCCCCTTTATCCAGATGGAGCTGGCACTTGATTTCTATCTACAAATTCTTCCTAGGCCTAGTGTCTCACGGACATTTTGAGTTTTATTACTAGGCTTAAAAGAAGATTACCAGTGCAACTTTAGTCTTAAAGCAATTTCATTTCTTTTACCATAATGACATAATTCTTTTCTAACTCTTCAAAGGGCTATTTTTCTTACCAAACTCCCTATTAAATAACACTATATAAGTTAATTGGAGGTTAGATATGTTTAAAAAGTATAGCCAGCCTGAAAAGTGGATTTTAATTGGAATCCCTATGCTATTTCTCATAGGCTCATTGTTTCATTTTTTGTATGAAATGACGGGTAAATTAAAAGTTATTGCAGCCATTAGCGCCACCAATGAAAGCGTTTGGGAACATTGCAAAATGGTTGTGTTACCTGTGATTTTATGGTGGGGGCTCTACTACATATTTCGTGGCAATGAATACAACATCAATGCAAACAAATGGTTTACCACTTCTTTGGTTGCAATGGTAACAGCGATCATAACCATGCCGATGAGTTATTATTTCTATACCCAGGCCTTTGGTGTTGAAATATTGGCGGTGGATATTTTTTTATTGTTTTTTGTTTTAATCTTAGGGCAATGCTTGGGTTTACATGTCTTTAAATATCATAAAGGAATGAATATATGGATTGCGCTATTTTTAATTTCTATTGTTCTAGTTATTTTTATAGTATTTACTTTTTATCAACCACATCTACCGATATTTATGGATGGAGTAAACCATACCTATGGAATATGATTTTACAAATAAAAAGACCGAATTTATCGCCCTAGGCTTATAAGTGCGGATTTTTTGCGATAAAACTCATTTGTATCAGAGTGTCATTATGTTAATCCAAGGCTAGTGTGGCTCAATTTGCTACTGCCTAGTAAGAACTCTATTAACATAAACTCTAGTAAAATATCATCTATAACTTTTTTACTTTAGTGAATTATCCTAAATAGGCAGTTTTCAGCTTTGCACAAAAGCTAAGGATTTTATTACTATTTTCCAGATTGGGTTTTTTCAGAGGTTTAATTAGGCTAAGGGTAGAAATAATTTTTGATCCAGGTATTTCATTTTGGATTTCTTCAGTGGGTTTTTTAGTCGAGGTGCCTGAGCAAGTTACACAGAGACCTACTTTATTACCGATTAATTTGTTTTCATTCAAAAAGGTTCTTAGAGGAGGGGCAAAGGTTCCGGCCCACATAGGCGTGCCAAGCACAATCAAATCATAATGACTAGAATTAAATGGATAGGGTTCTAGTAGCCGGTTCTCCTTGGATCGGGCGCTTTTCCCACCAAAAAAAGTATTTGCTTATTTTTCCCCTAGGGTATTTGTTAATTGGTATTATTGGGATTAGCTCAGCATCCAGTTCTTTCGCATCTTTTTCTGCCACATACTTAGTATTTCATTCCAGTGAAAAATAGACAATGGCGGTTTTCATATAGTTCTCCTTATTTGGAATCGATTCTGTTCTTAGTAGGTGGAACACCTCGTTATTGTTTGGATTTGTTTTCGATAAATTCTAGAATGGCTTTCACGGAAATCTCTTGCTGCTCATCACTGGTAATAGTGGCGGGTAGATCACCCTTTTGTTCACCATAATTACCAAATTGAGCATGGTTTCCGCCATCAATAACGATAATATTTTCAGTATAATCTATGTTCTTTTCTAAATCTGAATTCAGCGTTCCATAGATAGTCAAAGCATTTTCCGGTGCGACATCTCCATAGATATAAGCGCCTAGTAATATAAGGCCTTTAATTTTATCTTTATGCTCTGCTGCGTAGCTACTGGCCATAGCGCCGCCTAGGGAGTGGCCTCCTATAAACCATTTTTTTATATTTGGAAGTTCAGCAAAAACTTTGTTTGCAGCATTTTTATTAAATATGGCAAAATTCAAGGGCATATTAATCAAAACGCAAGTAATACCCTCTCTACTGAGTTTTTCCATAATGGGAAGATAGGCCGTATATTCTACCTTGGCACCGGGATAAAAAATCAGTGCGGTATCACCGGGGATTGTGGGGGATAGTATCATCATGTTGTTTCTAAAAGACAGATTGGTTTTGTCTGCCATGATTTCCATTGCTACTTCATCGGCTCTATAATAGTCCGATGCATAAATTAAAAACCCGCTAATTAACACAATTATTATTATTAGTAGGAGGGTTAGAGCTATTTTAAAGCGCTTTTTCATATTAATGTTCTCCATATATTTAAGTAAGGTTAGAAATGACTTGAATTCTTTATTTGGCAGATTAGCACTAACCTAGAAAAGCTACAGGCTAAATGTAAGACCACTAAATGATGTAGAGTAGACTAAAAGGAGACTAAGTAGTACGATAAACAGTTCAAAGAAGATGCACTCAAGTACTGCTAAGATCACCTAGATTAAACAATAACCGCGCTGTAGCCTAATCTTGGCATAAGTGCACCATCTTTTTATAGCTGGCAGAAACAGTCAAAAAGACTGGTGGTGAAGTTGATCCATTGGTTCGTAGAGTTATGACATTGAAGAAGCCAAAGAGTTAGCATGTTTTAAAAGAGAACTTATGCATAAGAACTATGCTCTGTAGATATTATACCCTAAAGGATACCGGAAAAAAGCAATGGGGATTAAAGAGAAAGACGAATATTATTCCTCTATGAATGTGTTCGCAAAGTTCAATTCAGAATATCCGCCAAAGGAGTTCTGGATGAACCGAGCGTTTTCGACTTTAGGGTATTATCATTGGAAGAATCGAAAACTTTCCAATCAAACAAAGCGTCAAGCGAGAATTAAAGAAGCCATTTCCAGTATCCATCAAGAATCGGATTAGATTTATAATGAGCCTAAAATCACTATGGTCTTTGAGGCAAGGGGTTATAAAATAGCTCAAAGAACAGTCAATAAGTGTATTAGCGAGGAAGACATCAAAGCCCATTCATCAAAGCTTATACTGGTATGATATTTGGCCGGGACCTCTTAGCATCGTTAAAAAATTAGCTCAAACATGATTTCACACTAGCACAACCCCATACAGCTTGGTGTAGTAATATAACCTTTATTTGGACATAGAGATGATTTGTTTATCTCTCAAGCAGTATGGAATTGTATTCCAGAAGAATAATTGCTTAGGAGTGTCTGGGAGTTATTAGATACACAAAGTGTTTAGGGAATAGTTATTGGATTAATAAAGCAAAACTCCGGCAGAATATGAAACTAGTTATCAGTTAAGCATTCATGGTATCTCTGGGTATAAAGAGTCCGTTTTTTAGACACAGAACTTGATAAACAACTGCTTTATTATTTCATGGATGAAATTTTTAATTTGATTTATTCTAGATATATTTTAAAATTAGGGACCGGATTATCATTGTCAGCCTAGCAAGCTTATGAGTTACTAGAAAATAACTCCTATTCAGTGTGGTATTAATAAATTTCTACAATCTTATCATCTTTAATATACTAGATATCAGCGCCAATACCTCACAACCAATTAATAGTTTAAATGCTATTCTAAGCGTGTATATCAGGAGTGAAGGTTTTCTCAGAGACAATTAGGCGTTACTTACTTATAATTAAGAAATATTCATTAAAAACTAGTAAAATCAGGAAGTTTAGAGTAAAATGGAATTATTAAGAATATCTTGAATAAGAAAGGAAATGTCATGGAGGCTACAAATATAATTAAGGAGTACCTAGCGGCTAGCAAAGCCTCAAAAATGTCTTTAGAACAGATTTATCAACTTCAAACTGAGAGGTTAAATAAACTGGTGAACTATGCAAGAGAAAATAGTCCATTATACAGAGATATTTATAGTG